>NZ_JBEXCR010000012.1:0-319431 GCF_040605375.1 Nonomuraea sp. NPDC005650
GCCGTCCCCGCGGGCACCAGAGCGGGTACGTCCGTGAAGGTATGGATCGACGCTCGCGGCGAGTTGACCAGGCCCGCGACGAGCCACGCGGAAACGCTGACGAGCGCCGCGGCCACGGCCTTCCTGGTCGTCGCGGGATCGGCGGTCACGCTGATGTCGGCGTTCCGGATCTTCAGCTGGTCGCTTGACAGAGGCCGGTACGCGGCGTGGGACGCCTCCTGGGCGGAGGCGTGCGCACGGTGGCGCCGCCGCAAGCCTGACGGTTAGCCAGTCGAAGATCAGGTTTTGTCCGCCACGGCGGCGGGGCCGTGCCCACGAGACCCCACCACCAGCAGACCGGCCTCCGCGGACGCCCTCAGCAGCACGTCGACAGGATGCCCGCAGACCAGCTTGACTCCTGGAAAGCGGTCTCGGAAGTCCGCGACCGCCGCCGCCCACTGGGTTCCAGGAGTGGACCGCGTACAGTTCGGCGCCGCGTAGGGAGGCCCCATCGAAGGCGAATTCCATGGCGGCCTCGGCGCCGGATGAGCCGTCCACGCCGACGACAACCTCATTGCGCGGACGAACGTGGGAGTCCTCTCCCGAAAGCCCGGATCGGCGGGTGCCTTACCAACCCGCGCCGAGCATGGCTGAGCGGATCATCCCCGGCCTTCCGGCGGTCCACGGATCTCATGCATTGCTCCCAGCGCCCATGGATCTACCATTGGTCTGTGGTGCCTTTGCGGGACTTGCCGCATGGCCCTGCGGGTGCTCACCGTTGTTGATATGCCACCGCGCACTCCCCCCGCTACGGAGCAGGACGTGATTCGGATCGCCGTGATCGACGACCACGAGCTGATCCGGCACGGGCTGGAGTATCTCCTGCACCGCCACGACGACATGAAAGTCGTCCTCAGCGGCGTCTCGATCGGCGACCTGCGGGAGGGCGAGGCCGACCACGACGTGCTGATCCTCGACCTCTACCTGGCTGCGGGGGAGCCGTGTGTGGCGGCGGTGCGAGAGCTGTCGGCGGTCACCCGGGTGCTGGTCGTGTCGGCGTCAGGCCGGCCCGTCGACGTGCTGGCCGCCATCCGCTCCGGCGCCAACGGATATGTCACCAAGGACGCCCCGACGGATCAGGTGGTCGCCGCTGTGCGTACGGTGGCCACTGGCGGCTTCTACCTTTCGGCTGGGCTGGCCGACATCGTGCAGAGCGAGCTGGACTCCCCGGCCCCGCCCGCGTCCGGGCCTGAACGGCCGCAGTTGTCGGCGCGGGAGCAGGAGACGCTCTCGCTCATCGCACAGGGGTTCACGCACGCACAGGTCGCGCGACGGATGGGCGTCAGCAAGACGACCGTGGACACCTACGTGGAGCGCGTCAGAGCCAAACTGCAGGTGGGCAACAAGGCCGAGCTCACCCGTGCGGCGCTCAACCGGCTCGAACGCCGCGAGCGCCCATGACCTCCGCCGCCCCGGACCGGTCGGCGGTGGCTGACATCGAGCGGCTGCGCGCCGTCACGATGGTCGTCGTGCGCGTCGGCGCGGTGGTGTTGTGCGGCGCCATCGAGTTGCTCGGCGACGGCCGGTGGCTGCTCATCTGGCCACTGCCGGCCCTGCTGGGGGTACTGGCCTTGACGGGCACGGCCGTCTGTGTGCTCTGTGCCACGCGTGGCGAACTCCCGGGAGTCGCGCTGCGCGGCCTCGACCTGGCGCTCGTCGTGGTGGCACTACCGTTGATCGGCTGGTACGCGGGTGACCGGGTCACCAACGGCTGGCCCGGCATCGTGCTGCCGTACGCGCTGCTCACTGCCATCATGATCGGCGTTTCCTTCCGCACCGTGGCCGCAGCGGCGGCTTGGACGGTGGCGCTGGGCGGAGCGCTGACGCTGGGCTACCTGCTGGCCGGTCACGTGTGGTGGGCGGCGCTGCCGCACGTCGCGGGCCTTGCCGCCAACGCGTTCATGGCCTCGTACGTGACCCGCGTCCTCATGCGCAACGCCCGCGCCCTCGAGGTCGCCCGCGCCGCCGAGCTGGAGCGTTCCGCGCAGCTCTCGCGGGAGCGGGAGCGTGGCAGGACCGCCCGGCTCCTGCACGACCGCGTACTGCAGACGCTGGAGGCCCTGGTTCGGGACAGCTGGATCCCCGACCAGGAGGTGCGGGCGCGGGTGGCCGCCGAGTCGCAGTGGCTGCGGGCCTACCTGCGCGGCGACGACCGCGAAACGGGCGGTGACGCGCTGGCCGCCCTGGAGGAGGCGGTGCGGTCGGCGGTGGCTGAGGGACTGCAGGTGGAGTTCAACGCGGGCAGGCTGCGCTCGGCGCCCGAACGCGGCCGCATCCCGGCAGACATCGTGGAGGCGCTGGCAGGCGTGCTGCGCGAGGCGCTGACGAACGTGCGCAAGCACGCCGGAGTACCTCACGCCGTGGTACGGGCCGAATACCGTTCAGGAACGGTGACGCTGAGCGTGCTGGACCATGGGATCGGCTTCGACCCCGGCGCGCGCACAGCGGGGCTGGGCATCGCCCGCTCGATCGTGGAACGGGCGCGCGCGGCCGGCGGCCGCGCCGAAGTCGAGTCCGTGCAGGGGGAGGGCACGCACGTGACGGTACGCATCCCGCTGCCGCCGGAGGTTTGACCCTCTCTCATCACACGACACGTCGCACGACAGACGAACCAGCCCTGACCTCCCACAATCAAGGGTGACGAGCCGATCGACGGCACCCCGGGAGGTATCGATGAGCCCATCGAGATGCACGCACGCCCTGCGCGCCCTGGTCTTGGCCGTACCGTTGGCCCTCCTGCCCGTCACGGGGGCGAGCGGGGCCACGGACGATCCCGGGTCGGGGCATGCGGGACGAGATCTGGGGGACGTCCGCGCGGCAGCCCGCCCCTGCTTCGGCGGGGACTGCGACGGCAGGGATCCGGCCGCCACCACCTGCACCAGGAACGCCTACACGGTAGTGGCCGGAGGCGAACCGGTCCGCGTCCGCGCCTTCGGCGGATACGTCGAACTGCGTTATGGACCCGGCCAGCTGATCAACGGTCGGCCGAGCTGCCAGGTCAACTGGGCGCGCTTTGTCATGCAGGGTCAGGGCAACAGCTACAACGTCTGGGTGGAGCGGACCCTGGAGAAGGCGGTGGCCAAGGTTTCGGACAAGGTTCTCACCCAGTACTCCGGCGGCGACAAGGGAACCGGGATCATTTACTCCGACCAAGTTTACGCCCCGGACGGTATACCGGCGCGGGCTTGCGTGGCACCCGCCTCGGTCAGGGCGGCGCGCGCAGGCGCAACGGGCAAGGTGTGCACCAGGGCGGTTTGAGGAATCGCCGCGGGCGCACTCATCCCGCATCGGGCAGGCGGCTGACTCGGTCTGCCACACGTTCGACACACCCTTCTGCGACTCGAACGGGTTGGAAGCACTGTTGGAGGCTCAGGACAAGGCCACTGGCACGGGTGCGATCATGGAACTGGCGCACGTGAGCGGCAGAGTCCGCCGCGTCCTGGAGTTCGCTGGACCGAGCGGCGCTTTCACCATCACGTAGCAAGCCGCCCGGCGCCTCGCCGAACGCTCGTCCGGTCGACGAACCGGCCGGCCTCGGCGCGGATGCGGCTGCAGGTGTCTGGGGTGAGCAGGTCGGGCAGGATGAGGTAGCCGTCACGGTGGAGCGCGGACATGGCTCCGGCGGTGGCCGGCGTCCGTCCCCTGCCGGTCATGGCGGGTCGCCTCGGGTCGCGCCGAGCGCGGCGACTCCCAGATCTCTTGGCGAACAGGTGAAGCATGAACTCGCTGCGGTCGTAGCTGACAGGGGCAGCCACCTCGAGGGCCGGCCTGGCGGGCGGCCTGCCAAACGAGGCCGCGTGCGGCGCAAAGGCGGCGCCACCGACTGGATCTTGTGGCAGGCCGGCACCGCTCGGTTGCTGCCCCGCCTGCTCTGCGGCCACACCCGCGGGCCGGTCTTCCTCACCGACCGGCGCCCAGGCCCGGCCCGCACTCCGGCGGCCGTCGACTTGTGCCCGCTCACCGGACGCGCCCGCCTGTCCTATGAGCGTGCTGAGTACCTGTTCAAGCAGGCCACCAAGAACATCGATCCAACCGGTGCCGGCTACACCCTCCACCAGCTGCGCCACTCCCGGCTGACCCACCTGGGCGAGGACGGCTGGTCATCCTCCATGCTCATGGCCCTGTCCGGCCACCGGAACCTACGCTCCCTCGGCATCTACGTCCAGCCCAGCACCGATGCCGTCGCCGCCGCGCTCGCCGAACACGACCCAGGCCGCCGACGCCACTGACCGGCCACAACTCGCTGAGGAGAGCGCTCGATGCCCCGACCGACACCGCACAGGCCCGTCTGCTCCTGCTGCGCGGTGCACCGGACCCGTCGATGCCAGCCGCGACCGGGTCGGGGGCGGGCACGAGGTACTCAGCGACGGCACGGCGACACCATGCGGTCACTTCGGGGGCGTCACCCGCAGGCCGGGATCGAGCGGCCCGCCGGACGACAGCGACGCGACATGACGAAGGGCCCGCTGCTCAGTCGTACTCATCGTGACGCCTCGAAAGCGTGCAACAGGAAGGCCAGCACATCAGCGAGCAGGGCATATTCCTGCTCTCGGGTCGAGCCGGCGCCGTGACCGCCGTGCTCCTCAACACGCAGCAGCACCGGCCGGCCGGAGGCGCTGGCCGCCTGCAGGCGGGCGGCCAGCTTCGCCGGCTGCCACGGCGGCACCCGCGCGTCGCGCCGTCCGGTGGTCAGCAGCACCGCCGGGTACGGCACGCGGTCCTCGACCCGCAGGTAGGCATCGGCGATCAGCAGACCGCGCAGGCCGTCCTCAGTGGTGACGCTGCCGAACTCCGGCACGTTGATCGGCCCGTTCTCGCTGAACTCGGTCCGTGTGGCGTTGACCGTCGGCACCTGCATCGCCATGGCAGCCCACAGCTCCGGCCGACGCACCAGCGCGCCGCCAGTGGGGATGCCGCCGGCGCTGACACCCTCACCCGCCAGCCGTCCCTGCCGGGCGTAGCCCAGGGCGATGAGGTGCTCGGCGCAGTCGATGAAGTCCGTGATGGTGGCCTCCTTGCGCAGGCCACGCCCGGCCTCGTGCCACTCCCGGCCATAGGCGCCGCCACCGCGCAGGTGCGCCACGGCGTAGACGCCGCCGCGCTCGTACCAGGCGAGCATCTCCGGACGGAACTCAGGCAGCTCGGACATGCCATGGGAGCCATAGCCGGTGAGCAGGACCGGGTTGTCGCCGTCCAGCACCAGGTCCTTGTGGTGGATGACGGTGAGCGGGATCTGTGTTCCGTCCCTCGCGGGCACATGCAGGGTGCGGGCGTGCACGTCGCCGAAGTCGACCGGTGAGCGGGGCGCCAGCCCGGTGTCCTCGAGGGTTTCGCGGTCGTAGCGGTAGAGCCGCGGCGCGTCTGTCCAACCGGCAGCCAGCAGCAGGGCCTCGGGCCGTTCCGGGTGGGTGGTCAACTCCCAGATGGCGCCCTCCACCGGCAGCGGGAGGTCGGCGGGCTCACCGCCGGACAGGGGCGCATGCCGTACCCGATGGACGCCACCGTCGAGATCGCGCACCAGCAGCCGGTCGCCGACGACCCGCACCGCCTCCACCACGCGCTCACCCGCGGGCACGACCACCCGGGCTCGAGACAGATCCGGTACGGCAAACGGAACGGCCAGCACGTGGGAGCGGGGCGCGTCCCGATGGGAGACCAGATAGAGGGTGTCGTGGCTGGTGGCGAAGGCGGTCACACCGTCCGCCACGCCCGCTACCTTCCGCCACGGGCAGGTGGCCGGATCGGCGAGCCCGGCTCGTGGCGCCACGTACAGCGAGCAATCGCTCAACTGCTCGCTGGTCCAGGGGCCGAGTGCGCCGCGGGAGACGATCGCCAGCATCCACTCACCGCCCGGCGGCACCACAAGGAAGGGCCGATCCTGCGGGGTCAGCTCGACGTGGGGGTTGAGCCCGCGCGCCAGCACCACCTCATCCCGCGCCGGGTCGGTGCCCAGCCGGTGCAGGAAGGAACGGCTGTCCAGGCGGCGCTCCTCCGGCGGAGCGCCCGCCGGAGGAGTCACGAAGCGGTGGAAGACGAACGACCGGCCGTCCTCCAGCCAGCTCAGGAAGGCAAAGCGCGTCGTGGGCGGGATCGTCTCCAGGATGGCACCGGAGCCGACGTCAATGACCTGGATCGTGCTCTCCTCCGACCCGGACGGGAAGACGGCGCAGGCGATGTGGCGGCCGTCGGGGGAGGGCACGTACCAGGCGATGGCGTGGTGTGCCTCGCCGGGCACGGTGTCCGGGTCGAACAGGACCCTGCTCGCTCCCTCGGGCTCACGCACCATCAGCACGAGTACGCCGGCGCCCGGTTCGCGCGCCAGGTAGAAGATCCTGTCGCCCGCCGGCGTGAAGTCCGAGTACTGCGGGAGCGCGCCGCCCAGCTCGCGGATCCGGGTCAGCAGTTCCTCCCGGCGGGGCAGGGTGTCCAGCTGCTCGCGGGCATGGCTGGCCTGGCCGTCGAGCCAGCGGTGGAACTCCTCGCCGTCCGCCTCCATCCACCGGTAGGCATCGTCCAGCGTGATGCCGTGGTGAACGTCGCGCACCACGTCCACTCGGGCGATCGGGGGGCCGCTGATGTCGGTCATCCGCGTGATCATAAGCGACGCTCGCGAAGCCGGGTGAGCTGGTGACGGTGACCGAGATCGCCACCGTGCCGTCGCGCTCGGCTATGCGAGTCGATGACGCGGCAGTGGGTCATGCAGCTGGCCACATCCGACCCGGCCTGGCCTGTGCGGCAGGTCGAGTGGCAGCAGGTGGGCCGTTACTGGCTGATCCCCTTGTGACGACTGTCTGAAGAGCTATTTCACGGCGCGCGATTGCCCTGCTACCTGGGTCAACTCCGCTCGGGTGTACTCGCCGCCGGCGCAGAAGGATTTGAGTAACTTCTCCTCCAGCGGCACGTCGAACATGCCCCGCAACTGGAGACCTCTCGCCGACCGTTGGACGGGGACAGACAAGGCGACATCAGCCCGCATTGCACACCGCTTCATCAAGGGACTTTCGCGGGAATCAACGCTGGACAACAACGCCGCCTGGCTGGTCATCAACCTGGCGCCTACACAAGGTGTCAACCGGCTCATCGACCCGCCAAGGAGGCAACACCGTGAAACTCCGATCTCGAACGACCACTCGGCGCAGACGTCTTCCCATGGTCGTCGCAGCGCTCGCCGTCGTCTCGGCCAGTGGCTACCTCGCTGTGAACCCGGCCCTCGCCGACTCCTGCGACCCGAAGGCGGACAGCTCCTGCATGTCAGAGTTCTTCGACTGGTACGACGACGAAGTCCTCCCGGAGCCCGAGAACGCGGACGCTCCGATCACGGACCTTCCGGGAGACACGGACCTCGCCGAGGAACCGCCGCCCGCCGACAGCGGCGAGTTCGAGGCGGCCATGACCCACCTCGCGCACGACACCAAGCAGGCGATCCGGCTGGCCAAGGGGCTCCTCGAGAACATCAGCGCCTGCGACCAGCAGGTGACGGGAAAGGGTTCCAAGTTCACCGCGGACCAGATCCTCTACACCCTCGTCGTGAACAAGAGAATCGAGGAACACTTCTCGGAGAACCCCGTCCACCGGAGCGGCAATCTCATGAACGCCTCGGTCGACAAGGTCGGCATCGGGTCCAACGGCCTCATGAAGCTCTACTCACCCTGGGCCGCGGCTGTCTTCAAGGACTCGTGGGGCCGTCTGGGCGACACTGAGTGGCGGGCGCTGACGCTGCTGCACGAGGTGGGTCACCTGACGGGCTCCCTCTCGGCCAACGAGTCGGACGCGCCGCCGTGGGAAGCGGACACCGTTCGCGAATGCAACGACATGAAGCTCCCGTGAGCCGGTGACGAACGAGGGAATCCGCCTGTGCGGTCACGCTGGGTGGATTCCCTCGACGAGCAGATCTTCGTCGCAGGCGGTTGCTCGGCTGGTTCGACAGCCGCAGTGGTGGAGGACTCAGCTCCGTCGAGGAGTCGGGTCCTTCACCACATTCCTCCTACCAGCCGCCCATGTGGCGTACACCGCCGCCCCCCACCCGCAGGTGCCCCGCCCGTGTCGCTCACGTCACTCAGCTTGGCAGGAATTGGTACACGCCAGTAAGGTCCGATCCTGTGGGGCAATTGAGGACCAATTCCGGGCTGGCCGAGGACTTGCTCATCGAACTGGACCGCGACGCCGGAGTGCCACTGCACCGGCAAATCGAGGCGTCCATCCGCGCGAGCATCCGGGCCGGTCGGTTGCGAGCGGGTGCGTCGCTCCCACCCACCCGCACTCTCGCGGCCGGGCTCGGGGTTTCCCGCGGGGTGGTCGTGGAGGCCTACCAGCAACTCGTGGCCGAGGGCTACCTTGCCAGCCGATCGGGCGGTTACACCCAGGTCGCCGCGTCAATGCCACCGGCCGCCGCCGCCGGCGGCGCGGGCTCCGAGGCTTCGACGGCGCAGCCGGCCGCCCGCAGCGTCGGCTTCAGTGTCGGCTTCAGGGTCGACTTCGGGTACGGGCGCACCGACGTGTCGCAGTTCCCGCGGACCGCCTGGCTGCGTTCGGTTCGTACCGTGCTCACCACCACCCCCAACGACCGGTTCGCCTACCTCGACGGGCGCGGCGTGCCGGAACTGCGCCAGGCCCTGTGCGACTATCTCAACCGGGTACGCGGCACGCTGGCCGTCCCCGGCAACGTGGTCATCTGCAACGGCTACGGGCAGGGCATCTCGCTGCTGATCCAGGTGCTCGCGCGGCGCGGCGCCAGGCGGATCGCCCTGGAGGACCCGTCGTCCGACGACGATGCCCGGGTGCTGGCCGGGGCCGCGGGACTGGACGTGGTCGGCATCCCGGTGGGTCCGGACGGCGTTCAGGTCGACGCCCTCGACCTGGCCGATGCCGACGCGCTGGTTCTCACGCCGTCGCACCAGTGGCCGACCGGCGGGGTGCTGTCGGCGGCGGCGAGGGCCGAGGTGATCCGCTGGGCGCGGCGCCGCGGCGCGATCGTGGTCGAAGACGACTACGACGCGGAGTACCGCTACGACCGGTCTCCGGTGGGCGCCATGCAGGGCCTGGCGCCCGATCACGTCGTCTACTGCGGCACGGCAAGCAAGACGCTCGCGCCGGGGTTGCGGCTCGGCTGGATGGTAGTGCCTCCCCACTTGGTCGCCGACGTCGCCGCGGCAAAGCTGCTCGCCGACCGCGGTTCGTCGGTCATCGACCAGCTGACGTTCGCCGACTTTCTCGGCCGCGGCGAGTTCGACCGTCACCTGCGCCGGATGCGTCCGGTGTACCGGCGCCGCCGCGACGCGCTGCTGCACGCACTGCGTACCCATCTGCCGGATCTGCGACTGGCCGGAATCGCCGCCGGGCAGCACGTGGTCGCCTGGCTCCCGCCCGACCTCGACGAGGCGGCGGTGGTGGCGGCAGCCGCCCGGCACGGGCTCGGCATCCAGGGCGTCGGGCCGTTCCGGATCGCCGGCGCCGGGCCCGGTGGCCTGATCTTCGGCTACGCCATCCTCAGCGAGAGCGCCATCGCCGAGGGGGTCGCGCTGCTGGCGACGGCCATCCGGGAGGTACGGGGATCCTGACGCGGCCAGTCACAGTGCCGGACGGATGTTCTGGTTCAGGTGGAACACGTTCGCCGGGTCGTACGCGGTCTTCACCGCGGTCAGGCGGGCCAGCTTCGCGGACGAGTACGCCCGCCGCACGCCGCGCTGCCCATCGGCCAGTTCGTCGGCCGTCAACGAGTTGACGTAGATCCCGCTGGCGTACGGCTCGAGCGAGGCGCCGGCGGCGCGGGCGGCACCCATCCTGGCGTCGTCCTCGACCGGGTCGCTCCAGCGGGAGCCGGCGCCGAACTCGAACATCGTGCCGCGGTGGCTGAACGCCGCGTCCGCTTCCGGGACATCGGCGATCGCGCCGCCGTGCGCCTGCAGGCCGACGCCCGGCAGGTCCGGGCTCGCGCTCAGGTCGGAGCCACCGCGCAGCAAAAACGCCTCGATCGCCGCGGTGGGAAAGCTCCGCAGGTAGTGCCCCTTGGAGTAGCGGCGGTATGCGTGGCCGCCGGTGGAGTCCTCGCGTCGCTGAAGTTCGAGGTACGACGGTGTGGTGACGCGGGAGGCGACGGGACGCCCGAGCGCCCGCATCGCGGGGAGCAGCCGGCGGCCCTCGTCCGGGTCGCCGACCCACACGAACCCCAGCGTAACGATCGGGCCAGAGGGAGCGCTGCCGACACTGGCGGTGAACGTCGCCTGCCGGGGCGCGACGGCGTTCAGGTCGCGCCAGCCCTCGATGACCGGCACGGCGTCCTCGGCGCGGAAGTCGAACTCGGCGACCAGCGTCCGCGTGCCGGTGTGATGCAACTGGAACTCGAACTGGGTGACGACGCCGAAGTTGCCACCACCGCCGCGCAGGCCCCAGAACAGGTCGGGGTTCTCGGTACGGCTCGCGGTCACCACGTCGCCCTCGGCGGTGACCATCGTGTAGGAGACGACGTTGTCGCAGGCCAGGCCGTACTGGCGGGCCAGCCAGCCCATGCCGCCGCCGAGCGTGAGCCCGCCGACGCCGGTGTGTGAGACGTTGCCGGCGGTGGTGGCCAGGCCGTAGGCCTGGGACGCCTGGTCCAGCGCGCCGAGCAGCGCGCCGCCCTGCACCTGGGTTCGGCGACGGGCCGGGTCGACCCGCACGCCGCCCATGGGCGTCAGGTCGATCATGAGACCACCGTCAGGCACGGCGAAGCCGGCGGCGTTGTGGCCACCGCAGCGCACGCCGATCTCGAGGTCCAGTTCGCGCGCCATCCGCACGGCGGCGACCACGTCAGCGACGCCCGCCGCGCGGACGATCACGCGTGGACGCCGGTCGATCATGGCGTTCCAGACGGTACGGGCGGTGTCGTAGCCGGCGTCGCCAGGCGTGAGTACCTGGCCGTCGAAGCGGGTCGCTGTCGTTGTCATGCCACTCAGCCTGACAGGAATCGGTACCCTCGATAAGGTCCGATTCTTTAAGTCGATTGAGGACCAATTCGGGGGCGGCCGAGGATCTGCTCATCGATTTCGCACTCGGCATCTGCCGGGTCTCCGTGCCCAGCGCGCCCGTGGCCAGGGCGGTATCCAGGCCTGATTCTCAGAAACCCTCGATTGCCAACGCCTTCGCACGCCGCTCCGCCGTCATCGCCGGCAGGGCCATCAGGCACCTCTCCTGTAGCGATATCGGCTGGTCAGCGACTTCCGCCAGAGACCACGACAAGGCCGCCTCAACCCGCACAGCGTCAACACACCAAACTCGTCGCTTCTTGGCTTTCAGCTGGGTGTCGCCGGTGGTGAACCACATCGCGCCGAGCGCCCAGATCGCCGGCAACGGTGTCACGTGGGGGCGGCCATCCCGGCGCACCGTGCACCATCACGTCGCCGTCCCCGGCCGGAGCGCGGGCCTGTGCGGCGCACGCGCGGACGTCGGTGACGTAGCGGAGGCTGCCCGGCGGCGGGTCGTCCGGGACGTCGTGGGTCAGGACGAAGACGGGAGCGCCGTCGTGATGGTCGCCCTGTCGGCGTGTTCGTAGGTGCGGCGACCGGCGATGGCGGCACGGGTGGCCAGCGCCTCGGTGTACGCCTGTCGGCTGGGTCCCGGGGCGTCGCGCCGGTCGAGCCCGTTGAAAGCCGGAACCCGCCGATTCCCATCGGGGTGTCCAGGCTGTCCTGCGGCCCGGTGGCGTAACCGTGATCGATAAGGGCGGCAGGCCACGGGCATCGTCACGTCGATCCAGGCTTGCCGTCCAGCGTCTCGTCGGCGAAGATCGCCTGACTCTTCCACCGTTTCATCACTTTGGGCGACGGATATATAGCTCTGGGTAACAGTGGGGGGATGGTGTTCGGCACGCATCCCCAAAGTGAGAGGTGGAGCAGCGATGACCGAACAGTTGACCCAGATTCCCATTCTCGCCGCCGAGGACGAGGGAGCCGCCCAGGGCACCTACCGCCTGTACTGGTACGGAAAGGGCTTGAAGAAGACGCGCAACGAGGCCCACGCCTTCGCCGCATCCAGGGGAGAGGGACACCAGCTGGCCGACATCCCCTCCGACACATGGCGCACCAGTGCCGCCAAATACCTCGACGGCCCGGCGTGGATCTACTCCTGGAGGGGTGACAGCTACGCCGAGGGCAACGTCGTCCTCCACCCCAACGGGACGATCGGCACCATGGAGGACGGAAACCAGCAGCTTCCCTTCCTCATCAGCTACAGCGAGTGATTGCCGTCGTCAGTGGCACAGGTACGCGGCCTTCACAGCGCTTGTCGTGGATGCCGATCGGGTGAGCGGTGAAGCCGAACCCATCCGACGAGGACGCGATCCCGCCGTTGGCGTCGTACGCGCCAGAGAGCGAGTTCTACGACCGGGCGGTGCTGCCGCTGGCGTGGCGGCGGGTCGGTCCCGATGAGTGGGAGGGCAGGCGATCTGGCCTGTGACGACCCGGTCGGAAGCGGGTGAGATCCACACCAAGCACATCGGGTAGGTGCCGAACAGTGCTCCTTCGCGGCCAGCGATCTGTCGGCGGTGGAATGCGTCTACCTGTGGGCCGGCGGGATCCAGGTCAACCTCCGGCTGGAGGAGCACAAGCTGTTCCTGCTGGTGATGATCGGGGTCCGCGCCGACGGCCGCAAGGAACGCATCGCGCTCGCCGACGACGACCCGACCGGCCGCCCTCCTCTGCGCCCGTATCCGCCCACTGATATACCCGCGACATACCGGCGGGGCCTACCGTGTCGCATCATGCGCGCGATGATCGCCATGCTCCTGTGGCTCAACCCGCTGCCCGCACCGGCGGCGCAACCGAGGTTCCCCGTACCGATCGACCTGTGCGCGCTGGTGGACGCAAGCCTGGTCAAGCAGCTCGTCCCAGGTGCCAAGGCGGACCACGACCGATACGCGTGCGCCTGGACGGGCCAGGGCGTGGGCCTGACGGCCGAGCCGATCATGGAAAACTACGAGCAGGAGCCGTGGGGCTTGACCAACGCGCAGGTCCACGAGCTCTACCGGAAGCGCCTGGCCAACGACCTCCGTCCCTCCCAGACGACCATCTGGGGGTGGCGCGCCATCGGCGTACCCTCAGAGAAGCGGCGGCGTGTCACCACGACGGCGGCGCAGACGGTGGAAGGCGTGGGCGACGAGGCCCACATCGTCGATCACCGCAGGCTGCGCACGAAAGCGCTGGAGCGCGTCTACGTCACCTTCCGCGCCGGCAACCTCCTGTTCGAGGTCGACTACACCGCGATCGACGCCCGGGCGAGCGCCAAGCGCCTGCGCGAAGGCGCACTGGCGGTGAGCAGCAGCATGGCCGCCACTCTCGACGAGATGAGCCCGCCGGAGCCCGGACCCACGCCGGAGCCCGGCATCTACGCGGAGACGCCGATCGCGTGCGCCATGTTCACCTCGGCGCAGCTCAAGAAGTTGGGCGTGGACGTCGGCGGCAAGGTGGGGCGCAGTGCCGAGAGCTGCACCTGGTCCCGGCAGATTTTCCAGGACCGCTTGTTCCTGGATTTCCACGCGCCTCAGCGGGGTCCGGCGGGCGACGCCGTCGCTCAGGCGAAGGAGATGTTCGCCGGATGGAAGTTCCCGAAGTCGACTCCCGTGGACATCGGGGACGAGGCGCTCGTCACCGGCTCCATGGTGGTCTTCAGGAAATCCAACCTGATCGCCAGCCTCACGGCGCAAACCCCGGCCCAAGCGCAGCAGGCCGCCCGGTGGCTCGTGGAGGCTCTGTCATGACCAGGATCCTCGCGGTGCTTCTGGCGCTGCTGGCCACGGCGTGCTCGGCGGATCTCGCGCCGGCAAGACCCTCCCCGACGGCCAGTACGCCGCAGGCGGGACCCGGCCGGTACACCCGTCTCCCTGATCCGTGCTCCCTGCTCACCATCGAGCAGGCGCAGCACCTGGTCCCGCTCGGCCTGCCGAACTACTCCGAAACGGGGTGCCTGTGGTCGCTCCCGGGCCATGTCAGCCTGCCGGCGTCCTCGGTCTACACGCTCCTGGTCGACGTTCACGTGGCCGCGGACGTCACGGCGGCACGCACGTATTTCAAGCAGCCGGTCACGTCCCCGGCCATGGATCCGTGGGAGCAGGTCCAGGCTCGGGCCGAACGGCTCTCCATCCCGGCTCCAGGGGTGGGTGACGAGTCGGCCGTCTATCAGATGACCACGACGACGTACATGATCTACCGGCTCAGCAACGCGATGATCGCTCTCCAGTACTCCAGGGACGAGGAGGCCGACCCGCGGCAGCGCGACAACCTGCAGAAGGCCGCCCTGTGGACGGCGGAGGTCATGGGCAGGCCCGCGCCCGCCGCCAACGCGGCGGCGGACGGGCGTTTCGCCGCGGCTCCGTACGCGTGCTCACTGCTCGCGGACGGCTCCCCCGGCCCGGCGACCGCCTGCCATCGCAAAGACGCGTCCCTGACGGTACGGCACGCGCCGCCGTGGAACGGCAAGAGCGGGCTCGAGGTGGCCAAGGAGATGTTCGCCTACTACAGGAAGCGACCGGCCAAGACCGTGAAGGGCCTGGGGGACGAGGCCTTTCGGCTGGAGGGCACGCTGTGGGTCCGGGTGAGCAACCTCGTGCTGGAGGTACGAAGCCCCGACACCACCGCGGTAGTCCGCCAGATCCTGGACCGCCTGCCCGATGGATAAGAGAAGACTCCCCGCGGGACGCGCCGGGAGTCAGGGGGCATCAAGAACGGCGCGATCAGCTGCAGAAGTACTTGGACCCGCGGCTCACCCCAGCTCCGCGAACGATGTACCGAGCCGCGCCTTGGGGATACGAGGCCAGACCCGAGCCCGCAGATCATCGCGCAGGTCAAGGTCGCTTCTACGCCGGACCGCCGCATATCCGGGCCGTCGTGGTCTACTTGACGAATGCGGAGCGATCACGGGGGCGGCGTGAGCTGGTGGGTGACGCGCTCGTACGGGGAGGGTGGGTTTCTTCGACGCGCTGCGCACTCTGGCCGGGTACGGCGACGGGCCGCGCCGGATCTGCGGCGGCATCGGCTGTTGCTCGTCGCCGGCTTCACGCTCATTGATCTGGCCAGGTTCGCGTCCCTGCTCGACCAGCGGGTGCCGGACCGGCCCGGCGGACGGCTGGTGCCGAGCCGCTGCGCGACGACGCTACGCGTCACCCGATTGCTCTTCGCCGGCCATCTCATCGGGGGCGTCACCACGATCCGCGACCGCCTTCTCGCGCTCGTCGGCGACTCGGAAGCGCTCGCATGACCACGGACCGGCGGGTCCGGCGGACGCGATCGCTGCTGCGCCAGGCGGCCATCGAGGTTATCCGTGAGAAGGGCTTCCGCGCGGCCCAGGTACGCGACATCACCGAACGCGCAGACGTCAACCGAGCCACCTTCTACGCGCACTACGCCGACAAGTATGCGCTCGCCGACGAACTGGTGCGCGATGAGATCCGGCGCCGGTTCGCCACCCGGCTCCCGGCTGCGCCGGCGCCGGTCGCCAACCTCGTCCACGCCCTGGCGGTGCTGCTGTGGGAGGATTCCAGCCCGGTGAACGGCTGCCGGCGGGACATCAACGTTCTGCGCCCGCTGATCCAGCGCGCGGTCCGCACCGAGGTATGTTGCACGCTCGTCGAACGGTGCGCATACGAGTCGGCCGTAACGGCCCACATCGCCGGCTCGACGATCGTCGGCGCGGTTTGTTGGTGGCGGGAGAACGGATTGCCGGACACCCCACCCGACCAGGTGGCCGACGAGGTGACCCGAGCGGTGTTGCACGGGCTGAGGCCGGCGTCACGGTGACCCGGGTACGTCTGCGGCCATGAGCGGTTCGCCGTTTCGGCACCAAACCCGCCGGCGGGCCGCGTACGGGATGCAGCCACCTCGCGGTTCGGTGCGCACCATGCCCGCGATCGGCTCCATCAGCGGGCTCACCATCGAAGCTCCTCTCCAGCCGGTGGGCGGCCTGCCCGTGGCCCGTCAAGAAACAGCGCCGCAGCCTGGCTCTGCAACTGGAAGGGAAAGTCATTGACGACCCGCTGCTTCCACGGTCGGCTGGCGATGGCGTGCGTCATCCGGCGCGCGCCCTGCGGACGTCGCAGGGCCGCTGCGTCTTACCGGGTAGGAGGCCCGTGTACGCCCGCCTTGGCGGGCGGAGTGATCCGTGATCGACCAGACCAGCCAGGTGGGGCGTGGGCGAACCGCAGCCACCGGGCCTCGGAGCGGAAGCCGAGCCGGCCTGGGCCACTGCCGGGCAGACCAGCTCGGAGTCGCCGAGCAAGGGCGGCCTGCCGATGCACCGGGCTCCTACGATCTTGTCGTCGATCTTCACATACAGTGCGGTCAAGAGCGTGTTCAGGTCGGCCGTCACAAACCGGATCTTGGACACCCTCTGTCCTTGCGCGCAGCCAGACTTCGGAACTAACCCGTCTTGGTAGTTGGCGGTGGGGTGGGATATGGGAATGGTCGAGGGGCTCTGGAAGGGCGGGGAGATGCCGCTCCGTGACGGGCTGTACCGGCCGGACGACACTGGCTTGGAGTTGCATGTTGAGGGTCCGGGGGAGTACCACCCGGATGCCGGGCAGCCGATTCCCTTCCGTATCGGAGGACCGATCGATGTGGTCCAGGCCATTGAGGAGCACGGCATCGAGGAGGTGGACACATATTTCGAGAGCCCGCTACCGGACGGAGCAGGATGGATGTCCGGTGGGGGCGGCGGGATGGGGAACATCGGCTACCTCGCCCGTGTGAACGCCGACCGCTCGTTGCAGTGGGTCGCCGTGATGTTCTATTCCAACCCGTTCGTCGGAGTGCACTACCAGGGCATGAGCGCCGTCTTCACCAACGACTGGGGGAATCGGTTGGTGCTCGACCTTATGAGCCCTGCTCTTGGCTGACCCGCCCGTGCCGAGTGCCCGACGGCACCGGGGCCCCGCTGGTACCACTGGGCCTGGGCACGGATCGACGAATGCGAGGCCCACGGATATCGGTGGCTGCTGATCAGGCGCAATCTGACCACCGGCGAGCCGGCCTTCTACCGCTGCTACGCGCCCACCCGGCAGCCGTTGACGGCCCTGGTGAAGATCGCCGGAATTCGATGGGCGGTTGAGGAGTCCTTCCCAAGCGGCCAAGGGCCAGGTCGGCCTGGACCACTACCAAGTACGCGGCTGGACGGCCTGGCACCGGCACATCACCCTGGCCATGCTCGCGCCGGCCCTGCTGGCGGCCATCGCCGCCGCCCAGCCACCCAGCCACCAGGACCGCACACCGCTGACACTGCCCGAGATCCGCCGGCTGCTCGCCGCACTCATGCTGACCCAGCACCGCTCCATCACGGACGTTCTGCGCTGGTCACACTGGCGCCGACGCCGCCAGGCCACCGCCCGGCGCTGCCACTACCAGCGCAGATTCGAACCATGATCGCGAAATGTCACTGGAGTAGTAGGTCCACCCGCCGGGGCGGGCGAGCATGAGCCGGCGCACGGCGCGTCCCTTGACGATGCCCTCGGCGTCCATCGCGGCTGCCGCCGGGCCCTCTGTTCACTGGCGTCAGGACGGCGGGTCTTCGGTGGCGGGCATCGTGAAGAATCTGAGGAACACCGGCCGCGCGCTGGGCGACGCGTCCTCGGGCGTGCGGCTGAATCTGGACAGCAGTTCCATGTACGCCTCGAAGAACTCGTCGAGCTCCTCCTGGGTCAGGTGTGTGAGCCCGCGGGACGCCTTCGCCCACTCGCCGTACCGCCGATGGTCGCGAAAGAAGCGCCGGGCGAGTTCCAGCTCCTGGTCGACCTTGAACTCGGTGATCTCGTCGAGGAGCTTCTGCGACTCCTCGTCCATCTCACCCGCCGAGGGCCACCTCAGGTCGGCGCTGATCTGCCGCCACCAGCGCTCCCTTCCGGTCGACCGCTCGGGGATCTCCTCGATGAACCCGTTGTGCTCAAGCTGGCGCAGGTGATAGCTGAGCGTCCCGGTGTTCTCGCCGAGTGCCCGGCCGAGCGTGGTGGATGTGGCTGGGCCGTGGATGCCGAGATGCTGCAGGATCCGCTGTCGCAGCGGATGGCCGAGTGCCTTGTGCGCACCTGGATCACTGAGCTGCCGGATCGCCCGTTTGTTCGCCACGCTGCGAGCCTACAACCCCCCACGGTATTGCAGAATTTTCGCTGCAGCATTTTTTCTGTAATACTCCGTCGCGGCGATCCCTGATGCCGCCACACGGAACATTTGGGACACGGAACGCGGGAGTGAACGAGGATGACATCAGACGAGCACACATCGGGACGACGCCCACTCGCTGCCGGACTCATGGCACTGTGCGTGCTCCTGTTGATCGCCGTCGGCGCGATCAGGGACACCACTCCCACTGCCGTGAGCCCGGCCGACGCCCCCGTCCGGGAGTTCAGCGCGCAGCGGGCCTTCACCCAGGTCGAGCGGATCGCCGTCGCACCCCACCCCGTCGGCACGGCCGAGCACACCCGGGTCCGGGACTACCTCGTCGGCGAGTTGCGAGGGCTGGGCCTGCGGCCCGAGGTGCACGAGGCGGTGGGCATCTCGCCGATCGACGGCCCGGGCGACCCTGTCACCGCCGGGCGCGTCTTCAACATCGTCACCGTGATACCCGGGACCGCTTCCACCGGCCGGGTCTTCGTCACCGCTCACTACGACTCGGTCCCCGAGGGGCCGGGCGCCAACGACGACGGGGCCGGTACGGCCAGCGCGATCGAGACGGCCAGGGCGCTGGTCGCGGCCGGCACCCGGTTGCGCAACGACGTCGTGTTCCTCATCACCGACGCTGAGGAGGCCGGGCTCCTGGGATCGGAGGCGTTCGTCAAGGACCACCCGCTCGCACAGGGGCGGAGCGTGGTGATCAACAACGAGGCGCGCGGCTCCAAGGGGCCGGTGCTGATGTTCCGGAGCACGGAGCCGAACTCCGGCCTGATCTCCATGTTCGGATCGGCGGCGCCCATGCCTGTGGCCGACTCCGTGTACGCCGAGCTCATGAAACTGCTCAACAACGACACCGACTTCACCGCCTTCCAACCCGGCGGGATGGCCGTGCTCGACTCCGCCTACGCCAACGCGGGCACCCTGTACCACAGCGTTCTCGACGACCCCGCACATGTTGATCTCGCGGCACTGCAGCAGATGGGCGACAACACGCTGGCGCTCGTGCGCGCGTTCGGCGGCACCGACCTGGCGCGGCTGACCACAGGGAACGACCTGGTCTACTTCAACGTCCCACCCGGCCTGCTGGTCCGCTATCCGGCTTGGGCGGCCACCCTGCTGGGCGCGGTCGCCCTGCTGGCGGCACTGGCACTGATCTTTCTGACCCGCCGCCGCGGCGTGGTCACGTTGCGGCGCACGCTCCTCGGCACCGCGCTCGCCGCGATCCCGATCGGGCTCGGGGTGGGTGCCGGTGTCTTCTTCTGGGACCTGCTCAAGGTGATCCGGCCCGAACTCGGCGGAACCGCCACCACGACACCGTACCGGCCGGAGCTGTTGTGGCTCGCCGTACTGATGCTCGCGGGCACGATCCTGGCCGCGTGGTACGCGCTGCTGCGCCGTCGCGTCGGCACCACCGAACTGGCGCTCGGGATGCTGACCTGGGCGGCCCTGATCGGTCTCGGACTCGGCATCGTGTCGCCCGGAGCGTCACACCTCGCCGCCTGGCCCGCCCTCGGGGCGGCGCTGGGCGGGCTGGCCGCGCTGCGCCGCCCGCCGCGGTGGCGGGTCCTCACCCTCGCCGTCGGTCTCGTCCCGGCCGCCCTGATCCTGCTGCCCAGCGCGTGGAACACCCTGCCGACGGGCCTGCAGTACGTGGGCTACGCACCCATGCCGCTGGTGATCCTGTTCGGTGGCCTCCTGCTGCCGATGGTCGAGACGATGTGGCCGCGCAGGCGTTCCCCGCTGATCCCGCTGACCGCACTGGTCGTCTCGATCACCCTGGTGGCGGCGGGCCTGCTGGTCGAGCCGATCGACAAGGAGAACCCGCGGCGAACCAGCCTGGCGTACGGCCTCGACGCGGACACCGGCAAGGCCGTCTGGCTGACCTCGAAGAAGCCCGACCAGTGGGCCCGCCGCTATGGCGGCGCCGACGCGACCGGCCGGCCGCAGGCGGAGCTGTGGGGTGGCGGGTCCAAGCTCCTCAGCCCGGCGAAGGCCGCCGCGCTGCCGGCGCCTTCGCTCCGGGTGCTCGCGGACACGACCCGGCAGGGCCTGCGAACCCTGCGCGTCCGGATCCGCTCCGAGCGCGGAGCGAACATGGTCGGCCTGCGGGTGGACGGGGACACCGTGACGGTGCGCTCGCTGACCGTCGAGGGCCGCTCCATCAAGGCAGATCCGGCGGGATTCGTCTTCCACGCCCCGGGGCCGGAGGGCGTCGAGGCGTCGCTGACCGTAACGGGCGGCAAGATCCGGCTGAGGGTCACCGATGTGAGCCCGAATCCCCGTGAGATGTCCGCACTTCCTGGCTTCATCACGCCACCGGACTGGCTGTTCCTCGGCGACGCCAAGATCTCCGTCACCAAGGCCTGGACTGCAGGTCAGGACTATCGATACTAGATCTCAGGCCTTTATGCTAAGGAATTGAGGCATTCAGCTCCAACTACTCTGCCCCTGTTCGATGCGTGGGAGTTCGTTATGTGGAAGTCCAGGCGTAGACGGAAAGAAGAGGAAGCGGCAGTCGCAGAGGCTGCACGACTCGCAGAGGAACGGCGTCGTGAGGAAGAGCGAGCCAAAGGAAACAGGGCAGCATGGCTTGCTCTGGTTGTAGCGGTTGTCGGCGGCGTGGCTGTGGCAGCGGTAACGGGTGTCGGAGCGAAGGCGTGGGAATGGGTGTTCGGTGGTGATCCCATCGAAGTGGCGGGGAGCCGCGCAGCCGGAGAATCCTATCCATACTGGACCTCGGACAATCCGGGATTTTCAGTGGGATCAGACCCGGATCGGCACAGTCCGAAATGCTCGATAGTGTCGGTCGTGCCAAAGGCGCGAGCGGAAATCCAGCCGCCGGATTTTGATGCCGGCGACCAATTTGCAAAGATTTCCGAATGGGTTACGCGTTATGGTGCGGCAGACCCTGACCGCACAATGTACGCGTTCACGGTCACCGCAAAAGACAAGTCGGTTACGCTCCAGGATGCTCGCGTCGTATTCGTTCGGCATGACGACAGGCCCAAGTCGGCAACGCTCGTTCAGTTGCATGTGGGGAAGAGCTGTGGCGCCGGAGGCGAGCTCCAGGAGTACAAACTGAATTTAGATGACCCGCTCGGTCGACTGGCGCCTTCAAGTAAGGGGACGACCGGGTTTCCGTACGCTCTTGAAAAGGAGAAGTCGGTTAACTTTCGAGTTCTGGCCAGCACTGATAACTGTGACTGTGTTTGGTATATCGAGCTAAAATGGGTGGCCGGTGGGACCAAGGGTACGACCTGCATCATGGACGGCAGCTCCTCATGTCCTGAGAATCTCGACGAGGTTGAACGAGCGTTTCATACAGCGCCTTCCAGCGGTTATCGGTCAGTAGCGTGGACTCTGTCCGGTCCTGACAGAATGAGCCGACCGTGGGCACGCGCCACCTTCGATTGGACTCCGGTAGACCATGGAGGATAAAAGTCTTTCGGTGTCACATCATCGTTCAGCAGGTCAGGGTCATGGTGAATGAAACGGGCAGGTACCACTGTCTGCGACAAGCAAGCTGAACCCTTGCCTCGATCTTTCGTGCGCCCAGCAGGACGGAGGGTCGAAGCCCAGCGCCAAAGGCCCTTTCACGGGGGAGCAACGATGCGGGCCGTAGCATGAAGCGAAGCCCGCGGCGTCGTTAGAGGTCCCGGCCAGTGGTCGAGGGACAGGGAGAGCCGAGCCCCCGAACCCAGGGCGAAGGCCATGGACGCGGTGAAGGGCCTGGAAGCGCAGCCGTCAAGGGCCTGGTGATCGCCGACGCGACGATGTCGAGGCCTTCTATGCCGCTGCCACGGGCGGCCTGGCGGGGCGCCGAGGCAGGCCGGTACGGAGTGTGGGCGGGAAGCTCCTGCGCGTGGACGACGTCATTGTCCGTGACGCTCACCACCGTGGCCGCACCGTTGGGACCGGGGCCGATCGCCACACCGCTGACCGGCGCGTTGATCAGATCGCTCGCGTCTTTCATGCCCCGGGCGAGGTCGCCCGCTGGGAGACCCTGGGTACGTGGCCATCGACGTGATGCGCAGGCCACGCCTGGTGAGACTGCCGAGCTCACCTCATGGCAGGTGCGGTCGTTGTGGCTGGACGGGAGGGGCGGACGAGGTGTTGCCGTCGGCAGATGGGGTGCTGGCTGGTGAGAGCGCGGTGGTGTTGGAGCCACAGGGTGCCGGGTCGGCAGGCGAGGCGGCGGCGGTGCGGACCGGAGCGCGGCAGCGAAGTCGGCGGGTGGTCACGAACTGGAGAGCTCGGGCGAGCAGATGCGCGCGCGCCGCGATGATGGGGCTGAGGACAGCCAGGACCAGGACGTAGCTGGCGATGAAGGGGGCGAGGCGGCCGTCGAGTCCAGCACCGGCGGCCATGGCGGCCAGGATCAGCGCGAACTCGCCGCGCCCCAGGAGAGTGGTGGCGATGTTCGCCGCAGGTTGCGGGCCGTACCGGTACAGCCGGGCGACGAACAATCCGGCGGCGACGTTCATGGCGATGGTCAGTGCTGCAGCGGCGGCGACCACGACGGCGACGGCGGCGATGTCTGCCGGGTCGATGGCCAGTCCGAAGGCAAAGAAGAAGATCGCGGCGAAGGCGTCACGCAGCGGATGCACCAGTTTGCGGATCCGAGGCCCGGAGCGGGTTCCGGCGAGGATCAGGCCGACCATGAAAGCACCGATCGCGTCGACGACCCCGAGAACCTCGGAGACTCCTGCGGTGAGAATCGCAGCGCCGAGGAAGCTGATGACCAGCAGCTCGTTGTCGCGTACGGCGATCAGACGCCCGATCAGGCGGGTGCCGTAGCGGGCTGCGGCGGCCAGCACCATCAGGAAGCCGAAGGCCTTGGCCGCCTGGAGGATCGTCTCCACAATGCCCTGGGCGCCGCCGATGACAGGCTGGAGCACGGCAAGGTACAGGGCCAGGAAGATGTCCTCCACGACGGTGACGCCGAGGACAAGCCGGGTCTCAGGGTGAGCGAGGCGGCCAAGGTCGATGAGGATCTTGGTAACGATCGCGGAGGAAGAGATGCCCAGGACGCCGGCGAGTACCAGGGCCTCCCGCGCCCCCCATCCCAGAGCGAATCCGAAGGCCAGGCCAGCGCCGACGTTCAACAGCAGGTAGATGCCACCGGCGGTCAGCAGGCGTCTGCCGCCCCTTTTCAGGTCGTCGAGGTGGAACTCCAACCCCAGGTAGAACAGCAGAAGCACCAGGCCCAGCGCGGAGAGCATGTCGAAGTCGTGCACGTCCTCGACCAGAACCAATCCTGGGGTGTGCGGGCCGAGCAGGATGCCGGCGAGCATGAACAGCGGGATGGTCGGCAAGCCGATCCGGCTGCCCAGCCGGGCGAGGACGGCGGCTGCCAGGAACGCGCCGCCCATGGCGAGCAGAGTGTCAGCATGTCCCACAGGTCACCACCTTCCGCAGCGTGGAAGGCCCAGGACGTCTGTGCGTTGAGGGTCTTGTCAGGTGCGGATGATCGCTTTGATGGTTGCTTCCGCGCCGGGATGCGCCGCTGCCTGTAAGGGGAGGCCGGGGTGGTGTGGGTCCTGCGGGGATATGAGCAGGTGCGCCGCTATCGCCGCCGTGACCAGACCTGCCGTCAGAAGCAGGCCCTGCGGCAGTGTCATGCCCGAGATCAGCATCGCCGTGGAGAGGGCCAGCAGAACCCAGGCCGGGCCGCGCCGTCGCCGGTGCCCTGTTTCCACGCCGCGAGCGAAACGCGGGTCGCTTCGCGGCAGCAGCCCGTCACGAGCATGCGGCGGGTTGGTACCGGGCTGCGTCATGGCTCCTCCTTCCGAGACCAGCAGGTAAGGAGTTCCCTGCCACCATCACATGTGAGCCGGCGGTATCACCATCGGGTTCAGCACCCATTTCCGCAGGTGCACGGGCCCCACGCACTAACCAGGGCATGCGCGACCGCGCGGAGTTCGAGGCGTGGACGAAGCTCCAGGCAGCTGTCCCCGGACCGGGTGGCCTGCTCGACCGCCTCGGCGCCGTCGCCGGCCTCGGCCACCACCGTCAGATCGGGCTCGGCCTCAAGGATCAAGCGCGGCCCCTGGCGTACCAGCGCGTGATCGTCGGCGAGCAGGGTCCGGGTCGGCCGGTCGGCGGCGCAGATCACGCTGCCCCCTCCACAGGGCCGGTGGCCGGCTCAGCACCTGGTGCCATGCGGCCGCCTGCGGGAAGAGGCACAGTCAACCGCACCTCTGTACCGCCAGCATCGTCAGCCCGGTGGCGAACACCAAGCCGTTGATCAGCACGATCCGTTGGAACAACGCCGAGGCCATCGGTCGGGTCTTCTCGTACTCATCTGAGCCGGATGTGGTGTGCCGACTCGCTGCGGCAGTCATACGACCACCCTGCCCATTCTGGAAGATGCTGTCCATCGGCTCCATCCCCCCATACCTGCCAGGCGCCGGCCCCGGGTGCCGTCCCCGTCTACACGTCCGTCACCTCTGATTCCGGAAAGGGCCGATCATCGCGCCGGGTCACGCGTCGGTGATGCGGCGGATCGCGATGAGGGCGGCGTCGTCGCCGAGGCGGCCGCCCACGTGCTCGAGCAGGTCGTCACAGATGCCTTTGAGCAGGGCCGCCGGCTGCTCCCCGGTCCAGCGGGCGGCCTTCTGTTCCAGCGGGAAGAAGGTGCCGGCGGCGTCGCGGGCCTCGATGACGCCGTCGGTGTAGAGCAGGAGGAGATCGTCCTGCCCGAAGGAGAACTCGGTGGGCACGTACTGCGGCTCGCAGAGCTTGCCGAGGCCCAGGGGCGGCGCGGGCCGGCTGACTCCGAGGGGGATGACCCGGCCCTCGCGCAGGATCAGCGGCGGCGGGTGGCCGCAGCTGAGGATCGAGAGCACCGGCCGTTCGTCGGAGATGTCGACGACCGCAGCCGTCACGAAGCTCTCCGCGTACACCTCATCGGCCGCGTCGGACTGGCTCTGTGTGAGGTCGAAGCCCTCTTCCAGGTCGGCGACGAGTTCGGGCAGTTCTGGGCTCCGGCGAGCGGCCTCGCGGAACGCGCCGAGCAGGCCGGCGGCCTCGGAGATCGCGGGCAGGCCCTTGCCCCGGGCGTCGCCGATGATCAGCCGGGTGCGGTGCGGCGCGCGGACGGCGGCGTAGATGTCGCCGCCGATCTGCGCCTCGGCCTCGGCCGCCAAGTAGGCGGAGGCGAGGTGGAGCGGTCCGAGGCGTTCGGGAAGCGGGCGGAGCAGGGCCGACTGCACCACCGTGGCCACGGAGCGGACCTGCGTCAATTCCTGCTGCTGGCGCTCCCTGACCAGTGTGAACAGGACGACGAACAACGAGACCATGGTCAGGCCGGCCAGCCCAGCCTGAACGTTCAGGGTCTGGAACCCCTCGTCGTGTATGCCGACGAGGACTTCGGCCGCGATGGCCAGGGCGCTGATGGCGGCGGTGAGCCCGGGGCCGGCGAAGGACGCCGTGATCGCGGGGGCGGCCACCAGCAGCGGCCCCAGGTGGACGCTCGGAGGGGTCAGGATGTCGGCGATCACGATCACGAAGATCATGATCATCGGGACGGCGACGAGCTTCCGGCGGTCCGATGATGGGAGTTCCAGGAGCCGGTGCGGGAGTCCCTTTGGGAACTTCACGTTTTCTGTCTACCTGTGTTCTGCCTGTGGGGGAGACCTCCTGTCCGTGATTCTTTAACCAAAGGTCTCCGAGATTTACCGCGCCTAGGATTTCTCGATGCTTTCGGATGAACTTGCCGTCTTTCTGGCGCAGGATGGAGTCGATCATCTCGATGGTTCGTCGACGGGCGCTTGAGTCCCCCACCCCGCCCCGAGCCTGTGGGGCGAGCTCTCCAAGGAAGCGGTCGGCTACGTCGACCGTCAGACCACGACGTCAGCCGGCGACTCGGGCATGAGAGGTGTACGCCGAGGGCCGTGGATCGCCAGTACACCGTCGGCAACCCCGCGCTGACAGCGGGAGACCTCACTGGCCCACGACCTGTCACTACAATCGGGCATGATCCTGGAGAATCACGGCGTGCCGGTGGCAGCCCGCCCTAACGTGCGCGGAGGAGATCATGC
Source organism: Nonomuraea sp. NPDC005650 (assembly GCF_040605375.1). NCBI lineage: Bacteria > Bacillati > Actinomycetota > Actinomycetes > Streptosporangiales > Streptosporangiaceae > Nonomuraea > Nonomuraea sp. NPDC005650. Next base: position 26,207 of record NZ_JBEXCR010000012.1, read on the forward strand.
CCGCAGGTCCGCTGGAGCCAGGAGACCCGCGTGTGCTCGGAGCGTTCCAGGTTGTCGCACGCCTGGGCGAGGGCGGGCAGGGGATCGTCTACGAAGGGCGGAGCCCGTCCGGGGATCGGGTTGCGATCAAGGTCCTGCGAGGCGGTGCCGATCCTGACACCCGCCGCCGGCTGGCCAGGGAATTGGAGTCGGCCCGCCGGGTGGCTCCGTTCTGCACGGCCCGCGTGTTGGCAGCCGAGCCTGACGGGTCGGTTCCGTACGTGGTGAGCGAGTTCGTCGCGGGCCCGTCGTTGCAGGAGCGGGTACGCGCGGGCGGCCCCCTGCGAGACGGCGACCTTGAGCGGCTGGCGGTCGGCACGGCCAGCGCCCTGGCGGCCATCCACGGGGCCGGGGTCGTTCATCGGGACTTCAAACCCGCCAACGTGCTGCTCGGTCCCGACGGGCCGCGCGTGGTCGACTTCGGCATCGCCCGGCCGCTCGACGCCAGTACGGCGTCCTCGACGATGTCGGGCACCCCGCCGTACATGGCGCCCGAGCAGCTCAAGGGAGAACACGGGTCTCCCGCGGCCGATGTTTTCGCCTGGGCCGCGACCATGGTCTACGCCGCGACCGGCCAGGCGCCGTTCGGCAGCGACACCGTTGCCGCCGTCTTCCACCGCATTCTCACCCAGGAGCCTGACCTTTCGAGCATTCCGCAGAGCCTGCGCGAGACCCTGGCCGCCTGCCTGTCGAAGGATCCTCGGACACGCCCCTCCGCTCGGTCGCTCCTGATCCGCCTGGTGGACCCTGGGGCCTCTACCGTCACGATTCCCGACGTCGGCCCGGTCCCCAGTTCGTACGTTCCGCCGGACTGGCCCGCTCTCGGCCCGACCAAAGTGCTCCCTGCCGAGCCTGCGCCTGGCCCGGCCTCTCCGCCCGCGGATAGGCCGACGACGCCGAACAGCCTCTCGGGGCAGGACACGTTCTCCGCGCCGCCGTACGGCGAACCGATCACGCGGCGGAGGATGCGGCCTGCCATGCCGTTGATCGCCGTCACCCTGGCGGTGTTCGCGACGGCCGGTGTGCTGTACGCGACGGGGACGATCGGCGGCTTGGCCGCAGGCGACGGGGCGACGACACCGGCGCCGGCTGATACGTCCGCAGGCCGGAAATCGGCATCTTCGTCCCCGGCCCGGGAGTCGGCCTTTGGATCGACCCCGGCACCATCCCAGGCCAGGGCGGGCGGAATCCCTGAAGCCTTCGCGGGGACCTGGACGGGACGGGTCGTCTCACAGGACGACCGCAAGCAGGGCGCCGATGTCACGATCACTCTGACGGGCGGGCAGAGCACCGGGACGTGGGCGAACGGCGGCTGCGAGCAGCAGGCCACCCTGACTCGCGTCAGGAGCGACACCGTGCTCGAGATGACCGTGGCGCAGCGGGATCAATGCGTGGGCGGAGACATGACGCTCACGCTGAATGGTCCCGAGAGGCTGGACGTCGTGCGGCAGGAGGGCTCAGGCGCGCTGGAATACCGCGGGAGCCTGCGCCGCTCCTGACCGTTCAGCCGGCACGCGCGATCTGGAAGGAGTACGCCCCGGTCTTCGCTTCGCCCGACCTGACGACCAGCGCATAGCGCCCGTCCCCGCTCGAGAGCGGAATGTCGAACTCGTAGCCGCACAGCGGGAACGGCTGCCGGGCCTTGGCAACGCTCTTGTCGGCGGCGTCGTACAGCTCCAACTCGATGGCCATGCATGCCCCCGCGCCCCCGAGGACCTTGACGGCGGTGGCGCCGTCGGAGTCGAACTCGAAGCGGTCGATCCGTCCGGGGACGTCCAGTCGCCCGGCCCCGGAGGGGCTGCCCTCACCGATCTTCAGGCCGATCGCCACAGGGAAGGTGCGAACCTTGACGGTCGCGATCCGGAAGCTGTACGCCCCTATGACGTTCGTGTTGCCCCAGACCTCCAGCCGGTGCCCGCCCGCCTTGCTCAGCTTGAAGATCGAGGTGCCCCAGCTCAGCGCGACGCTGGACGGGCCCAACGGCTCACCGTCGACGTCCGAGAACACCTGCAACTGGATGTCGTCCCCCTGCATGTCGGTGACGTAGAACTCCTTGGCATCGCCCAGGTCCAGGGTGAACTTGTCCTTCTGCCCCGCCCTGGTCAGCTCGGCCGAGACCGTACTGCCGTCGGTCAGGACGCCTCCCGGCTCGACCGCCCTCGGGGACTGGCCGGTCTCAGTCTGGGCGGTCGAGGTGTCAGCCTGAGTGGGTGAGCTCTTGGCCTGAGCGGGTGCGCTCTCCCTGGGTGCGGCGGTCGCGCTGCCGGTCACGGGCGCGGGAGCGGCGTCATCGCCCTTTGTGCCACCGCCTGCGAGACCGCATCCCGCCAGCGCCAGCAGTGCGAGAAAGAGGAGGACGCTGTACCGGCGCGCCACGGAGAAACTCGTCATGCCAGCCATTGTCCGTAGCACCCTTGCAAGCCGATTGCCCGCAACTATCCCAGCTCCTGAGCAGCATGGGGGAGGACATCTCCATAGTTCAGCAGCACCAACAGTGGTGGATCACCGGGGCCTTGACTACGGAGGCAAATCGCTGAGGTTGTCGCGTTCGGTGCCGTACAGGGCCCACTGCGTCGGCGACAACTCAGAAGTACGGCGTCCACCCGGGGCTGATGGCGGTGGCCGGGCCGAACTGATTGCCGCCTTCGCCGTTCCAGACGGTCAGCGTTCCGGTGGCGGTGGAGAAGAGGTCGCCCACGCCGTCGGCGTTGAAGTCCGGCGTGGCCGATGTCCCCATACCGGCGTACTGCGGGTTCTGCGCATGGGTGAGGGTCTCCCAGCCCAGGAAATGCGACACCCCGACGGGACGCTTCTGCTCGACCCACTGCGTGGCGTAAGGAATGTCGTCATATCCGAGACGCTGGTGCAGCGCGTTGTAGCCGACCTCGAAATGCGCCCCGAGGTCGCGGGTGACCTTCCCGCCACACAGCCACGACGGCACCGTCCCGCCCAGTTGCAGGCGCGCGTGGAAGTCCATCGCGTATCTCAGCCGGTGCTTGGCCTTGGCGTACAGGTCCACACCCTGGTGACTGGCCGTCTCCGCGACGTGGGAGATGGCCGCGAGACCCCAGCCGGTGTGCCAGAAGTCGCGGCAGGTCTCCTGGGTCAGCCCGTCGACGAACTTGGTCTGCCCGTGCCAGTAGTCGATGATCTCGGCCTTGGTGTCGTACTTGCTGCCCGGTGGCGCCTTGGGCAGTGAGCCGTCCGTGGTGAGGTAGATGTAGGCGGGCAGTCGGCCGCGCCAGGTCGTGATCGCCCGGTCGAAGGAGGCGCGGTCGTCCAGGTGCACGGCGATGCCGATGGCGGCATCGGTCATGATCAGTTCCCAGTTGCCGTTGTTGTTGGGTGCGCCGGCGATCACGGTCGGCAGGTACACGGTGCGGAGCTTGCCGGCGAACCGGCCGGCCTGGGCCCAACCGGAGTAGGTGTGCTTGATGAGCTCGGCGGCGCGGGAGAAGTTGGCGCCCGCCCATCCGGTCTGCAGCGGGGCGTTGCTGCCGGTGTGTTTGGTGATCACGGCGGACCAGGCGTCCATGATCTGGATCGCCTTCTTGGCGTAGCGGGAGTCCTTGGTGAGGTACCACTGCAGGGCGTGCGTGTAGGCCGCCATGGAGTCGTTGCGCTCGTCGGAGCAGCCGAGGTCGGGGTTCGACACCGGGCCGCAGTCCACGACGGCGCGAGGCTTGGCCGCGTAGGAGAGCGAGGCAGAGGAACTGCGTTGCAAGGCGGTCCAGGCGGACTTCCACGGCTCGTTGCCGAGGTTGGCCCTGACGAAGTCGAGCTGAGCGCGACTGACCAGGACGCCGGGGTGTTTGAACACGGCCGCCTGCGCGGGCTGCGGGACGGATAAAGCAGCGGCCACGAACACGGCGGCGGCCGCAGGACGAGCTGGACGCACGGGTTTCCTTCCGAAGAGAGGACGCCTATTTCGCCAGCCGTCGGGTTGGTTGTCAACAAATTCGGGCGCTGGACCTGGGCGGATATACCCGCGGCATACCGTACGCGCAGTCGAAGAAAGCGCGTCCGAGAACATACCGGCGATATACCGCCCCCTCAGTAGGCTCCTTTCCTTGATGACACTGGAGATCGGGTTTCTTGGGCTCCGGCAGATCACAGAGAGATGTTCCGGAGAGCGAGAGCTGCTCCGCCTGCCGCCTCAGTACTGTGGCTTCGCATGACCGACACCGAGATCGAGATCACCGCAGACCTGGTCCGCGATCTGCTGCAGGAGCAACATCCGGACCTTGCGGGGTTGGCCATTCGCGAGGTGGCGGGCGGCTGGGGCAACCAAATGTGGCGCCTCGGGGACGAGTTGGCCGTACGCATGCAGCGCATGGACCCCACCCCGGAGCTCCAGTTCAAGGAGCGGCGGTGGCTCCCTGTGCTGGCCCCGCGGCTGCCGCTCCCGGTGCCGACCCCGGTGCGGTTCGGCGAACCGTCCGAGCGCTTCCCCAAGCACTGGACCGTGATGACGTGGGTTCCCGGCGAGCCGCTGGACCACGGCTCGATCAGCCGCGGCGCCCACGCGGCCGACACGCTGGCGGGCTTCCTCAGGGCGCTCCATGTGGAGGCGCCCGCCGAGGCCCCGGCCAGTTCGGACTTCGGCGCTCACCCCAAGAGGTGCACGGGCGGCTTCGAACAGTTCTTGCAGGCCATTGACCCCGACGCCGTCGGCGATGTCAGCGCCGTCCGGGCCGTCTGGGCCGATGCCGTCGCGGCCCCCGAGTGGGAGGGCCCGCCGAGGTGGGTGCACGGTGACCTCCATCCCGCGAACGTCGTCGTCTCGGGCGGGACGCTCTCGGGCGTGATCGATTTCGGCGCCTTGTTCGCCGGCGATCCCGCGTGGGACCTCGGCGCCGCGTGGGTGCTGCTCCCCGCGGGCACGGCCGCACGGTTCTTCGACGCGTACGCGCACGCGGACGAGGCGACGATCAGGCGCGCCCGCGGGCTGGCCGCCATGAAGAGCCTCTTCCTGATGCTCATGGGGCAGAACGGAGATCGGGGCCTTCCCGGCGGGAAGCCGAACTGGGGACCTGCAGGCCGGGCGGCACTTGATCGTGTTCTGAAGGGCGTTTGACGCACGTTTCTTTGAACTTGTTCTCGATCTCGGTTGAGGGCCATGCGGCAGCCCACTCTCGTGGGTTCATCGATCACCACGCGCGGTGGGGATGCCAAGGGCCATGGCCGTATGCTGCCCGTGGCCCCGATCGAGCCGGCGGAGCTTCTCCTCGGCGCCGGCCAGGCTGACCCGGAGACCTTCGACCTCGCCGAGCCAGCCTCCGGCTTCGGCCCGGCTCCGGCGGGCCAGGGCAGCAACGGCTTGATGACCTGCCATCTTGGCTCGATTGTCGCCCCATGCAGCGGGTTCAGGGATCAGGTTGTACACGGGCACGCAGTTCGTGGGGCGATACCGATGAGGGTTGTCAGAGGCGATGAAGAGGTACGTCCCTCTGGGTCCAGTGCCAGTTGACGGGTGCCCATTGCTTCTTCAGGACGGTGCGTTGCCTGGCGTACCCGTGCAGCGCCTCCTCGACGGAGGCCGCCAGGCCGGTGAGATCATCAGGGGCAGGCACGCGCAGGACCAGGTGCTGCTTGTTGTGGACGAGCAGCAGCTCACCGGCGGGCGAGCAGGTGGTGAGGGTGAAGTGGGTCAGCGGTTTGAAGGCCTTGCCTTCGGTGTCCAGCTTGACACGCAGGATCCCTGACTTATCCCAGGCGTACAGGCCGTAGCGGTTGAGGTGGTAGGCGAAGCCCCTGTAAGGGTCGGCGGCGAGGTTGAAGCAGAAGCCGGTGAAAGGGGAGTCGCGCCACTTGTCCATACCATCGAGGCGCCCGGTCATCTTTCCCTGGTCATCGACAAGGGCGAAGACGAACGGCTGACCACGGCTGCCGCCGCGGAAAGTCTTGGCGTACACGGGGACGACGAACAGGTCATCGGCCAGCGGCACGGCCCGCCCGAGGTGTGAGCGGTGCCAGCCTGAGAGGCGATCCTCGTCGGCCACCTGTTCGGTCAGTGCCGGCCGGGGCCGATTGGCCAGGCCTACCGGGGCGCCCTGATACGCGATGTGCGCGCGCACATCGACCTCGCTCTGGTGGGCCGGTTCGGGATCGAGCGAGGCGAGCGCCTCGATCACCGGCTTGGAAGTGGCAGTCAGAGCACCGTCGGCCACACCGACGATGTTGGTGAGGAGGTTGCCGTACTTCCACACACCGTATTCGGCGACGGTGCACAGCAGACGGCCCGAGGGCGTGACGCCGATGGAACTGGCGAAGGCATCGCCCGGCGTGAACTCCTCGAAGGGGCGCAGGTCCTTTGAGTCGTAGGTGGTCACCACCCGGCTCAGGTCGGGTGTGATCAGGGTGGTGTTGTTCGGGGAGGCGCTGACCGCGAGGGTGCCGTCCGGCAGGACGCACAAGGTCATGTCGCCGCCCTCGGCCACCGCTGTGGCGGCTCTGTCGGAGGTCTCCCATAGGGCACTCGCCAGCGCGTCCCCGGCTGTGGAGTACCGGGTGATGATTCGGTAGCCGAAGTTGGCTATCGCCGGGTCCTGTTCGTCGTCGGCCACACCGGAGGTGTATCGGCTGACCCCGTACAGCGCGTATACCTCACCGTTCGGCGCGGTCGCGACGTCGTATGCACAGACGCCCCAGCCCCTGGAGTAGGGCGCGGTCAAGTCGATGCGGTGGAGGTTCACCAGCGTGGTCGGCAGAGCCAGTGGCAGCGTTTGGTTCATGTCCGTCATTTTGGGTCTTGGCACTGACATTGGGCTTGTCCGTAACAGCGGATGGCCCGGGGAGTACTGTCGTCGCCTGATCAGCGAGCCGTGCACCTGATCGCCGGGCTGGCGATCGGCGCCTACGTCTGCCTGATGCCGCCCGCCGATTCTCCGCCCAGGTGGCGATGCGCCGGGTCGTCGTGCCCGTCCTGCCGGCCTCGGGTGTGGTCATGTGGCGGCGGCCGCGCATCCGCCGGCTGGTCCGCGCAAAGGAACGTGGGTGACCTCGCTGCCCCGGGAGTCGTCCCTCGGCTACCGGGTCGACCATTCACACGTAGGGGTGAAGCCCCGCCCGTCTCAGGGGGAGGGGAGAGGGCCGGGCTCGGACGGGTGTGCGTCGGCTGTGTCCGGACGTCGCACCCGTGAGCCGCCGTTACATGATCGCGAGTTGTCCCCCGTCGATGACCAGTTCCGTGCCGTGGATGAAGGCGGCGTCGTCGGAGGCCAGGAAGGCGTACCCGGCCGCGACCTCCTCCGGCAGCCCCGCCCGGCCGAGGGGGATGTGGTCGCGCTCGTACGCCGTGACGAAGTCGCCCGCCAGCCCGGCCGAGATCGAGGCGTTGAGCGGGGTCTGGATGTAGCCGGGGCACAGCGCGTTGACGCGGATGCCGTGCTTGCCCAGCTCGACGGCCATCGTCTTGGTGAGCAGCAGCACGCCGCCCTTGGAGGCGTTGTAGTGGGCGTAGTCGGCCTCGCCGCCCAGCCCGTTGGTGGAGGACATGTTGAGGATGACCCCGCCCGTGCCCTGCTCCACCAGGTGGCGGGCCACGGCCTGGGCCACGAGGAACATGCCGCGCAGGTTGACCGCGATGATCCTGTCCCAGTGCTCGGGGGTGATGTCGAGGAACGGCTCGCGCCAGGCCGTGCCGGCGTTGTTGACCAGGACGTCGAGGCCGCCCAGGGTCGCGATCGCGCCCTCCGTCAGCCGGGCCACGTCGGCCTGCGCGCTGACGTCGCCGGCGAGCCCGTGCACCTCGCCCAGCGCGGACAGCTCCGCCACCGCGCCGTCGACCTCGGCCCGGTCGAGCCCGCCGAGCACCACCCTGGCGTCTTCCTTCAGGAACCTGCGGGCCGTGGCGGCGCCGATGCCGCTGCTCCCCCCACTGATCAGCACTCTTTTGCCGGAGAGTCCCCGCATGACGTCCCTTTCCTCAGCGGACCGCGCCGCGGGCCGCGACGCGGAGTTCGGTGGTGACCTGCCCGTTCTCGACACCGTAGGCGAGGTCGAAGAGGTTGACGGCCGAGCAGGCGTGGCCGGGGATGAGCTGCGCCCGCGTGCCGACCGGCAGCTCGCCGTGATGTCCGGGCTCCAGGTGGGCGACCGCGTGCTCCTCGTTGAGGAAGTCCATGTGCAGGTACGGCAGGCCCACGGCCCTGATCCAGTCGGGCGTGCCGCTTCCGTCGGAGGTGAGGCATTTGGTGCCCGCGTCGAAGACGACCCGCTCCGGCGTCGGCCTGGCGATGACGGTGGTCAGCACGCGGGCCGCCGCGGTCTGCTCGGTGGCCACGCCCAGGCGCATCATCGCGGTGTCGTTGAAGATGTAGGTGCCGGGCCGGATCTCGGTCACGCCGGCCACCCCGGCCGCATGCCGGGCGGTGGGGGTGCAGCCGACGCTGATCTCCCGCAGCTCGATGCCGTCCCGCGCGCACAGCTCGGCGGTCGCGACCAGGTCGGCGCCTTCGCGGCGGGCGGTCTCGGCGAGCTCGGCCGGCGTACGCGAGTGGTAGGCGTGACCGGCCAGCGTGAGCAGCCCCACGACCTCGACGCCCGGGACGGCGGCGATCTCGGCGACCAGGTCGGCGGTGGGACGGCCGGGCGGGCGGCCCAGCCGGTGCTGACCGGTGTCCACCTCCACCAGCACCTCCACCGGCGGCCCGCCCAGCCTGCCGAGCCCTGCGGCCACCTCGGGCGAGTCGAGGCTGACGCGGATCCTGGCCCGTTCGCGCAGGGCGGCCAGGCGGCGCAGCTTGGGCTCGCCCCAGATGGGAAAGGCCAGCAGGATGTCGTCGATGCCGGCGTCGGCCATCACCTCGGCCTCGCCCAGCTTGGCGCAGGTGATGCCGCCGGCCCCGGCGTCGAGCTGCATCCGCGCCAGCTCGGGCATCTTGTGCGTCTTGATATGGGGCTGCAGCCTGACGCCGTGCTTGGCGGCGGCCTCGGCCATCTCGGTGATGTTGGCCCTGACTGCGTCTAGGTCGATGACGAGCGCCGGAGTGTCGAGTTCGGGGTACATCGATGGACCGCCCCTTCGGAAGATTTCCCCGAAACTAGCACCGATTCCGAATCGCGCACCAGCGTTCCGGAATGTGGAATCTGGGCTGGCCCTTGACAGTGGCCTCGCTTCCTGGTGTTCTGGCACGGATTCGGAATGACATTCCGTATCGCAGAATTAGGGGCAGCTATGAGACTCGGCGACCCGTGGGGGCCGCGGCCCCGCCTCGGTGGGCCGGCGGCGAACCTGGAACGTGACGACGCCGCCCACGCCGCCTGGTTCGCCGCCTTCTGTCCCGTCGACGGACTGCGGACCGCCGAGCCGGCCCGCAGTCTGGAGTGGATGAGCGACACCGGCTCGCTGCCGATCCGCGAGTCGATCACCAAGCTGCCCGGCTATAAGGACTATGTCGCGAAATATCCGGGCATTGAGGTGATCTCGGCGAACCTGGCCAACGCCAAACGGGTCCGCCCGCCGACCACCCGCTACCCCAGGGTCTCCGCCTTCGTGGCCGAGGCCATCGCCCAGGCGCTGCTCGGCAGGAGCGACGCGAAGACCGCCCTGGACCAGGCGGCCGGCAAGGCCGACGGCGCGCTGGCCGTACCGGGATCATGAGCAGCACCGCGCTCAGCGCCGCCCGCGCCGGGCACCGGCAGCCCCGCGACCGCCGCAGGCTCGGCGACAACGTCGCCGGCTGGTCGTTCGCGGGGCCCGCGTCGCTGGTCATCCTCGGGTTCTCGCTCGTGCCCATGGCCTGGGCGCTGGCGTTGTCGTTCACCGACTCCGACCTGATGACACCGGGCACGAACGTCGGGCTGGCCAACTACCGGGCGCTGCTCGACGACGACGTGTTCCTCCAGGCGGTGACCAACACCGGGCTCCTGCTGGTGCTCTACATCCCGGCCTCCCTGATCACCGGGCTGCTCGTGGCCGTGCTGCTGAACAGGAAGGTCCGCGGGATCGGGTTCTACCGGACCTGCTTCCTGGTGCCGTACATCGTCTCGGCCACCGCCACCGGGCTGCTCATGGGCTACATCTTCGACCGCGACTTCGGGCTGATGAACGGGCTGTTCGTCCAGCTCGGGCTGCCGGTGCAGGGGCTGCTGAGCGACCCGTCGCAGGCCATGCTGGTGCTCACCGCGATCTTCTTCTGGACGCGGTTCGGATTCGCCGTGGTCATCTACCTGGCGGCCATCCAGGAGATCAGCAAGGAGGTGCTGGAGGCCGCCGCGATCGACGGAGCGAGCTCGTGGGCGACCTTCCGGCACGTCATCGTGCCGTCCGTACGGCCGATGACGATCTTCCTGACGGTCTGGGGCGTGATCGACGCGCTGCAGTTCTTCGACCTGGTCATGACCACCACCAAGGGCGGCCCGGCCAACGCGACCGTGACCATCGTCTACTACGTCTGGCAGCTCGCCTTCACCTTCAACACCGCCGGGTACGGCGCGGCCGTGGCGTACGTGCTGTTCGCCGGCACCCTGGCGCTGATCGTCACGGGCCTGCTGATCGCGCGGCGGAGGGGAGCCACCGGATGAGACCGCCCAGCAAGTGGCACCTGGTGCTGGTGCCGATGTCGGCGGTGGTCGTGCTGCCGTTCGCCTGGCTGCTGCTCAGCTCGGTCATGACCCAGGCCGAGCTCAACCGGTTCCCGCCGGCCGTCTGGCCCGAGGCCGTGGACCTGGGCGGCTACCGCACGGTCGTCGAGCGCTCGAACTTCCCGCGCTGGTTCCTCAACAGCGTGATCGTCTCGGGCGTCATCGTGGCGGCCCAGCTCGTGCTCTGGGTACGCCTTCGCCAGGATCAGGTTCGCCGGCTCCAAGACGGTGCTGGTCCTGGTCATCGCCACCGCGCTGATCCCGTTCCAGCTCACGGTCATCCCGACGTACCTGATCTTCAGCGAGGCCGGGCTGACCGACACCCTCGGCGCGCTGATCGTGCCGTCGCTGGCCTCGGCCGTGGGCATCTACCTGATGACCTCCTTCTTCCAGTCGTTCCCCAAGGAGCTGGAGGAGGCCGCGCGGATCGACGGCTGCTCGCGCTTCGGCGTGTTCTTCCGGGTCGTGCTGCCGGTGGCCAGGCCGGCGATGGCGGCGCTGGCCGTCATCACGTTCATCACGGCCTGGAACGATCTGTTCTGGCCGCTGGTGGCGATCAACTCCGAGGCCAACTTCACGGTGCAGGCGGGGCTGACGACCTTCCAGGGCCAGCACCGGGCCGACTGGCCGGCGATCATGGCGGGCACGGTGCTGACCACCCTGCCGGTGCTGGCCGTGTTCCTGTTCGGCCAGCGCCGGTTCGTCCAGGCGCTGACCGGGGCGGTCAAGGGCTGAGGTCGCGGTACGGATTGGCGGGGAGCCCGGTGCCGGAGGTGCGGCACCGCCACAGCTCCCCGCCCGTCCTGCCGTCCCACGCGGTGGCCACGTAGAGCACGTCGAGGCCGGGGCCGCCGAAGGCGCAACTCGTCACGTTGGTGGCCGGCACCTCCACGGTCAGGTCGTGGCCGCCGTCGGGCCGCAGCCGCACGACCGCGCCGCCGCCCCACAACGCGACCCACACGTGCCCCGCGGAGTCCACGGTGAGCCCGTCGGGCTGCGGGAGCTCGGCGAACGTCCGGCGACCGGCCATCCCTCCGGTCGCCGGGTCGTAGTCGAACACGTCCACCCGGTTCGCCGGCGTGTCCACGTAATAGAGCAGCCGCTCGTCGGGGCTCCAGCCGATGCCGTTGGAGATCGTCACCCCGTCGACGATGTGTTCGCAGCCGCGATCGGGGTCCAGCCGGTACAGGTTGCCCGCCCCCGGGGTGTCGTCCTCGGCCTTCGTCCCGGCGAAGAACCGCCCGGCGCGGTCGCAGGCGCCGTCGTTCATCCGGTTGCCCGGCCGCTCGGCGGCGGTCACCGCCGCCACCACCTCGAGCTTCCCCCCGTCCAGTACGGCAAAGCCGTCGCGGACCGCCAGCGCCAGCCCGCCGGGGGCCCGTGGCACCGCCACGCCCACCGGCTGCCCAGCGTCGATCGTCTCCTGCTCGTCGCCGGCCGGATCGAGCCGGTGCACCAGCCCCGCCGGGATGTCCACCCACAGCAGCGTCCCCGTGTCCGCGTCCCACCGCGGCCCCTCGCCCAGCCGGGCCCGCGGGACCGGCACCGCCTCCAGCCTCATCCTCACTCCTATCCGTACAGCGGAATGCTGTTCCGCGCCGCTCCGACGATGGAGCGCCGCGTCACGCGCCCTTCAGACCTGCTCGGCGACCGCCTGCCGCAGCTTGTGGCCGATCTCCTCCATCCTGGCCGGCGACATGCGGTCCTTGAGCGCCGTCACGCTCACCGCCGCGACCGGCGCGGTCCTGCCCAGGAAGACGGGGACCGCCACGCAGCGCACGCCCGGCTCGTTCTCCTCCAGGTCGAGCGCGTAGCCGCGGCGGCGGACCTGGTCGAGGTGGGTGGCCAGCTTGGCGGGGTTGGTCACGGTGTTGCGGGTCCTGGTCGCCAGCGGGCCGTACTGGGCGGCCCACGCCTTGAGGGCCTCGTCGGTCGGGTACGTCCAGGCCAGCAGCGCCTTGCCGACACCCGTGCAGTGGGCGGCGTTGCGGCCGCCCACCACGGACGTCATCGTGATCGTGCGCACCGCCTCCACCTTGTCCAGGTAGACGACCTCGCCGCCGTCCAGCATGGCCATGTGCACCGTCTCGGCGAACTCCTCGCTCAACCGCAGGAGCAGCGGCCGCACCAGGCTGCGCAGGTCCATCGTCTCGTAGAACCTGAAGGCCGTGGCCAGCATCTCGGTGCCGAGGAAGTAAGGCCCGCTCGGCTCCGGCTGCGCGGCGAACCCCCGGTGCTTCAGGGCGCCCAGCAGCCGGTGCAGCGAGCTCTTGGGCAGGCCGAGCCTGGTGGCGAGCTCGTCGAGCGTAACGCCTCTGCTGTGTTTGCCGATCTCCTGCAAGATCAGCAGCGCACGATCGACGCTGCCCACCGGGGACTGCCCGTCGGCCACGGCCCTCGCCTCCCTGTTCCGCTTTATGGAAGGCTAGCGCGTATCGCGGAACCGCTCCAGTTAACGGGTGTCTCCGGGCCGGGTGGCCCATCCGCCGTACTCGTAGTCCGTGTACCGGCCCCCTTGGCAGGGCTCGGTGTAGGCCCCCAATTCGGCCGCGAAGTCCTCCGCGTCGTCCATCGGGCGGTATCCGAGGGCGCTCGCCGCCGCGCTCTGCGTCCACCACGACCGCGTGTTGCGCGAGACGCCGTAGACGATCACGTGCCCCGTGCCGGGCGGCGCGGTCAGGCAGGCGCCGTAGAGGCGCGCCGCGTCGTCGTGGCTCAGCCAGGTGTGCAGGTGGCGCGGCTCGGCCGGGCGCTCCTCGAAGGACCCGACGCGTACGGAGACCACGTCGAGGCCGAAGCGGTCGGCGTACAGGCTGCCCAGCGCCTCCCCGAACGCCTTGGCCGCGCCGTACAGGCCGTCGGGCCGCATCGGCTCCTCCCCGCTGAGAGTGGCTCCCGCCGGGTGGAAGCCGGTGATCCGGTTGGAGCTGGTGTTGACGACGAGCCGGACGCCTTCCCTGCGGCACGCCTCGAAGACGTTGTAGGCGCCCTCCAGGTTGGGGCCCTTGATCGCGTCGAAGCCGGCCTCGTCGGCGACACCCCCGAGGTGGACCACCGCGTCGGCGCCCCGCACGGCCGCCCGCACCTGGTCGAGGTCCACGAGGTCGGCCGGTACGAACTCCTCGTGCGCGGCGAGCGGGCCGACGTCGCGGAGGTCGGACAGGCGCACTTGCGCGATCTTCTGGAGGAGCGTGCGGCGCAGCACCTGGCCGATGTTCCCGGCGGCTCCGGTCACGAGGACGCGTCCGGGGAGTCTGGTCATGATGATCACTTGTCCAAGGATTCTGAGGTTTCGTGGAGCGGCGGGATGCGTGCGGCGACCTGCCGGCGGGCGTGCTCGCACTCGGCGAAGCTCTGCGGGCAGGCGAGGGCGTGCTCGATGAGGTCCTTGGCCGCCCGGGCCCGCGAGATCCGCCGTTCCAGCTCCTGGACGTGGTGGTCCAGCAGGTCCCGGTGGTCCATCGGGCTGGAGGTGGACAGCAGCACGCGCAGTTCGCCCAGCGTGAAGCCGGCCTCCTTGCCCATCAGGATCAGCGCCACCCGTTCGAGATCGGCCTGCCCGTAAGCACGCCGGCCGCCCGCGTGCCGCGCGGGTGCCAGCAGGCCCATGCTCTCCCAATGGCGCAGAACATGCGTTTCCAGCCCGAACCGCTCCGCCAGCTCTCCGATGGCCATCTCCTCGCTTGACTTCATGTGTACATTAACCGGCACGGTTGCGGCATGATCAAGCCGACCGTTGCGATGACGCGGGTGGTCAACTCCTGCGTCCTGCTCGAACTGGACGGCCACGCCGTCCTCACCGACCCGTGGTTCACCGAGCGCTGGTGGTTGCGCCGTGGGGAGCCGCTGGGCCTGCGCGTTCCCGACCTGCCCCCGCTCACCGCCATCGTCGTCACCAACGTGGCCACCAACCACTGGGACCTGCGCGCGCTGCGCCGCTTCCCGGCCAAGGACGACACGCCGCTGTACGTGCCCGCGCGCGGCATGGCCCGCCGGGCCCGCGCCCTGGGGTTCCGGCGGGCGGAACGCCTGACGTGGGGGCGGACACTCGACCTCGCGCCCGGCCTGTCCATGACGGTCGTGCCGTCCGGGCGAACCGCCGTCTGGCCCAACAACGCCTACGTCTTCACCACGGCGGGCGGCCGGGTCGTCTTCTTCGGAGGGGAGATGGGCGAGGTGGCGCCGCTGGAGCGCTACCGGGCCGGGCGGCCGCCGGTCGACCTGGCCCTGCTGCCCGTGAACGGGCTGCGCTCGCCCCTCGGGCCCCGCCTGGTCATGGGGCCCGGTGAGGCCGTCGCGGGGGCGTCCGCGCTGGGCGCCAAGGTCCTGGTCCCCATCCACGACGCCCACGGGGACGACCCGCTGTCGCGGCTGTTCCGCCCCACCGGCACCGCCTCGGACGCCGTCGCCCTGGCGGGCCCGGAACTGCGGGTGACGAACCTGCCGACCGGCGAACGCTGGGAGCTCGACGCCTGATCACGAGCGGGGCGGCGAGTGCCTGGTCGCGAGTGGACCGGCGGACGCCTGGTCGCGGGCCGGGTGGCGAGTGCCTGATCCGTCCGGTGCGCGGGCCGGGCGCTCGCCAGCGGGACGGCGATCACCGGATCGACGGTTCGCGCCGTACGGTCCCGGCCCGGGTCAGCGGCAACGTGGCGGCCATGAGGGCGGCGACCAGCGCGAACCCCATCGGGTAGCCCGTGTGCCCGAGCACCAGCCCGAACCCCATCGCCCCCACCCCCATCCCCGCGTCGTAGGCCAGGTTCCACAGGGCGCTGACACCCGACGCCTCGCCCCGCTCGAACATCACCGCCAGCGTCGCGTTCTGCAGCACCCCGAACCCCGACCCGAACAGCGCCATCCCCGCCACGACCGCCACGGCGTCCCCGGTCGCGATCTGCAGGGCGACGCCGGCGACGGCGGCGAGCACACCGGGCGCGAGGAGGCGGCCCGAGCCGTGCCGGTCGCCGTACCTGCCCGCCAGCCAGCGCGCCGCCGGCGTGGCCAGCGACTGGGCGAGCAGCGCGGCGGAGGCCAGCTCGGGCGATCCCGCGAGCGGCAGGAACGTCACCATGACGCCGGTCGCGACCGTCACCCCCGTGAACACCAGCGCCGGCCCCGCCAGGCCCCGCCCACCCAGGCGGCGCGCTCCGACCCGTGCGGGCCTGGTGGACGGAAGCCCGGCCACGGCGGCCAGTCCGGCCAGGGACGCGACCCCCGCCGCGACGAAGACGGCCGTGAACCCGGCCGCGCCGCCGGCCCACAAGCCGACCGGCAGGCCTAGGATCGACGGGACGCCGACGGCCACCCCGTACAGGCCCAGGCCCTCGCCGCGGCGCTCGGCGGGCACCAGCTCGGCGGTGAGCGCCGTGCCCGTCACGACGAGGATGCCCAGTCCGGCCCCGCGCAGCAGGGCGACCGGGAGGACCAGGGGCAGCGCGGGGGACAGGGGCAGCAGCAGGGCGGGCAGGCCGAGCAGCACGAGCCCGAGCCCCATCGCGGCGCGGTAGCCGATCCTGGACAGCAGCCACGGGACCGCGAGCTCGGCCAGGACCGTGGCGAGCATCATGGCGCCCGTGGCCGCGCCGGCGCCGATCTCGCCCGCGCCGCCCGTCGCCACGTACAGGGGGACGGTGGCGTAGAGGAGGTAGAAGCCGAGGAGCCCGGCCACGGAGGCGGCCATCATCAGGTTCATCGAGCGCGACATCATGGTCACGACGCTGCCGGAACGACGTATCCGGCACATCGGGCATCATGCTTAGCCGCCTCTTCATAATGGGTAGGTGTTCGTCGGACGTGAGGCCGAGCTGGCCCGGCTGGCCGCCGCCTGGGACCGCACGCCCGCCGCCGTGCTGGTCGTCGGCGAGGCGGGGATCGGCAAGTCGCGGCTGGTGCGCGAGTTCACCGGCGGGCTCGACGCGCTGGTGGCGGAGGGCGGGGCCGATCCGGGCGGGACGGCGTACGCGCCCTTCGTGCCGGTGCTGCGCCGCCTGGTCAGGGAGCACGGGGCGGACCTGGTGCCGGGCGGCGGCCGCCGGGGCCTCGCGCACCTGCTGCCCGAGCTGGGCCCCGAAGCGGACGCCGAAACGGGCCCCGAGCTGGGGCGGGCGCGGCTCTTCGAGGAGGTGCTGCTCCTGGTCGAACGCGCCGCCGCCCGCCGCCCCCTCGCGCTCGTCCTGGAGGACGTGCACTGGGCCGACCAGGCCACCCGCGACCTGCTGATGTTCCTGCTGCGCAACGCGATGCGCCCTGGCGTGCTGTTCGTCGTCACGTCGAGGGAGCCGCTGCGGCTGCCGGGCGCCGAGGTGCTCAGGCTGCCGCCGCTGGGACGGGCGGAGGTGGCCCGCATGCTCGGCCACGCGGACGGCTCCCCCGGCCACGCCGACGGTCGCCGTGAAGCGCGGGCCGGCCTGCCGCTCCACGAGGCCGGGCGGGGCGGCGAGCTGGACCTGATCATGGCGCGCAGCGAGGGCAACCCGCTGTTCGTCGAGGCGCTGGCCGACGCGGGAGCCGGCGCCGCCACCCCGGCCACGCTGCGCGAGCTGCTGCTCGCCGGGGCGGAACGGCTCGGCCGCGGCAGCCTGGAGGTGCTGCGGATCGCCGCCGTGGCGGGCCGCAGGACGCCGCACGACGTCCTGCGGGCGGTGGCCGGGCTGGACGACGACCTGGCGCTGGACGAGGCGCTGCGACCGGTCGTACGCGCGCGGCTGCTGCTCGTGGACGGCGACGCGTACGTCTTCAGGCACGCGCTGATCCGCGATGCCGTCTACGACGACCTGCTGCCGGGCGAACGGCGGCGCCTGCACGCCCGCTGCGCGCGGGCCCAGCCCGAGCGGGCCGCCGACCACTGGTACGCGGCGGGGGAGCGCCGCCTGGCCTTCGAGGCCGCCTGGCAGGCCCGCCGCTGGGACCGCGTGCTCGAACTCTGGGACGACGACGCAGGGGCGGCCGCCAGGGACCACGCCTGGGTGCTGGAGATGGCCGCGCGTGACGCCCTGCGCGCGGGCGAGGCCGAGCGGGCCGAGGAGCTGGCCGGCCGGGCCCTGGACGAGGTGGCCGACCCGCTGCGGGCCGCGCACCTCCTGGAGCTCCGCGCGGCCATCCGCGACCTGCTCGGCGAGGAGGGCCTGGACGACCTGCGCGAGGCCGTACGCCTGGCGCCGAGACAGGCCAGGCTGATCGGCGCGCTGGCCACCACCCTGGCCTGGAACGGCCAGGACGCCGAGGCGCGCGCCCTCGCCGAGGAGGCGCGGGCGCTGGGCGACACCGGATCCCTGGTCACCCTGGCCGCCCTCACCGCCCTGGACGGCGACCTGGAGGCGGCCTCGGGCCTGTACGCCGAGGCCAGGAGGCGCGCGCCGGACGACGACACGCTGCTCGTCTCCTACGCCAGCCAGGCCGACGTCCTGGAGGCGGCGGGCGAGCACGCCAGGGCCGAGTCGGTCGCCCGCGAGGGCGTCGCCAGGGCGAGACGCCTGGGCCTGACCCGCTCCCGCGGCGCCCACCTGGCCGCCAACCTCGCCGAACCCCTGGCCTCCCTCGGCAGGTGGGAGGAGGCCCGCGAGGTCGTGCGATCGGCGCTGGCGCTCGACCCGCCGCCGATCCACCGCGCCTGGGTCCTCATGGTCCTCGGCACGGTGGCCGTGTGGGAGGGCTCTTTCGAGGAGGCGGACGACGTCGTCCGCCTGGCCAGGCCGCTGATGCGCGGCCGGTCCCGCGGTTACGACTCCTGCCTGGAGCCCGACCTGCTGGAATGCCGGCTCGCCGTGGCCGGCGAGGACCCCGGCCGCGCCGGGCGGGTGGTCGACCACGTGCTGAACGAGCACGACCTCACGCTGAGCCGCCGCTACGCCTGGCCGCTGCTGGCCCTGGCGGCCCGCGTCGGACGCGTCCGCGAGGCCCCGGACGGCATCGCCACGACGGGACGGGTGCAGCAGGCGTACCGGGCCACGTTCGAAGCCGAGTGCGGAGGGCCCTGGGAGGCGGCGGTGGCCCGCTGGCGGGCGGTCGGCCAGCCGTACGCGCTGGCGCAGGCCCTGGTCAGAGCGGCCGAGCAGGACCCCGCGAACGCCCGCGAGCCGCTGCGCGAGGCGGCGGCGACGGCCGCGGGCCTGGGCGCGCGGGCGCTGCGGCGGCAGGTGGCGCGGACCGCCGCGACGCTGCGGATCAGCCTCACCGCGGAACCCGTCCTCTCGCCCCGCGAGCTGGAGGTGCTCAGGTTGGTCGCCGAGGGGCTGAGCAACCGGCAGATCGCCGGGCGGCTGTTCATCTCGGCCAGGACCGCGGGCGTGCACGTCTCGAACATCCTCGCCAAACTGGGCGCCGCCTCCCGCGTGGAGGCCGCCACGACGGCCCGTCGCGACAGTCTGATCTGACGCGGGTCCGGGGAGACGGCCGCCCCGCGTTCAGGCTCCGGCGCGGGCGCGCAGGACGAGCAGCCCGCCGATCCCCGGGACGAACGCCCGCCCCCGGGCGGCGGGCCGGACCGTCCAGGTGGCCGCGATCACGGCGAGATAGGCGGTGCCGTGCAGCGGACCGCAGAAGGTCGTGATCGCCTTGGCGTGGACGGTGAGGAGGTTGCCGAACAGGACGACGAGGGAGGCGGCCTCGACGGCGGCCGCGATTCGCAGCAGGCGCATGCCGGGTCAGTCTCCCGATCCGGGCCGTACGATCATCAGGACCACGACGACCGCCCAGGCCAGGTTGTAGAAGCCGGCCAGCATGGACAGCGTGCGCAGCCGCCGCTCGTCGCCCGGTTCGTCGAGCGCCACGCGCTGGCGCGGGTGGATCTGCGTGGCCAGCAGGGCGCCCGCGACGGCGGTGAGGACCATGGAGATGATGATCCAGATCTCGCCCATCCGGCCCTGCACGCTCGCCAGGACGATCCCGACGAAGGGAACGACGAGCCCGAAGGCCGCATAACCGCCGGTGATGCGGTGCAGCGCGAGCGCCACGCCCCGGCTGCGCTCGCCCGGATCCGGCGGATCGCCGGACCCGGCGGCGACCGGCGCGTAGCGGGGGAACAGGCTCGTCGCCACGGCCGAGCCGCCCACGAACACGATGCCGGCCAGGACGTGCACCGACAGCAGGACATGCTCCAGCATTCCTCAGACCTCCAACCTTCAGTGTGGCTGAAGCCTAGCGCAGGCTTCAGCCGCCCTGAAGGTTGGGTGATCCGCTTCGGTGAATCAGTCGTCGCGGTAGGGAAGTGCGGGCCCGCAGAGGGGGGTCAACTTTCACTTTTCGGAACGATAGTCTAACGTTCGGAACATGTCCGAGATGGTCGCCGAGTCGAAGCTCGTCGGATCCGACCGCGTGCTGGCGGTTCTGGCCGAGCTGGCCCGCCACCCCGACGGGATCGGCCTGGAGGAGATGGCCCGCGCGGTGGCCAGCCCCAAGCCGACGGTGCACCGTGCCCTGGCGTCGCTCCGTCGCGCCGGTTTCGCGGCCCAGCACGGCCACGGGCGGTACGTGCTCGGCGACGAGTTCCTGCGGATGGCCTTCGCCCACCACGAGGCCCGGCCCGACCACGTGCGGGTCACGCCGATCCTCCAGGCCCTGTGCGAGCGCTACGGCGAGACCGTGCACTACGCGGTGCTGGACGGAGCCTCGGTCGTCTACCGGTCCAAACTCGACCCGCCCGACGGCGCCGTCCGGCTGACCTCCGTCGTCGGCGGCCGGAACCCGGCACACTGTACCGCCGTCGGGAAGGTGCTGCTCGCCGACGCCCTGCGTACCGAGGACGCGGTCCGCCGGTGGGTGGGGGAGCGGCGGCTGGAGCTGCCGACCGAGCGCTCGATCGGCACGGTGGAGCAGCTGCACGGCGAGCTCACCCGCATCCGCGAGCTGGGCTACGCCGTCGACGACCAGGAGAACGAGCCGGGCGTCAACTGCGTGGCGGTCCCGGCCTACCTGACCTCGCCCACCGTGCCCAGCGGCGCCGTCAGCGTCAGCGGCCTGGCCTACCGGACGCCGCTGAAGACGCTCGTCGACGACCTGCCCGCCATCCGCGGCATCGTCGCCGGGCGGGAGACCCCATGAACCGCACCGCCGCCCGTACCCTCCCGATCCGAACACGGAGAACGCGTTGTACCTGATGCGCATCGGCGCGCCCGGCGCCGAGAAGCCCGTCGTCCGCGTGGACGACAGCCACTACGTCGACGTCGCCGACCTCACCCCCGACTTCGACGAGAAGTTCTTCGGCTCCGGCGGCAGCGCCCTGCTCGCCGGGCCCGTCGCCGACCGCGTCGCCCGCGGCCAGGTGCACCCGTTCGCGGGCGAACGCGTCGGCGCGCCGATCGCCCGCCCGCACCAGATCCTGTGCATCGGCCTCAACTACAGCGACCACGCCGCCGAGACCGGCCAGGCCGTCCCGGCCGAGCCGATCCTGTTCACCAAGTCGCCCAACACCCTCATCGGCCCCAACGACGAGGTGCGCATCCCGCGCGGCTCCACCAAGCCCGACTGGGAGGTCGAGCTCGGCATCGTCATCGGCAGGCGCACCTCCTACCTCGACTCGGTCGAGGAGGCCAAGGAGGCCATCGCCGGCTACTGCGTGGTCAACGACGTCAGCGAGCGCGCCTTCCAGATGGAGCGCGGCGGCCAGTGGTCCAAGGGCAAGTCCGCCGAGACCTTCAACCCGGCCGGCCCCTGGCTGGTCACCGGCGACGAGATCCCCGACGTCACGAACCTGGGCATGTGGCTCGACGTCAACGGCGTTCGCCGCCAGACCGGCTCCACCAAGACAATGATCTTCAACCCGTACTTCATCGTGCACCACCTGAGCCAGTTCATGGTGCTGGAGCCGGGCGACCTGATCAACACCGGCACCCCGCCCGGCGTCGGCATGGGTCACAACCCGCCCATCTGGCTGCAGCCCGGCGACGTCATCGAGCTGGGCATCGACCGCCTGGGCGCGCAGCGCCAGCACGTCCTGGGCCCGCGATAAGAGGATCGACATGAGCGTCACCCATTCCGAGAAGCCGCGGCGGCTGGCCGCACCGGACCCCGCCGTCCTGGCGGCGGTGGAGGCCGCCGTGCCCGGGATCACCCGTACGCGGGCCACCGACCGGCTCGGCATGGCCCACGACGCCTCCCACTACCTGCTCACCCCGCAGGCGGTGCTGGTGCCGGAGAGCGCCGAGCAGGTGGCGGCGCTCATGCGGACCGGGCTGCCGCTGACGTTCCGCTCGGGCGGCACCAGCCTGAGCGGGCAGGGCGTGAGCGAGCACCTGCTGGTCGACACCCGGCGGCACTTCCGCGGCATCGAGGTGCTCGACGGCGGCGCCCGGGTCCGCGTGCAGCCGGGCGCCGTGCTGCGCCAGGTCAACGCCCGGCTGGCGGCCTACGGCCGCAAGCTGGGCCCCGACCCGGCCAGCGAGTCGGCGTGCACGATCGGCGGGGTCGTCGCCAACAACTCCAGCGGCATGACCTGCGGCACCCACGCCAACACGTACCAGACCCTGGACTCGCTGGTCCTGGTGCTGCCCAGCGGCACCGTCGTCGACACCGCCGCCCCCGACGCCGACGCGCGGCTGCGCGCCCTGGAGCCCGAGCTGGCGCGGGGCCTGGAGCGGCTGCGCGACCGGGTACGCGGCAACCCCGAGTGGGTGCGCCGCGTCACGGCCCAGTTCTCCCTGAAGAACACCATGGGGTACGGGCTCAACAGCTTCCTCGACCACGACACGCCCGCGCAGATCCTCGCCCACCTCGCGGTCGGCAGCGAGGGGACCCTGGGCTTCGTCGCGCAGGCGGTCCTGCGCACGGTCCCGGCGCACCGCCTGGCCGCGACCGGGCTGCTCGTCTTCCCCACGCTGCGCCGGGCGATGGCGGCGATGCCGCAGCTCGTCGCCGCCGGCCCCGCCGCCGTCGAGCTGCTGGACGCCGAGTCCCTGCGGGTGGCCCAGCAGGACCCGCGGGCCGACGACGTCCTGCGCACGCTGACCGTGCGCGACCACGCCGCGCTCCTGGTGGAGTGGCAGGAGCCGGACCCCGAACAGCTCGCCGGGCACGAGCGCGCCGCCGAGCACCTGTTCGCCACGCTCGACCTGGCCGCCCCGGCGCGGCTGAGCAGGGACGCGGGCGGCCGGGCCGCGCTCTGGCACATCCGCAAGGGCCTGTACGCCACCGTCGCCGGCGCCCGCCCCAGCGGCACCACCGCGCTGCTGGAGGACGTCGCCGTCCCGGTGCCCGTCCTGGCCGACCTCTGCGACGACCTGGCGGCCCTGTTCGCCAAGCACCGCTACGAGCGCAGCGTCATCTTCGGCCACGCCAAGGACGGCAACCTGCACTTCATGCTCAACGAGCGCTTCGACACCGGCCTGGAGCGCTACGCCGACTTCACCGAGGACATGGTCGCCGCCGTCCTCGACCGGGGCGGCACGCTCAAGGCAGAGCACGGCACCGGCCGCGTCATGGCCCCCTTCGTCCGCCGCCAGTACGGCGACGAGCTGTTCGAGGTGATGCGCGAGGTCAAGCGGCTGTGCGACCCCGGCGACACGCTCAACCCCGGCGTCGTCCTCACCGACGACCCGCACGCCCACCTGCGCGACCTCAAGTCCGTCGTCACCGTCGAGCCCGAGGTCGACCGGTGCGTGGAGTGCGGCTACTGCGAGCCCGTCTGCCCCAGCCGCGACCTCACCACCACGCCGCGCCAGCGCATCGTGCTGCGCCGCGAGCTGGCCGCCGCCCATGCGGCCGGCGACCACGAGCTCGCGAGACGGCTGGAGGAGGAGTACGGCTACGACGCCGTGGACACCTGCGCCGTGGACGGCATGTGCGCCACCGCCTGCCCCGTGCTGATCAACACGGGTGACCTGACGAAACGCCTGCGCGAGGAGCGCCACGGACGACTGGCCCGCGCGGGCTGGAAGTCCGCCGCCAAGCACTGGAACGGCGTGACCCGCGCCCTGGACCTGGCCCTCGACGCCGCCGCCGCGGCGCCGGCCCCGCTCGCGGAGGGCGCCGCCAAGGCCGCCCGCGCCGTGGCGGGCCAGGACGCCGTCCCGCAATGGAGCCGCGACCTGCCCGGCGGCGGGACGCCCCGCCGCCCGGCCCCGGCAGAGGACGCCGACGCCGTCTTCGTCCCGTCCTGCCTGAACACCCTGTTCGCCCCGGCCGAGGGCGGCCCCGGCGCGATGGCGGCGCTCCTGAGCCTGGCCGAGCGGGCGGGCGTGCGGTTGCGCGTGCCCGACGGGATCGGCAGCCTGTGCTGCGGCACGCCCTGGTCGTCGAAGGGCCTCACCGACGGCTACGAGGTGATGCGCCGCCGGGTGGGCGACGCGCTGGCGGCGGCCACGGACGGCGGGCGGATCCCGGTCGTCAGCGACGCCGCCTCCTGCACCGAGGGCTTCGAACGCCTCACCGCCGCGGCCTCACCCGCCGTCCGGGTGCTCGACGCGGTCGCCTTCACCGCCGAGCACCTCCTGCCGCGCCTGCCCGCGGCCCGCCGCCTGCCCTCGCTGGCCCTGCACCCGACCTGCTCCTCGACCCGGCTCGGCCTCGACGCCGCCATCACCCGCGTCGCCGAGACGGTCGCCGAACGCGTCGTCGTGCCGGACGGCTGGCAGTGCTGCGCCTTCGCCGGCGACCGCGGCCTGCTCCACCCCGAGCTGACTGCCTCCGCCACCCGCGCGGAGGCCGCCGCCGTCGCCGAGGAGGACTTCGCCGCCCACGCCTCGGTCAACCGAACCTGCGAGCTCGGCCTGACCCGAGCCACCGGCAAGCCGTACCACCACCTTCTGGAGCTCCTGGACCGGGTCACTACCGCCTGACGGCCGCGCCCGTGACCGAGGAGGCCCAGTACAGGGCCCGCGCCACCTGCGGGAACAGCCCCTTGGGGTGGTTGCGGAACATCGGCTCCGTGCCGAACAGCACCACGGCCGCGCCCCGCTCGTCCCGGCCGCTGACCACGGCCGCCTGACCCCTGGCGGCGTCCTGGCCGCCGGTGCCGTCGGCGTTGGGCCGCCAGTGGCCGGAGACCAGCGGGCCCTCGGCCGCGTACGACTGCTCGACCGTGACCTCCGGCCCGAGGCCGGTGAACCAGCGCGGCGAGTACACGAACGAGTGGTCCGGCGATCCGGCGCCCACCTGACCGCCCGTGGAGAGCACACGCACGACGCCGTTGGCGTCGCCCCGGCCCGCGACGGCGGTCGCGGTGAGCAGCCCGGCGGCGGCGTTGAAGGCCGCGCCGGTGCCGCCGCGCGTGATCACGCCGCCGGTGGCCAGGAACGCGTCGAGCGCCGCCCTGGCCGCCGGGTTGAGCGCGGTGTAGCTCAGCCCGCTGGAGACGAACAGCACGTCGGTCCCGCTCCAGTCGTAGCCCGCGTTGAGGACCGCCGTGGAGACGGGGGTGACGGCGAAGCCCAGCTCCCGCAGCGTGAACAGCTCGTCCGCCGAGACCGCGGCGGCGATCCTGACCGGCGCGAGCGGCACGCCCGCCGTTGTGCTCGCCGCTGTGCCCGTCGTGCTCGCCGTCGTGAAGGCGACACCGTAGCGGTCGGCGACCGCGCGGGCGGCCGGCCGGGCCGAGGCGGGCACGATGGCCGCGCCGTCCGCCCAGGTCACCGCCGTGCCCTGGGCCAGCAGGTCGTTCAGGGCGAGGACGTCCTTGGCATCGGCCACCTTGAGCGCGAGCGCCCCGGGCGTACGCGGCACGGACCCGGTCGGCGCGGCGGCCTTGACCGGGTCGGCCTGCACGCGCAGGGACGAGACGCCGTCCACGCCGGCGCCCCAGAGCAGGCCGTGGCTCCAGCCGGAGATGTCGTACATGGCGTCCACCCTGGGCGAGATGTCCGCGCCCGCCTCCAGCATGACGTTGGCCAGCCCGCGCTTCGGCTGGCGCATGTCCACCACGTACGAACCGGCCGGATACGTCCTGCCGTCCGCCCGGAACGCGTGCCTGGCCCGCTCGACCCGCACGTCGTTCGCGATCAGGTGGTCCACCAGGCGTGCGGCCGCCGCCTCCGAGCGCCGGCCGGTGATGACGTACGCCCGGGGGAAGGTGGTGTCGTAGACGTCCTCCGGCCCGAACCCGGGCACGATGCCGAGCGGCACGGCCCTGGACGGCTCCCCGGCCGAGCCCCGCCGGAACACCTCGATCTGGTCGGTGATCAGCCGGTCGTGCCGGTCCCGCACGAAGGCGTACGTGGCCCGGATGGCGGCGGCGGCCACGTCGGTGTTGATCGCGGAGCGGCGGCGCAGCTCCTCGACCGGCAGCTGCGTGTAGTCGGAGCCGTTGACCCGCAGCGGGATCTCGACGGTGTGCGCGGCCACCGCCCCGTGGAAGGGCGCGTACTGCGGGGTGAAGATCGGCGGCCAGTCGTCCCAGCCCTCGGCGGAGTCGCGGAACGGGATCTGCGCCGGGTACACCCCGTCCTTCTCGGGGGTGTACCCCAGCCCGTTCACGGCGCTCTCCATGCCGAGCCCGTTGGCGTAGGTGTTCTGGATGAACAGGTCGTACTCGTAGTTGGCGCCGTGCGGCGGCGTGGTCGGCTCGATCAGCGTGCCGTTGACGTAGCCGTGCAGGTCGATCATGGCGACCGGCTGGGCGTCGATCATGATCTGGCGCATCGCCCGCCCCTCGGGCTGGGAGGCGGTGACGAAGTCGCGGTTCAGGTCGAAGCCCGCGCCGTTCTGGCGCACGCCGTTGACGCGTCCGTCGGGGTTGGCGGTGATGTTGAAGTACAGGCGGGTACGCGCCAGCAGGTCGGCGATCCCGGGATCCTTGCTGGTGGCCAGCTCCTCGATGACGCGCAGGGCGGCGTCGGTGCCCTCCCACTCGTTGCCGTGGATGTTGGCGTTGACGAAGAGGGGCGCCTTGTACTTCTTGACCAGCTTCCGGTCGCGGGCGGCGGCGGCCGGGTCGTTCTCGATGCGCTCGCGGATGCGCTCCTGCTCGCGGACCTCTGCGGCGCTCTCCGGCGTGGTGACGGTCACGAGGTAGAGGTCGCGGCCTCCGTACGAGCGGCCGATCACCTGCGCGCTGACCCGGTCGCCGAGCTGCTGGAGGTCGTTGAGCCGGGGCGCGATGTCGTGGTGGGGCACCAGGCCGAGCTTGATCGAGGCGTCGGCCGGGTTCGCGGGCGGCACCGGCAGGCGGGTCCGGCGCGGGTAGCCCCGGTCGTGCGACAGGGTGCCGGGCTGCTCGGTCTGGGCGGCCTTCAGCGCCTCGGCCCGTTCGGGCGCGTCGGCCGCGACCTCGTTGCGCTCCGGGCCGTTGCCGAAGTCACGTACGGCCGGGGCCGGCGGCGCGACCGGGTCGGCCGACACCGCATGCGGGACGAGCACCGGGATCGCGAGGAGCGCGGCGAGCAGGGCGGGGGGCAGGCGCAAGGGAGTCCTCCAGAGGCTGCGGATCAGGGTTCCCGGAAGTCGGCGGCGATCCCCACCAGCGAGATCAGCCCGGACGCGAACTCCAGCGCCTCCGCGTGCCCCTCCGCGAACGGCGGCTGGAAGCCCACGGCCTGCCACCTCCGCGTCCCGGGGTCCCACAGGTCGGCGCCCACCTCGAAGTCCCACCCGTAGACGCCGTGGTCGTACCAGAGCTCGTCGGCGGAGTTGCCGGCCGCGGAGTAGAGCACGTCCGTCACGGGCCCGGTCTGCTGGGGCCAGATCACGGTGCCGCGCTCGGCGGCGATGGCCTGCTCGATCGTGCGGGCCGAACGCATGAAGTACGCCTCCTGCTGGGCCGTGGGCCTGGGCAGGGTGACGCGGCCGTCGAGCTTGTACGCGCCGGGCGGCCACATGAAGTAGCCGCCGTAGCTGTGCACGTTCATGGCGAACCTGATGTTGCCGTACTTCTCGGCCAGCCACATGACGTTGCGGCTCTCGGGCTCGGAGTGCTCGGAGGGGCCCGCGTACGTGCCGCTCTGGCAACTGGCCGACGCGCCGAAGTACCCGTCGGACAGCGACCCGACGGCGTAGTTGCGGTTGACGTCCACGCCCCAGGTGTTGCGCTGCGCCGGGTCGGACTGCTGCGGCGGGCAGTGGTTGGTCATGTTCTTCCGCTGGCCGTTGAAGTCGTAGAAGCTGTAGTTGGCGCCGTCCGGGTTGACGGTCGGCACGATGAAGACGTCGGTGCGCTCCAGCAGCCTGCGGGTGGCCTTGTCACTGGCGTGGTTGCGCAGCAGCCGCTCGGCCGCCTCGACCACGACGAGGGGCGCCACCCACTCGCGGGCGTGCTCCTGGGCGTAGGCCAGCACGCCGGTGCGGCTGCCGTCGCGGTGCGCGCCGATGCGCAGGGCCAGCACCTGCGCGGGCGCGCGGGACACGCTCGCGGGCGCGTTGAGGAAGTCGCTGAGCTGGGTGAGCGGCGCGGGCGCCATGACGCCGTCGCCCGCGTTGGTGCGGTACGTCGTGGCCTTGACGCCGGTGCCCGCCGTGGCGCCGATCGCGGCGGCGACCTGGGCGGCGGTGCTCGCCGGGGCGCCGGAGCCGTCGGTGGCCAGGCTGACCGTGATGAGCTTGCCGTTCACGCTGACCTGCAGCGGCCGGCCGGGCGCGCCGGGGTTCACCACCTCGACGGCCAGGTCGTTGCCGCCCTCGGAGCCGTACGCGTCGGAGGTGATCACGACGGCCGCGGCGGGCGGCGTGCCGATCAGGGCCTGGGCGTGCCGCCGGTAACCGTTGGTGGGGTAGGGCAGCGTGATCAGCTCGGTGAGCTTGGGGTAGCGCTGGTGCAGCGCCTTGATGCGCTCGTTGAGCTGCGCGGGCGGCATGTACTGGGTGACGAAGTCCTTCTGGTAGCCGGGACCGGCGCGGTCCGGCCGCTCGCCGTCGGGCCACTCCCTGACCTTGGCCTCGGCCGTGCCGCCGCCGGCGGAGGTCACGGTGACCCACTGCGGGCGGCTCTCGGCGGGCACCGGGGTGCTGAACTGGTGGCCCAGGTACGCGCCCGCGTCCACGTACGCGACCATCGGCGCCTGCCCGGTCGCGCCGCCCTTGCCCTTCCACGTCACGGTGAGCGTGGCCGCCTCGCCGGCGCCGCTGGAGGCCTCCACCGACAGGAAGTACCCGTCGCGGGACTTCATCCAGACGGCCCGCTCGATGACGATCTGGTCCTGGGCGGGGGTGGCCCTGGTCTTCGCCTGGGGCGGCGTGCCCGGCGCCAGGGTCGCGCCGAGCGCGGCGTAGGCGGCCAGCTGGCTGGGCGTGGCCACCGCGTCCACCTGGACGCTGCCGTCCGCCTGCGGGCGCACCCGCTCGGTGAGGTCGGCGCCCGAGGCCACCAGCCGCTCCATCGCGGCGCGGTCGGGCACGGAGAGCGTGACCAGCGAGGCCGGCTCCGGGTCGGCCGGCCCGGCGACCGCCGGGACGGACGGCTCGACCGAGACGAACGTCGTGAGCACGATCAGCAGAACGACTGCGGACGCCCGTAATCCACGCATCGGCCCCTCCTGGATCTTCCGTATGGGGCACATTCAAGGCGGTGTTGCCCCAACCGGCAAGACCCCGCAGCCTCTTGGGCCGTTTCTTGGGCCGCCCCTCAGGACGCCGTGACGTGTGGGACCGCCTGGTAGAGGGCCCAGTCGGCGCTGATCGCGCCGGCCGTCGTCAGCAGCAGCGGCAGATATTCCTCGGTCAGCTTCTCCATGGACGTCTCGGCGGCGTGGGCGTTGACGTTCACGGCCGCGATGACGTTGCCGAGCCCGTCCCTGAGGGGCGCCGCCACCGACCGGATCCCCAGCGCGAGCTGCTCGTCCGTGGCCGCCCACCCCTTGGCGCGGACCGCGCGCAGCGCCGCCTCGCGCTCCTTGGCGTCGGGACGCCAGCGCGGCTCGATGCCCGAGCGGCCCGGCTCGGCCAGCACCCGCTCCACCTCGGCCGGCGGCAGCGCGGCCAGCAGCACCTTGCCCAGGGACGTCTGGAGCGCGGGGAAGCGGGTGCCGATCTGCACCTGGAGCGCCACGATCTTGGGCACCGCGACCCGGGCGACGTAGACGATGTCGGAGCCGTCGAGCTGGGCGATCGAGGACGACTCGTTCGTCTGGGTGACCAGCCGCTCCAGGTGCGGCCTGGCCACCTCCCACAACCCCATCGAGCGGACGTACGTGACGCCCAGCTCCAGCACGCGCGGCGTGAGCGCGAACCCGCCCCCCTCGGCTCTGGCGTAGCCCAGCTCCTGGAGGGTGAGCAGGATGCGGCGGGCCGTCGGCCGGGCCAGCCCGGCGGCCGTCGCCACCTCCGTCAGGGACATGACCGGGCGCCCCGGCTGGAATGCCCTGATGACATCGAGGCCGCGGGCCAGCGCCTCGATGAAGTCAGGTCCGGTGTCACCACGTGCCATGTACGCCCTCGCCTCGCTCGGAATCCGTCCGATCCGACTTTAGACGGTCGCCCGTCCGCACAGCGGCCGATCTCAGAGGCGGTGCGTGGCATCGCTCCGGTAGTCGGTGTACGTGTACGGGTTGTCGAGGACCTTCGCCGAGGGGATGTCCGGGTTCATGCCCTTCTCCCAGGCCTCGTCTCCCATCGTCGAACGCAGGTGCTCGACCGTGCGCTCGACCTGCGCGCGGGCGGCGGCGAGGTCGACGCCGAGCAGGCGGTGCTCGTGCTTGACCACGCGGCCGTCGACGATCACGGTGTGCACGTCGCCGCGCTGGGCCTGGAACGCGACGTGGCCGAACGGGTTGAGGATCGGGAACGACACCGGCGAGTGCTCGTTCTTGATGAGCACGAGGTCGGCCTTCCTGCCGGGCTCGATGACGCCCAGGTCGTCGCGGCCCAGCGCCTGGGCGCCGCCGCGGGTCGCCCACTCCACGACCTGGTCGGCGCGCAGGCCGCAGTGCGTGACCGTGTCGCCCTTGGCGTGCGCCTCCAGGTGCTCGCGCGAGCGGTCGGCGCCGAGCGTGGTCCGCATGGCGGAGAACAGGTCGCCGCTCCACCACACGCTGGTGTCCATGGACAGCGACACCGGGATGCCGTGGGCGCGGACGGCCCAGGTGGGCGGATAGCCCTGGCCGGCGCTCTGCTCGCTCTCCGTGGAGACCGAGATCGAGCCGCCGGTGGCCGCGATGCGGTGGTAGGAGTCGGCCGACAGCGACGCGGCGTGCACGTAGATCGTCTCCGGCGTCATGAAGCCGTGCTCGTACATCAGGCGGATGCCGTCGTCGCTGGTGGCGCCCCACACGCCGGCGTGCGTGGTGACGGCGGCGCCGAGCTCGCGGGCGACCTCGAACGCGGACTTCTCCGGGAAGGAGGGGTCGCCGAGCACGTCGAAGGCGATCTGGAAGCCGAGCAGGCCGCCGCCGGTGACGCGCCTGCGCACGAAGTCCCTGAACTCGGGCGCGGCCGTCCACTCGGCGGGCGGCTGCTGGATGTTGCCGTAGGCGAGCACGTACCGTCCGGGCACGGACTCCAGCGCGTCGGCGGCGGCGTCGGCGTGGTCGGGGGTCTGCAGGCCGTGCGACCAGTCCACGACGGTGGTGACGCCGGCGTCCAGCGCCTCGATCGCGGCCAGGGTGTTGCCCGCGTTGATGTCCTCGGGCCTGAACAGCTTGCCGTGCTCCAGGTAGAACCAGACGAAGTACTGGGTGAGGGTCCAGTCGGCGCCGTATCCACGCAGCGCGGTCTGCCACATGTGCCGGTGGGTGTCGATCATGCCGGGCATGACGAGGCCGCCGGAGGCGTCGATCTCGGCCGCGTCCTCGGGCGCCTCCAGGCCGGGGCCGACGGCGGCGATCGTGTCCCCGACGACGAGGACGTCTGTGCGGGGCAGCGCCCGCCTGCTCCCTCCGGGCGACATGGGCAGCACGGTGCCGCCGCGCAGCACCACGGGCCGTCCGGCCTCGAACTCGTTCATGGCACGCTCCTTGCGAACGATTGTCCGCTATACGGTCACAGTCACTGTGAAGAGCGTGTGGACGCATGTCAAGACGGTTGACGCGGGCTCGCGTCGGTGGTGGGATCTGGTCCAACGGACATATGTCCGTTGGGCGGACATGGAAAGGGGGAGGTCCATCGTGCCTGAGGGGCCGCTGTCCGGCCTGCTGGTGGCCGACTTCTCCAGGGTCCTGGCGGGGCCGTACGCCACGATGCTCCTGGCCGACCTGGGGGCCGACGTCGTCAAGGTCGAGTCGCCCGGCGGGGACGACACCCGGTCGTGGACGCCGCCCGCGCGGGGCGAGGCGTCCACGTACTACCTCGGGGTCAACCGGGGGAAGCGGTCGATCGCCCTCGACCTGCGCGACCCGGCCGACGCGGAGGCGGCCAGGGAGCTGGCCCGGCGCGCGGACGTGCTGGTGGAGAACTTCCGGCCCGGCGGGCTCACCAAGTACGGGCTGGACTTCCCGGCCGTGCGGGCCCTGAACCCCGGCGTCGTGTACGCCTCCATCAGCGGGTTCGGGGCCGGGGCGGGCGCGCGGGTGCCGGGGTATGACCTGATGGTGCAGGCGATGTCGGGGCTGATGAGCCTGACCGGCGATCCCGGCGGGCCGCCGTACCGGGCCGGGATCTCGGTGTTCGACGTGATGGCGGGCAACCACGCCGTCATCGGCATCCTCGCCGCGCTGCGGCACCGGGAGGCCACCGGGCAGGGGCAGCACGTCGAGGTCAACCTGCTGTCGTCGGCGCTGACGGGGCTGGTCAACCAGAGCTCGGCGTACGTGGCCGGGGGCGTGGTGCCGTTCCGGATGGGGAACGCGCATCCGAGCGTGTTCCCGTACGAGCCGCTGCCGACGGCCGACCACGAGCTGATCGTCGCCGCCGCCAACGACGGGCAGTTCCGCAAGCTGTGCGAGGTGCTGGGCATCCCCGAGGTGGCCGACGACCCGCGCTTCGCCCGCAACGCCGACCGGACCGCGCGGCGGGAGGAGCTGAAGCCGATCCTCGTGGAGCGGCTCGTGACCCGGCGGGCGGAGGAGTGGTTCGACCTGCTGGTGGAGGCGGGGGTGCCGAGCGGGCCGATCAACACGATCGACGGCGGGTTCGCGGTGGCGGAGCGGTTCGGGCTGGAGCCGGTGGTCGTGGTGGGGGAGGGGGAGCGGGCGGTGCCGACGACGCGGCATCCGATCCGGTTCTCGGAGACGCCCGCCGGGTACCGGCTGCCGCCGCCGGAGCTCGACGAACACGGCACGGAACTCCGCAAATGGCTCACCGACTCTGCTGGTTCCGCTCCTGCGGACGCCCCCGCCGACCCTTCCGGGGAGGCGCGGTCGTGAGCGGCGGGGACGCGGTCGGCACGGGTGGGGACGCGGTCGGCGCAGGCGGTGGTCGTGCCGGGGAGCCGAAGGAGTATCCGACCGCGCTGGGCGCGTCCTCGCTGAAGACGATCACCCTCCTCGGGCATGACCTCGCCGCCGACGTCATGGGCGAGGTGGGCTTCGGGGAGCTGGCGTTCTGGCTGGCCACGCAGCGGCGGCCGGCGCGCGGCGAGGTGCGGGTGTTCGAGGCCGTGCTGGCCGCGCTGGCCGACCACGGGTTCACGCCCACCGCGATCGTGACGCGGCTGACGTACCTGTCGGCTCCCGACTCCGTACAGGGGGCGCTGGCCGCCGGGCTGCTCGGCGGCGGTTCCCGCTTCCTGGGCGTCACCGAGGACTGCGGCCGGTTCCTCGCCGACGTGCTGCGGACGCGGGACCCCCTCCCGGCCGACGACGCCGGCTGGGACGCGCTGGCGCTGGAGACCGTACGGGCTCGGCGCGAGACGGGCGGGCGCATCCCCGGCCTCGGCCACCACGTGCACAAGGACGGCGACCCGCGTACGGCGCGGCTGTTCGAGATCGCGGCCGAAGAGGGCCTGTTCGGGCCGCACCTGTCGCTCTTCGCCGCCGTCGGCCGCGTACACCCCCAGGTCCTGGGCCGGACGTTGCCGCTCAACGGGGCGGGCGCGTGCGGCGCGGCGCTGGCCGACCTGGGGCTGCCGCTGGAACTGCTGCGCGGCTTCGCGCTGCTGGCCAGGACGGCCGGGCTGATCGGGCAGCTCGCCGAGGAGCTGCGCCGTCCCGTGGCCAACGACATCTTCCTCTCGGTGGACCTCAACAACCGTTCCATTCCGCCCGAGCCGTATGCCGCCAACGGAGGTACGCATGGCTGAACTCGTCGCGGTCATCGCATCCACCCACCACCCCTTCTACTACCGCGCCAGCACCTCGACCGGCGAGGACCGCCCGCCGTTCGCCGACGAGTGGGTGCGCAAGGTGGAGGCGTTCAGGGAGACCCTCACGAGGGCGCGGCCCGACGTGCTGGTGATGGTCGGCTCCGACCACTTCCACCAGCTGTGGCTGGACAACATGCCGCAGTTCCTGGTCGGCAAGGCGCCCTTCTACGACGCGAACTTCTACAACGAGGAACGCGAGTTCGGGCTGCCGCGCATGCTGCTGAAGGGGCAGGAGGACCTGTCGGCGTACATCCTGCGGGAGGGCCTGGACGCCGGCTTCGACCTCGCCTTCAGCAACGAGCTGCGCATCGACCACTCGATCACCTGCCCGATCATCACCCTCCGCCCCGAGGCCGACCTGCCGATCGTGCCCATCTACACCAACATCTTCGCCCCGCCGCTGCCGCGCCCCCAGCGGTTCGTGCAGCTCGGGCGGACGATCAGGCAGCTCGTGGAGTCCTGGCCGGCGGACCTGCGGGTGGCGGTCATCGGCACCGGACACCTGTCGCTGGAGCTCGGGGGGCCGCGCCAGTTCGGGCCGCACGGGCCCGACCCGGAGTTCGACCGCAAGGCCGTCGGGTGGATCTCCGCCGGGGACATCGAGGGCTGCCTGTCGGAGGTCACCCTGGACAGCCTCCACCTGCCGGGGAACGCCACTCACGGGTTCATGGACTTCATGCTGATGATGGGGGTGGCGGGGGAGGGCCGCAAAGCCGACTACGTGGACACGTACGACCTGTTCCACACCATGGAGGCGTACTTCACCTGGTATCCGAGCGGGGGTTCTTCGTGAGCAAGTACCTGCTGAACAAGTTCCTCTTCACCGTCGACCGCGACCCCGAGCTGGTCGAACGCTACCGCGAGGAGCCGCGCGCCACCGTCGAATGGTGGGAGTCCGAGTACGCCAACCGCATCCTCGGCTGCCACACCGGCGAGTCGTCCACCTGGCTGCGCCTCGACGACGACGAACGCGAGGCGCTGGCCGCGCACGACTACCCGAAGCTGTTCGAGCTGGGGGCGCACCCGTTCCTCACGCTGACCCTGTTCATCGCGATGTTCGAACGCGATCACCCGCCGCTGGGCTTCCAGACGGAGTACGCGCGGCGACTGGCGCACTTCCGGCTCCCGTACCCGGACATCGCGACCTGATGACCACCACGGACCCGAGCGACCACGACCGTACGCGTGCTACGGAGACCGGCGACGACCTGAGCGACCGTGGCCTCATGCGTGCGGCCCGGATCGAGACGTGCGGCCGGCCGCCGGTGGTGGGTGACATCCCCGTGCCGTTGGCCGGGCCGGGGGAGAGCCTGGTGCGCGTACGCGCCGCCCCGGTCACGCCGCTGGACCTGCTGTGCGCGGGCGGTGCCTCCTACTTCGGCACACCCGTCGTCCCCTACGTGCCCGGGGTCCAGGGCGTCGGGACCGTCGGCCAGACGGCCGTGTGGTTCCCGACCTCGGCCGGAATGGCGGCGGGCGACGGGAGCATGGCCGGGCTGGCCGTGGCGAGATCCGAGGACCTGGTGGAGCTGCCCGCCGGCGCCGACCCGTACGCCGTCGCCGCGCTCGGCCTGTCGGCCGTGGCCGCCCACATGGCGCTGACCTGGCGCGGCGAGCTCGTGGCAGGGGAGCAGGTGGTGGTGCTGGGCGGCGGGGGCGTGGTGGGCCAGGCGGCCGTCCAGCTCGCCCGCCTCGCCGGCGCTCGCCGGGTCGTCGCGGGCGCCCGCTCGCCCGAGGGCCGGGAACGGGCGACGCGGGCGGGCGCGGACGCGGTGGTGGCGCTCGACACGCAGGACGTGGCAGACCTCGCCGCCCGCCTCTCGGCCGCCTGCGACGGGCCGGTGGACCTGGTGCTCGACCCGCTCTTCGGCGCCCCCGCCGCCGCGGCGGCCCGCACCCTCCGGCCGGGCGGCAGGCTCGTCAACCTCGGCAGCTCGGCCGCCGAGACGTGCCCCCTCGACTCGTCCACGTTGCGCAGCCGGTCGCTGCGGGTGCTCGGCTACACCAACAACGAGCTGACCCGGGAGCAACGCGCCCAGGCCATGACGCTGATCGCGCAACACGCGGCGCTGGGACGACTCTCGGTGGCCCACGAGGTGGTGCCACTGGAGGAAGCGGGACCGGCCTGGCAGCGCCAGGCGACAGGCACGGCCGGCGGCCGCATCGTCCTCCGCATCCCCTGAGACCCGGCCCTTCGGCCATCGATGTTCCCCGTCTCCGTGCCGGCTGAGACATCATGCCGCCGCTACGCACTTGTCGGCTTCGACGATGGAGCCGAAGGGATCGGGCCTCACCGGATTCGCGCTGAAGGCGGCCCGGCCCGTCACCGAGGTACGCGGGTCGAGCGCAGGCCGGCTCGTCACTGGGGCCTGCGGGCTGAGGCCAGGAATCGCTCGTAGATGGGGACGTAGGCGGCGGCGAGGTCGGGTTCGGGCGGCTGGCGTTCGCGGGGGAGCACGGGTACGTCGTCCAGCGACCCGCCCGCCTGCCCGGCGATGAGCGCCGCACCCGCGCACACCGCGTCGTCGGAACGCACCACCTCGACCGGGACGGGAGAGAGCGCGGCCTTGACCCGCATCCACAGCGGGATCCTGATCTGCCCGCCCAGGACCACGAGGCGCTCGGGAGCGGTGCCGGTCACGGTGGTGAGCCCGTCGAGCATCCAGCGGGCGTGCAGGCAGGTGCCCTCGATGGCCGCCGCCAGCAGGTCGCCCGGTGTGTGCTCGGGCCCGAGCCCCGACACCGTCACACGCCGGGCGGGGTCGGGCGCGGGGGCGACCCGGCCCCGCAGGTACGGCTCCACCACGATCCCGGTCGGCAACCGCACCCCACCCAGCAGCCGGGGCAGCACCGCGTACCCACCCCCACCCGCACCCCCGCCCGTGACTCCGCTCTTGCTCGTGCTCCCGCCCTGGCCCGTGGGGGAAAGTAGGCCGAGTAGCCAGTCGAGCATGGCGCCGCTGGTGGGGAGGCCGCCGACCACCACCTTGCGGCTTCCGTCCAGCGAGGGATCGGTGGTGATGCCGAGTGCCAGCCCCGTACGCGGATCCGGGTGGGAGTCCGACAGCACCATCACCGCCTCGGCCGTGCCGAGGGAGTCGGCTACGTCGCCGGGCCGCCGTACCCCCGCCGCCCACGACCCCACCGCGTGGTCGTGGCCCGCGAGCACCACGGGGACACCCGGTGTCACCCCGCTCACCTGCGCCGTCAGCGGCCCTACCGGCTCGACGGCCCCGGCCGGAGCGGGCAGTTGCCCGGTACGGAGCCCGGCCCGCGCGAGCAGCTCCGGGTCGTAGTCCCCGGCCCCCAGGTCGTAGGCCAGGGTGCGGGCGGCCAGTGTCTCGTGCGTTCGCAGCCGCCCCGTGAGCGCGTACGCCACGGCGTCCGGAACGTGCGCCCACCACCGCATCGACTCCAGCACCCCAGGCGAGTGGGCGCGCAGCCAGAGCCACTTGGCCAGCGGCGCCTTGGGGTCGGCGCGGCGGCCGGTCAGCGCGTAGAGCGCCTCGGCGTCCCGGCTCAGTTCGGCGGCCTCCTGCGCGGCCCTGGGGTCGTTCCACCACAGCAGCGGGGTGAGCGGCCGTCCCGCGCGGTCGAGGGGTACGCCGGTCTCGGCCATGCCCGCGATCCCGATCGCGTCCGGCCCCCGCCCGGCCCGCGCGGCGCACTCACCGAGCGCCGCCGTCACCGCGCCGACGAGGGCGGGCAGCTCGCGCGGCGTCGGCTGCCGCACGGCCGCGACGCAGCCGCCCCGCTCGTCGAAGAAGCCCACCTTGACATGCGTGGTCCCCACGTCGACCCCGGCCAGCAACCTCATGCTGCCACTATGGCGGACCTGATCACCCAGCCCGGCCACCACGCTCGCGATCGCCGCCGCCGTCGTCCGCCACCCCGGCCGCACCCCGTAAGGACCGGGGCGAAGGCCGCGGCCGTGGTGAGGCGAGGCTCGCGGCACGTGGTGCCGGCCGCGGCAGGTCGACCGGAATCATGCCGCCACTCTGGCCGGTAAGTTGAACGACCACTACCCTGTGCGGTGATGAGTGTTGAAGGGCTGCTTCCCGGCGACCCGAAGCACGTCGGGCGTTATACGTTGACGGGACGGCTGGGAGCCGGCGGCCAAGGCATCGTCTATCTGGCCGGCGCGCCAGACGGCGCCCAGGTGGCGTTGAAGGTCATCAACGCCGAGGTCGGCTCTGACGCGCGCCGCATGTTCGAGCGCGAGTTCGCCGTCCTGCGGCGCGTCTCCAGCTTCTGCACCGCGCAGGTCCTCGACGCCGATGTGACGGCCGACCCGCCCTACATCGTCAGCGAGTACGTAGCCGGCCAATCCCTCCACGCCTTCGTCGCCGAACACGGGCCCCTCGCGGGAGGCGAGCTCGACCGGCTCGCGGTGGCGACGGCCACGGCTCTCATCGCGATCCACCGGGCGGGCATCGTCCATCGCGACTTCAAACCGCAGAACGTCCTGCTGGGACGCGACGGGCCGCGCGTCATCGACTTCGGCATCGCCCGCGTTCTCCAGGACGGCGCCGCCCTCGCCAGCGCCCACGTGGGCACCCCCCGGTACATGGCTCCCGAGCAGATCAGGGGCGAGGAGTTCGGCCCCGCCGCCGACGTCTTCGCCTGGGGCGCCACCATCGTCTACGCCGCCACCGGCCGTTCCCCGTTCGAGGCGGACACGCTTCCGGCGGTCCTGTACCGCGTGCTCCACGAGCCGCCCGACCTCGGCTTCCTCCCAGGTCATCTCCGCTCCCTGGTAGGGCGCTGCCTCTCCAAGGACCCCGCCGACCGTCCCACGGCTTCCGAGCTCCCGCTGTCCATCATGGATCTCGACGCCCAAGCCGAACCACGTCCTGCCGGACGATTACCGACGCGAACGAAGCCACGGGTGTGGCGCCGGGCGATGCTGGCGTCGGGCGCGATCGTCACGGCGATCGCGCTGACGGTGGGCGCGGTCTGGCTGGCGGGAGGAAAGGAGCCGACGACGGTCACGCAGACCGTCACGTCCGACGAGCCTCCCGGATATGCCCAAGCGGCGGCGGGGGCGGCACGGACGGCATTCGAGGCGTGGTACAGCCTCGACTACACGGACTACGACGGCGGAGCGCGCCGTACGCTGGCCCTGCTCTCCGGGGTGGCGGCGCAGGACTACCAGCACCTGGCCGGCAATTCCAAGAACGCGGTGGTGGCCGCGAAGGCGAAGCAGACGGCACGGGCGACCGCCGCGGGCATCGTATGGGCGTCGCCGCGGCGGGTGTCGGTCATCGTCACCGGGCTCAGCGCCATCACCCGGAACGGAACTCCCGCGCAGTCGGAGGACCCCCTGCTGTTCGCCGAGATGGTGCCCTCGGGCGCCGGCTGGAAGATGGACTACGCGCGGACCACGCCGTCCGGCTCCGCGGCCCCCGCCGACGCCGCCTGGCCCTCCGCGGACGTCCGCCGGATGGTCGCCGACGCGGCCCGCTGCCAGACCGAGGCCTTCATCAACGGACCCCGCCTGGAAGAGCGCCCGGACTTCTTCGACCGCTGCACCACGGGACGGGCCGAGCAGTGGTGGCGAGAGCTGGCCGCGGTCCCCGACGCTCAGGTTCCCGACTGGTGGACCTGGCAGTACCGGGAGATCGGCACGGCCTTCGAACGGTTCGACGGGCCCGACGTCGCGACCTTGATCCACCTCGGAGACTCGGCCAAGGCGCCCGACCACAAGGTCGTGAGCTACCGCCTGCACCTGCGCCGGGTCGACGGTCGATGGAAGCTGGAGGACATCACGTCGCCGAAGGACAACCGGTCCATGTTCGAGCGGCGTACGAAATGAGCCCTTTAGCCAAGCTTCGTGAAGGTGATCCGGAGAGGATCGGACGATACCGGGTGCTCGGCCGGCTCGGCGCGGGCGGCCAGGGCGTCGTCTTTCTCGCGATGGGGGACGACGGACGGCGGGTCGCCGTGAAAACGCTGCCCCGGATCTCCGACGCGGCGGCGCGGCACCGCATGGCCGCCGAGCTCGACCTGCTTCGCCGGGTCTCCGGGTTCTGTACGGCCCAGGTGCTCGACGCCGATCTGACCGCCGGCCTGCCGCACATCGTCACCGAATACGTCCCCGGCCCGTCGCTGGCCGAGCTCGTCGGGCACGAGGGCCCATGTCGGGGGGAGGACCTGGAGCGGCTGGCCGTCGCCACCGCCACCGCGTTGACCGCGATCCACGGCGCGGGCGTCGCCCACCTCGACCTGACCCCCCGCAATGTGATCATCGGCCCGGACGGGCCCCGCGTCGTCGACTTCGGCCTCGCTCGCGCCGTCCGCGGCCCCACCGCGGACGCCCTCGTCGCCGGCACTCCCGCGTTCATCGCGCCCGAGCAACTGGCCGGACGTCCGCCGACCACCGCCGCCGACGTCTTCTCCTGGGCCGCGACCCTCGCCTACGCCGCGACAGGCCGCCCCCCTTTCGGCGACGACGCGGTGCCGACCGTCGTCTACCGCGTTCTCCATCAGGAACCCGACCTGGGCCCGCCCACCGA
Organism: Nonomuraea sp. NPDC005650; assembly: GCF_040605375.1. Taxonomy (NCBI): domain Bacteria; kingdom Bacillati; phylum Actinomycetota; class Actinomycetes; order Streptosporangiales; family Streptosporangiaceae; genus Nonomuraea; species Nonomuraea sp. NPDC005650. The sequence continues at coordinate 66,440 of NZ_JBEXCR010000012.1, forward strand.
GCTGGGCGGCTTCCTGCGTACGATCCTCCAGACCTGCCTGGCCAAAGACCCGGCCCTCCGCCCGTCCGCCCAGGACCTGCTCTATCACCTCGTCGACCGCGCGCCGATGAAGCCCGCCGGGGTGCCGGCGCGGGCCCGTGGCCGGCGGCGGGGGGTGATCGCCGCGGTGGTGGCGGCCGTCGTCCTCGCGGGTGGGGGCGGCGCGGCGATATGGAAAGGGCAGGCCGGCGGCGCGGGCGGGCAGGCGAGCGCGGAGGCGGGGGGTGTGGTCCCGCCGCCGCTGTACGCCCAGGAGGCCGAAGACGCGGCACGCGGCGCCTTCGGCATCATCAACAGCTTCGGGTACAAGACCCTTGACCAGGATCTTCGGGCCGTGGACGACGCGACCACAGGACGCGCGGGCGTGGAGTACACCGGCCGGCTCCAGGACGAGGCGCGGCGGATCCGCGACGAGAAGATCGTGCAGAAGGCGGTGGCGTCCGAGAGCGGGATCGTCGCCGCGCGCAGTGATCGGGTCGTCGTGCTGGTCTGGGGCCAGACGGTCACGACCAGGGACGACACCAGCGGCTACCGTCGCGGCGGCGTGGTCATGGAGATGCGCGGCGTCGGGACCGTGTGGAAGCTGGACCACGTCTGGCCGGCGAGCCCGCGGCCGGACTCGGCCGAGATGACCACAGGGGAGTGGCCGTCCGGCCGGGCGACGGCGCTGCTGTCGGCCGCATCGGGCGACGGCGCGCGCGCCGTCGCCCTGGAAGCGGTCACCTCCGCGGGCGCGCAGGTGTTCCGCCTCGGCACGGACGGGACCGTGAGCAGGCTCAACCTGGTCCCCGACGGCGGCTCCTTCCGGGTCGAGAGCAGCCGGGAGCTCGGGACGTCCTGAGCCGCTACGACGTCAACCAGGTGGTGAACGCGACGGCGGCCTCGCGCAGATCGTCGTCGCGGCGCTCCTCGCTCAACTGGTCGACGGTGAGCCGGAACTGCGGGGCGACGACCACGAACGCCTGGTTGTAAAGGGATCGGGCGCCGAGGGAGATCTCGGTGCCGCCGGACTGCGCCTTCACGCCGAGCGCGGTCAGCTCGGGGATCTCGACCTCGGGGAAGTCCTTGTACTTGGGCGGCGCCGACGGAAGGGCGATCGTCACCGCGGCGGTGGGCACCTTCTTCCCCCACGAGCAGGTCAGCTTGCCGTCGGCGTCGAACCGCTTGTCGAACTTCTTGCCCTTGATCAACGCCCCCATGGCCGCGACCAGCCGGGGATCGTCGCAGTCCTTCGGCAGGGCGAAGGCCCGTGCCGGTGTGGCCGGCGCGGTCGTGGCGACCGGCGCGGTCGGCGCGGGAGTGGTGGCGGACTCCGCGGATGAGCCGGGAGTCGTGGCGGACGCCGCAGGTGAGCTGGTCACGGCAGGACTGCCGGAACCGCACCCCGTGAGCAGGCCGCCGAGGAGTGCCATCCCTAACGAGACCCTGACAATCATGGACATGGCCCAAGTATCCAAGAACGCCAGGCGCCCCGCCAGAACGTCGATCCTCTCTTCCTCGACGCCGAACGGGTCGAGTACCGTTCCTCGACACTGAGCAGGAGTGGGTCCTGCACAGCGGCACGCCCCGAACGGTCTTGAGCGCACTGGTCCCCCACGTACAACCCCGGGCGGTGACGCACGTCCCGCGTGCGGTCCGTCCCACGGCGGTAGGTTCCCTGGCGACCTGGTCACCTCGGCGCGGCCTAAGGCGACCGGGGAGGCCCCGGCCCATCACTCCGGTGAACTGGGGGCCCCGAACGCCGACACCGCGCTGGGCGGCTCAGATCGCTCACGCAAAGTACACGTACGGCGCCTCTCCGTCAACGCAAATGCTCGCTCAAGTGAGCTCATGCATGCAGGGCTGCCTTGCTACACGGGCGGTTCCAGCCCCCTCCTGGTGGCCGCACCCGTACCGGGTGCTGAGCCAGGGCGGGCTGCTCGTGGCCGACAACGCCCTGTCCCACCCCGAGGAGATCGCCCCGCTGCGCGAACTGCTCCTCCGGGAGCCGCGCCTGACCTGCACGACGATCAACGTGGGCAAGGGCGAACTGGTCGCCCTGCGGCGCTGAGGACGTAGATCGCCGGGCTTCTGCTATGATCTCGAAACGATTTAAGCCTTCCGGCATCAGGCCCGGGAGGCTTTTTTCATGCCCTCATTCCACCCTCACCCCGCCGTGCGGCCCGCGACCGCCGCCGACCGAGCCGCCGTGGAGCGCCTCTGGCTGATGTTCCGTCATGACATGTCGGAGTTCGGGGGCCAGTTGCCCAACTCCGACGGCACGTTCAGGAGCGAACGCCTCCACTCCTCCTTCCACGACCCCGACTGGGCCGCGTACCTGATCACGAGCGCGGAGCGCCCCGCCGGGCTGGCGTTCGTCCGCGGCCTGTCCGGGCCGGTGAGGGTGCTGAACAGCTTCTTCGTGGTACGCGGCGCCCGCAGGTCCGGGGTCGGCCTGCGGGCCGTCCGCGAGGTCGTCGCCCGGCACCCCGGCCCCTGGGAGGTCGCCTTCCAGGACGCCAACGCGGGCGCCGTGGCGTTCTGGCGGCGCGTGGCCACCGAGCTCGCCGGCACCGGCTGGACCGAGGAGCGCAGGGCCGTGCCGGACCGGCCGGACCTGGCGCCCGACGTGTGGATCTCGTTCCACGCAGGCGGCCCCGCCCGCGTACGGACGGGGCCGCCCCCTAACGCGCGGGGGCGTAACCCGCGGGCTTGGTGGTGAACGTGCCGCGGCCCTGCGTACGGCTACGCAGCCGGGTCGCGTACCCGAACACCTCGGCCAGCGGCACCACGGCGGTGATCACGACCGTCCCGGCCCGCGCCGTCGAGCCCGAGACCCGGCCGCGCCGGGCCGCCAGGTCGCCCAGCACGCCGCCGGCCGCGTCGTCCGGCACGGTGACCGTGACCTCCACCACCGGCTCCAGCAGCTCCATGGCGCAGGCCCGCAGCGCCTCGCGCAGCGCGAGCCGCCCGGCCGTGCGGAACGCCAGGTCCGAGGAGTCCTTCGCATGCGTGGCCCCGTCGGTCAGCGTGACCCGCAGGCCGGTCACCGGGTGGCCGCCGAGCGGGCCGTCGGCCAGGGCGTCGCGGCACCCGGCCGCCACCGCGCGCACGTACTCCCGCGGCACCCGGCCGCCGACCACGGTCGAGGCGAACTCGAAGCCGTCCCCGTCCAGCGGTTCCACGTCCAGCACGACGTGGGCGAACTGCCCGGCGCCGCCGTCCTGCTTGACGTGCCGGTACAGCAGCCCCGACACCCCGCGCGCGACCGTCTCCCGGCGGGCCACCTGCGGCCGGCCCACGGCGACGTCCAGCTCGTGGTCGCGCCGGAGCTTCTCCACCGCGACCTCCAGGTGCAGCTCGCCCATCCCGGACAGCAGCGTCTGGCCGGTCTCGGCGTCCGTACGCACGGTCAGCGACGGATCCTGCTCGGCCAGCCGCGCCAGCCCGGAGGCCAGCCGGTCGGCGTCGGTGCTCCTGCGGGCCTCGACCGCCACGGACACCACCGGCTCGGCGGTGGCCGGGGGTTCGAGCACCAGCACAGCGCCGGGCGCGCACAGCGTGGTCCCGGGGCGGGCCGACTTGAGGCCGACGACCGCGACGATGTCCCCGGCCACCGCCAGGTCCACCTCGGTGTGCCGGTCGGCCTGCACGCGCAGGATGCGGCTGACGCGCTCGGCGCGTCCCGCGCCGGTGTCCTGCACCGTGACCAGCACCGTGTCCCCCTTCCGCATCGTTCCCGAGTAGACCCGCACGTAGGTCAGCCGTCCGGTGGCGGTGGCGTTCACCTTGAACGCCAGCGCCGCCAGCGGCTCCCGCGGGTCGGCGGCCCGCTCCGCGCCGTCCCCGCCGCGCACCGGCGGCACGTCCAGCGGCGAGGGCAGGTACGCGACCACGGCGTCGAGCAGCGGCTCGATCCCGCGGTCGCGGTAGGCCGACCCGCAGAGCACCACCAGTCCTGCGCCGCTGCGCGTGAGGTCGCGCAGCGCGCCGGCCAGCGTCTCGTCGGAGATCGACGGCCGCACGCAGAACTCCTGCATCGCGCCGGCGTGCAGCTCGGCCACCGACTCCTCGAGCAGCCTGCGCCGTCGCCGCGCCTCCGCCAGCAGGTCCTCCGGCACCGGCCCGGCGGAGCAGACCCCGCCGGCCCACACCAGCGAACGCATCCGCACGAGGTCGACGACCCCGGCGAACCCGTCCTCCCGCCCGATCGGCAGCTGGACCACCAGCGGCGCCTTGTGCAGCCGGCGGCGGATCGACTCGACGGCCGTGTCCAGGTCGGCGCCGGGCCGGTCGAGCTTGTTGACGAACGCGATGCGCGGCACGCCGTACCGGTCGGCCCGCCGCCACACGGACTCGCTCTGCGGTTCGACGCCCGCGACGGCGTCGAACACCGCGATCGCGCCGTCGAGCACCCGCAGCGAGCGCTCCACCTCGTCGGAGAAGTCGACGTGGCCGGGGGTGTCGATCAGGTTGACGCGGTGCCCGTCCCAGACGCAGCTCACCGCGGCGGCGAAGATCGTGATGCCGCGGTCGCGCTCCTGGGGGTCGAAGTCGGTGACGGTCGTGCCGTCGTGCACCTCGCCGCGCTTGTACGTGGCGCCGGCCAGGTACAGCATGCGCTCGGTGACGGTCGTCTTGCCGGCGTCGACGTGGGCGAGGATGCCGAGGTTGCGGACGACGGCGAGGGAGTTGTCAGGTATTCGGGTACGCACAGCCCAAGACCCTTTCGGGAGGTTTCTTCAGCGGGACAGCGCGATTCCCCTGACGGAAGGCCAGGAGGCGGGTGTCGTCAGGGCGTCGTCCAGTGGCGGCCGCGCAGCCGGCACCGGGACGACGGAGACACCAGGATCACCTCGTAGCGCGACGGGGGAACGACGGCAGCGGTGCTGTTGCGCACGGCCGTACTCCTCTCCCTCGTCGATGATCAGTGGCGAGTGTAGTCAACGGAGGGCGGGCGAAGAAAGCGATTTGTCGCGGGTGTGCGAGGTTCACCACGCGGTCGCCTCGCTGACCCCGATGTGCGGCTCACTCGTCATTTCCGCATGTCGACATAGGCGTGAGACGCTTTCAGGGAAGGACCCCGCGCCCATGACGATCTCTCTTGACACCGGTCGCTACACGATCGGCATGGCCACCAGCCCCGCCGACGTTCAGGCCGCACAGCGGCTGCGGCACGAGGTCTTCGCCGAGGAGATGGGGGCGCGGCTCGACAGCCCGGTCTCCGGCCTCGACGTGGACAGATTCGACGCCTACTGCGACCACCTCCTCGTACGCGACGGCCGCGAGGTCGTCGGCACCTACCGGTTGCTTCCCCCGGGGCGTACGGAGCGGCTCTACTCCGACGGCGAGTTCGACCTGACCAACCTCGCGCCCATCAGGAAGGGGCTGGTCGAGGCGGGCCGGACCTGCGTGCACCCCGACCACCGGGGCGGCGCGGTGGTCGGGCTGATGTGGGCGGGCATCGCGCGCTACATGGTCTCCGGCGGTCACCAGTGGCTGGCGGGCTGCTGCTCGGTGCCCCTCGACGACCGGGGCGCGGTGGCCGCCGCCGTGGTGGACCGGGTGCCGCTGGGGCCGGAGGAGTACCGGGTCACGCCGCGCACGCCGTGGCGTTCCCGGGGCGCGGCGCACGCCGACCGGTTCGTGCTGCCCGCCCTCCTGCGCGGCTACCTGCGGCTGGGCTCGTGGGTGTGCGGGGCGCCCGCGCACGACCGGGACTTCGGCACCGCCGACTTCTTCGTCCTGCTCTCGATGGCCAACGTGAACACCCGCTACCTGCGCCACTTCCTCGGAGAGCCACTGTGAACGCCGCCCTCAACGTCCTGCTGCCGGCCGGCACCCTCGAACCGGTCGACACCCACAAACCGGTCGACAGCCTCAACCCCTGGCGCCCGTTCGGCCCGTGCACCGCGCAGGCCTGCGTGGCGCCCGCCGCCGACGTGACCGGGCCCCTCCGCATGGTGGCCCGGCTGTGCGCCGCGCTGTTCGTGGTGCTCGCCGGGGTGCCGGTGTCCGTCGTGGGTCGGCTGCGGGTGGCGTGGCGGGCGAAGCTGACCATGGCGTGGGCGCGGCTGCTCCTGCGCGCGCTCGGGATCCGGCTGGAGGTCACCGGCGCCCCGGCGGACTCGGACGGGGGCGCCCTGGTCGTGGCCAACCACGTGTCCTGGCTCGACCCGCTGGTCGTCGCGGCCACGCTGCCCTCGCGGCCGCTGGCCAAGCGCGAGATCGGCGAGTGGCCGGTCATCCGCACGCTCGCGAAGGGCTCGGGGGTGCTGTTCATCGACAGGGAACGGCTCTTCGCGCTGCCGTCCACGGTCGCGGCGGTCGCGGACGCCCTCAGGGAAGGCGACACCGTGGTCGCCTTCCCTGAGGGCACCACGTGGTGCGGGCGGGGGATGGGACGGTTCCGGCCGGCGGTGTTCCAGGCGGCCGTCGACGCGGGTGCCGCGGTCCGCCCGGCCAGGCTGCGCTACCGCGAAGGGACGCGGACCTCGACCCGCGCCAGCTTCGTCGGGGACGACTCGCTGCTCGCCTCCATGGTCCGGGTGGCCTCGACCCGTGACCTGGTCGTCGAAGTGACGTTGTTCGCCCCCGTACCGCCGGTGCCGCCCGGGGGCCGGCGGCCCGAGGCCCGCGCGGCGCTGGCCAGGACGGCCGAGGACCGGGTCCGTGCCCGGGTTGACGATCTTCCCCATAATACCTACTGTTAAGGTAGGTATTAGCGCTCCGCCGGGGAGAGGCGTCCGCCTCCTCCCGGCGGACCCCTGCCTGGTTGGGGAGGGCGGTGGCGGTGCGGCGCGCAATCACGGGAGAGCGGGGCGGGGTCGGGGTGAGCGCTGTCGCGGTGATCGGGGCCGGTCCCACGGGGACGTCTCTCGTGGAGCGGATCTGCGCCAACGCCCCCGAGCTGCTCGGAGACCACGTGCTGGACGTGCACGTGGTGGACCCGTACCCGCACGGCGCGGGCCGCGTGTGGCGCGCCGGCCAGCCGGACCTGCTGTGGGCCAACTCGGCGGCCGCCGACATCACGGTCTTCACCGACCGCTCGGTGCGCTGCGAGGGTCCGCTCCGTCCCGGGCCGTCGCTGGCGGAGTGGCTCGGGAGCGAGTCCGGGTACTTCGCGCCGCGGCCGGTGCTCAGCCGCTATCTCTCCTTCGCCTTCGGCCAGGTGGTGCGGAGCGCGCCGGGCAACGTGCGGGTGCACCCGCACCGGGCCACGGCGGTCGGCCTGACCGACGTGCGCGGGGGCCAGCGGGTGGAGCTGTCCGACGGGGGAGCGCTGGAGGTGGACGCGGTGGTGCTCGCCCAGGGCCACCAGGGCGCGCTGCCCTCGCCGGTGGAGGCGGAGGAGCTCGCCTTCGCCGCCCGGCACGGCCTGGCCTACCTTCCGGCCGGATACGCCGCCGACCTCGACCCCGGCGCGATCCCGGCCGGGGAGGCGGTGCTCGTACGGGGTGCCGGGCTGGCCTTCGTCGACCTGCTGGCGCTGCTCACGTCGGGGCGTGGCGGGCGCTTCGACGAACACGGCGGAGAGCTGCGCTACGTGCCCGGCGGGGCGGAGCCGCGGCTGTACGTGGGGTCGCGCAGGGGAGTCCCGTACCACGCCAAGACCGGCTACCGGCTCGCCGCGCCGCCGCCCGGCCTGCCCAGGTTCGTCACCCTGGGCACGCCTGCCGGGGAGCTGCGGCGGGCGGTGGCCAAGGAGCTGGCGTACGCGTACTACCACGAGCTGTTCAACGGGCACCCGTCGCGTACGCGGATCGGCTGGGACGCGTTCGAGCCCGCCTTCGCGCGGGCCGAGTGGGGCGGGAAGGAGCTGCGCGCGCTCGTCACCAGGTCCGTGCCCCGCTTCACCGACCGCCTGCACCTGGACCGGCTGGAACGGCCGCTGCACGGGATGCGCTTCGGCGACCTGGCCGGGCTGGGCCGCTGGATGGCCGGCTACCTGGCGGCCGACCTGGAGCGGCGGGCCGACCCGGCGCACAGCGCGGACCTGGCCGTGATCCACGCCTTGAACGCGCTGCGCGCGGTGGTGCCGCAGGACCCCTGGTTCCAGGGGCTCTACAACTTCGTCGCCAGCGGCCCGCCCGCGCCCCGGCTCGCCGAGCTGCGGGCGCTCGCGCGGGCGGGCGTGGTCACGTTCCTGGGCGAGGGCATCCGGGTCGGGCGGGACGAGCGGGCGGGCGTCTGGCGGGCGGTCAGCACGAGCGTGCCCGGCGCGGTGGAGGCGCGGGCGCTGGTGGAGGCCCGGTTGCCGGAGCCGACCGTGGCCCGCAGCACCGACCCGCTCCTCGGCGCGCTCTTCGCGCGGGGCGAGTGCCGCGAGGCGTCCGGCCTCCTGGACGTCCGCCTCCCGGACCGCCGCCTCCTCACCCGCACCGGCGCCGTCCACCCCCGCCGCTTCGCCCTCGGCCCGTGGACCGCGGGCGGCCCCGGCACGGCCGGCTTCGCCCGCCCGGGCGCCGACGCCCCGCTGTTCCGCCAGACGGACGCCCTGGCCCGCACCCTCCTGAACGTCACCTCCGCCGCCCGCCTCCGCCCGGCGGCCTAGCCGCCCGATGGTCGGCCCGGCCCGCCGCCGGCAGCGTCGCGAGGGCGGTCACACGCTGCGCAGGACCGAGACCACGATGCCCAGCACCACGGCGCCGTCGCCGTCGATGACGTCGTAGGCGGGGTTGCGCGGTTCGAGCAGGACGTGCCCGCCGCGCCGGCGGAACACCTTGACCGTGGCCTCACCGTCGATCATCGCGGCGACGATCTGGCCCGAGTGCGCCTCGGGCTGCTGCCGCACCACGACGATGTCGCCGTCGCAGATCGCGGCGTCGATCATCGAATCGCCCCGCACCCGCAGGCCGAACACGTTGCCGCGCCCGGTGAGGTCGCGGGGCAGGGTCAGCATGTCGTCCATGTGCTCGTCGGCCAGGATGGGCGTGCCCGCGGCGATGTCGCCGACCACGGGCACGCTCACCAGGTCGCCGGCCGGCTCCGGCGCCGAGGCCCGCAGGAACAGGCGGACGTCGATCGGCCGGGTCATGCTCGCGCCCCGGCGCAGGAACCCCTGCTCCTCCAGGCTCCGCAGGTGCTTCGACACCGACGAGGACGACCGCAGCCCGACCGCGTCGCCGATCTCGCGGGTGCCCGGCGGGTATCCGTGCCTGACCACCCAGTCGCGGATCATGGCCAGAATGCGCTGCTGGCGCTGCGGCAGGGACGAGACGTCCAGGTACTCGAACGGGTCAGCGTCGTCGTAGGTGGTCACCTGCGAAATGCTAAGGCCGTCTCAGCCGTTCAGTCGGCAACCTGGAGCACGATCTTGCCCTGGATGTGCCCCTGCTCGGCCCGTTCGTGGGCCCTGGCCGCGTCGCGGAGCGGGAAGACGGAGTCGACGCCGACCCGGAGGCGGCCCTCGTCCATCAGCCGGGCCAGCTCCGCCAGCTGCCCTCCGTCCGAGCGCACCTGGCCCCCGCGCTTCTCGATGCCCCGCCTGGCCAGCTCCTCCTCGCCGTACTCCCCGAGGAAGACGGGGCTGTACACGCCGCCGTCCTTGATCGCCGGCAGCAGCCGGTACGCCTGGGGCCCGCCGACGCAGTCGAGCACGCAGTCCACGTCCCGCACGGCCTCCCCGGCCGCCACCCGCGTGTAGTCGACGAACTCGGTCACCCCCAGCTCCTTCAGGAACGTCTCATGGCGCCCGGAGGCGACGCCGATCACCTGGCAGCCGGCGTCCTCGGCGAGCTGCACGGCGAAGTGCCCCACGCCGCCGGCCGCCCCGTTCACCAGCACCCGGCTGCCCGGCTCCAGCTTGATGTGGTCGAACAGGAACTGGTACGCGGTGAGCCCGGCCATCGGCACGCCCGCCGCGTGCAGGTGATCGACGGACCGGGGCTTCCCCGCGAGGTCCCCGGCAGGCGAGGTGGTGTACTCGGCGTACGCCCGGGCTTCCAGGCTCGGGAAGCGCAGCAGGCCGAACACCTCGTCCCCCACCTGCCACTCGGTGACGCCGGGCCCGAGCGCCGCCACGACGCCCGACACGTCGGTGCCCGGCGTGAACGGCAGGGGCACCTCCGGCCGCATGTGCTCGGGGATGTTGGCGAAGCCCCGGCGGGCGTACCAGTCCGGCGGGTTCGCCCCGGCGGCGTGGACGCGGACCAGGACCTCGCCGGGCCCCGGCTCGGGCCGGGCGATCTCCTCGTACGCGAGCACCTCCGGCCCACCAGGAGCGTGGACGCGCACGGCATGCATGGTCGCGGGCATGATCTCTCCCATATCCGAATCGGCCCCGGCTATGATGCGGAGCAGTGCTCCGAATCGTAACTGGAGCACTGCTCCACTTGTCAATGGGGAGGATCGTTCATGCCGGGCAAACCACCGGATGCCGCTGCGCCGAAACCGTCCCCCGAGTTGCGCGCCGACGCGCGGCGCAACCGGGAGCGCATCCTCGCCGTGGCGCGGGTCGTCGTCGAGGAGCAGGGGACCGAGGCGTCCCTGCGCGACATCGCCCGGCGCGCGCAGGTCGGGCTCGGGACGCTCTACCGGAACTTCCCGACCAGGGAGGCGCTGCTGGAGGCGCTGCTGCGGCAGAGCTTCGACCGGCTCGCCGCGCGGGCGGAGGCCCTGGGCGAGAGCGCGACGCCGTACGAGGCGCTGGTGGAGTTCCTGGGGGAGTTGATCGGGGGCGCGGGCGTCTACCGGGGGCTGGCCGCGTCGATGATGGCCACGATCAGCGACGAGGAGTCACCGCTGCACGCGTCCTGCGCGACGATGCGTTCGGCGGCGGGCCGCCTCCTGGAGCGCGCCCAGGCGGCCGGCCGCGTCAGGGCCGACGTGGACGGGACGGACGTGTTCGCGCTGGCCAACGCGCTCAGCTGGATCACCGACCAGGCGCCGTCCCTCACCTCGCGCCGCGACCACCTCTTCGGGCTCGTCATGGCCGGCCTCGCCCCGCCGACCACCTCTCCCGGTCATGAGGCCCGGTCATGAGGCGACGTGGCCGACGCGGAAGAAGCCGTCCGGGTCGTAGGCCCGCTTGACCTCGCGCAGCCGCCGGTAGTCGCCGGCCGTGAACGCCGCCGCCGTCCTGGAGGGGTCGGCCAGGAAGTTCAGGAACGTCCCGCCGTTGGCGTACGGGCGCAGCTCCTCCGCCAGCCCCGGCACGACGGTGTCCACGATGACCGACAGCTTCGTGCCGCGGTGGCTGACCGGACCGGCGTCCTGGCCCGGGCGGGCCATGGCGCCGCCCCAGTGGCGGATCTCGACGGTCTGCGCGTGCTCGGCGGCCCGCACCAGCGCGCCGATCACCTCGTCGGGCACCGCCTCGAACATGTCCATGTGCCGGTTCGGCGTGCCGCCCATGGAGGTGGCCGCGTACGTGGTCGGGCGGGTCTCGTCCAGCAGCGCCGGGCCCGCCGCCCGCCACAGCGGCGCGAGCAGCCGCCTGGCCTGTGCGGCCTCGCCGGCGTGCACCACCTTGACCATGACGACGTGCCTGCCGCGCACCGGCTCCGGCGCGTCCTCGGGCATCCGCCTGAGCACCACCGCCGTGCTGATCTCGTCGGGGGCGCCGTCGATCCAGCTCCGGTACGCGGTCAGCGTCTCGGCCGCCGCCTCGATCGGGAAGTAGGCGAACCCCGAGAACACCCGCTCGACCGGGTAGAGGCGGAACTCCAGCGAGGTGACGACCCCGAACCCGCCACCGCCGCCGCGCAGCGCCCAGAACAGCTCGGGGTGGCTGTCCGGGCCGGCCACGACGTGCCGGCCATCGGCCAGCAGCACCTCGGCGCGCACCACGCTGTCGGCCGCGAACCCGTGCTTGCGCGCCAGCCACCCGAGCCCGCCGCCGAGCGTGTAGCCGGTGACGCCGACGGACGGCGACGAGCCCGACAGCGGCGCCAGCCCGAACGGCGCGGCGGCCGCGATCACCTCGCCCCAGCGCGCCCCCGGCCCCACCCGGGCGATCCGCCGGTCCGGATCCACCAGGACCGAGGCCATGGGGCCGGTCCTGACCAGGACGCCGCCGTCGCACGGGGCGTGCGTGCCGTGCCCGGTCGCCTGCACCGCGAACGGCACCCCGTGCCCCCGCGCCGCCAGCAGCGCGCCGCGCAGGTCTCCCACGCCGTACGCCTCGGCCACCAGGGCCGGTCGGGCGTCCACGCTCGGGTTGAGTGAGCGGCGCAGCTCCTCGTACCCGGTCTCGCCCGGCAGGTGCACGGTCCCGGCGAACCCGGGAAGCGCGATCTCGTCCTGGATGGTGTACGGCTGGCTCATCTCTCGGCCCTTCTCTCCTGTGATCTGAGATCACTGTGCTGGAGGGCGCTTACGGCTTCTTTCCCGTCGGCTTACCGCGGCCCTTAAGTCCCGAGGATCCTCGCAAGCGGGGGTGACAGAATCCGCCCGTCGTCTCCGTCTCCGGTACGCCGCGGGACGTACGATCCCGCGCGCCGCCGCCACCCGTCCTACGCCGCCGGTCGTACGGCCGGGTGCCATGAAGACTTCCAAGTTAGGTAAGGCTAATCTAATATTCCGTCGAGAAGCCCGCCTAGCGAGGAGCTTTCATGCCCGCTGTTCCGCGACGCGCCCTGCTCGCCGTCGGGGTCGCCGCCGTGCTCGGCGTCAGTGCCTGCGGCGGCACGGCCCCGCCGCCCGCGCCCGCCGCGGGACAGAGCGCCTGGACCTGGACCGACGACCGCGGCAAGAGCATCTCCCTCCCACGGCGGCCGCAGCGCGTGGTCGCCCAGTCGGGGGCGGCGGCCGCGCTGTGGGACTTCGGCGTGCGGCCCGTCGCGGTGTTCGGCCCGCACCGGCTCAAGGATGGCGGCCGGGACCCCGAGGTGGGCGAGGTGGACATCTCCAAGGTCGAGTCGATCGGCAACGTGTGGGGGGAGTTCAACGTCGAGAAGTACGCCTCGCTCCGGCCCGACCTGCTGGTGGCGGGCATGTACCGGCAGAACACCCTCTGGTACGTCCCCGAGGAGTCCGTCCCGGCCGTCGACCAGATCGCCCCGTCGGCCGGCGTGCAGCTCAGCGGCAAGCCCCTCGTGGAGATCATCGAGAAGTACGGGCAGCTCGCCGCCGCGCTCGGCGCGGACCCGAAGGCCGCGCCCGTGGTCGAGGCGAAAAGCCGCTTCGACGCGGCCGGCGCCGCGCTCAAGGCCGTCGCCGCCCGGAAGCCCGACCTCAAGCTCATGGTGGTCACCGCCACGCCCGACAACCTCTACGTCGCCTACCTGCCGGATCACCCCGACATCAAGTACTGGGGAGAGCTCGGGCTGAACATCGTCCACCCAGCCGGGCCGACCGAGAGCGAGGGCGGCTTCTGGGAGGTGGTGAGCTGGGAGAACGCCGACAAGTACCAGGCCGACGTGATCCTCGTGGACGCCCGCTCGCAGTCGATGAAGATCGAGGAGATGGCGAAGAAGCCGACCTGGGCCAAGCTCCCGGCGGTCAGGGCGGGCCAGCTCTACCCGTGGCACGCCGCCGAGCGCTACAGCTACCTCGGGTACGCCAAGGTCATGGAGGAGCTGGCGGCCGAGCTGGACGAGGCCCGCGACGACCTCGTCAGGTGACGGGCACGATCTCGGCGCCGGTCAGGACGCCGTCCTCGATGGTGAGCAGCCCCAGCGTGCCGTGCGGCTGGCGGCGGCGGTCGGTGGGGGAGCCGGGGTTGAAGATGCGCAGGCCCGCGCCCGACTCGTCCAGCGGGATGTGCGAGTGGCCGAAGACGACCAGGTCCGCCTTGGGGAAGCGGCGCCGCAGGCGGTCCAGGCGCCCCTTGGCCGGGCCGCTGTCGTGGATCATGCCGATCCGCAGCCCGTCGAGGGTCAGCTCCAGCGTCTCCGGCGCCACCACGTCCGGGCCGTCGTTGTTGCCCTTCACGACGTGGACGGGGGCGTAGGCGGCGAGCTCGTCCAGCACGGAGGCCACGCAGACGTCACCGGCGTGCAGGATGACGTCCGCGCCGCGCAGGTGCTCGGCGACGCGGGGCGGGCAGGAACGCCAGCGCCTGGGCGCGTGCGTGTCCGACAGCGCGACGACTCTCACGACCGTCTTCCTGCCCGCTCCTCGACCAACGTCTCCAGCGCCGCCACGTCGCCCGCCCTCTCCACGCGCCGGGACGGGCCTAAGATCGACATGTGCAGGAGCCGAACATTCACGCCATAGCCGCCAGACTGGTCGAGGTCCGCGGGGTGGCGGCCGTCGTCCTGGGCGGGAGCCGGGCGCGCGGCACGCACCGGCCCGACTCCGACATCGACCTCGGCCTCTACTACCGGGGCCCGCTCGACGTCGACGGCCTGCGCGCCCTGGCGCGGGAGGTGACGGGCGAGCCGACCGAGGTGACCGAGCCGGGCGGCTGGGGGCCGTGGGTGGACGGCGGCGGCTGGCTCACCGTGGACGGCCACCGGGTGGACTGGATCTACCGCGACCTCGACCGCGTCCGCCGCGTCTGGGCCGACTGCCGGCAGGGCCGCTACGAGATCGGCTTCCAGGGCGGCCATCCCCTCGGCTTCTACTCCCACGCCTACGCCGGCGAGGTCGCCCTGTGCCAGGTCCTCGCCGACCCCACCGGCGAGCTCGCCGCCCTGCGGCGCGAGGTCGCGGACGGATACCCGCCCGCGCTGCGCCAGGCCCTGATCGGCGGCCTGTGGGAGGCCGACTTCGCCCTGACGATCGGCGGCTACGGCGCCAAGGGCCAGGACCCGGCGTACGCGGCCGGCGCGCTGTTCCGCGCCGTCGGCGTCGCCTGCCACGCCCTGCACGCCGCCGACGGCGCCTGGCTGATCAACGAGAAGGGCATGGTCGCCTCGGCCGCCCGGCTCCCCTCCGCCCCGCCCGGGTTCGGCGAGCGGGCCCAGGCGCTGCTGGCGGAGGTGGGGCACACCCCGGAGGAGATCTGCCGGACGATCGACGCCGCGGCGGGCCTCGTGGCGGACGTCCGGGCCGCCTGCGGATAGCCTGATCCAGTGCGAATAGGCGTGAATGTTCCCAACTTCGGCCCCGGCACCAACCCCGACGTGCTGCGCAGGTGGGCGCAGACGGTCGAGGGGCTCGGGTTCGACCTGCTGATGGTCTCCGACCATGTGGCGATCACTCCCGACGTCGCGGCGAAGTATCCCGCGCCGTTCTACGACCCGTTCACGACGCTGGCCTGGCTCGCCGGCGTCACCACCCGGATCGGGCTCGGCACCACGGTGCTCATCGTGCCGTACCGCCACCCGCTGCTCGTCGCCCGCATGGCGGCCAACCTCAACGATCTCAGCGGCGGGCGGCTGGTGCTGGGCGTGGGGATCGGGTGGGCGCGCCAGGAGTTCGAGGCGCTCGGGGCGTCGTACGAGCGGCGCGGCAAGGAGACCGACGAACACCTCGCCGCCATCCGCGCGGCCTGGGCCGACGAGGGCGACTACCGCTCCGGCGGCGTGCCGATCTGGGTCGGCGGCGGCAGCGAGGCGGGGCTGCGCAGGGCGGTGCGTTACGGCGAGGGCTGGCACCCGCTCAGGAACACCGTCCCCTGGCTGCGTGAGAACTGGTCGCGCCTGAAGGAGATCGCCGCCGAGGAGGGCCGGCCCGTGCCCGCCCTGGCGCCCCGGATCCTGCTCCGGCTCACCGATTCGCCGCCGGCGGAGCGGCTCGCCGGTGAGGGCACGATCGAGCAGGTCATGGCGGACCTGGAGGAGCTGCGGCGGCTCGGCGCGGACACGGTCGTCCTCGACCCGTTCCACGGCGACCCGGACGAGACGCTGCACCCGGAGGCGGCCTGGGAGATGCTCGCCGCCGTGGCCGCCCGTCTCTGAACCCGCCGCTGACCCTCACTGAACCCGGCTCAGGCCCGGCCCGCGGGATCCTCGCGGGCCGGCAGCCGTGCCGCCAGCTCCTCCAGGTCGCCGACGAACCAGATGTGCCCGCCCCGGTTCGACTCGAGCACCCAGGCGCTCAGCGCCGAACTGGCGGCGGTGAACCGGGAGATGTCCCCGACGACGGCCAGGCCGACGCGGTAGTTGACGAACTTCTGCGCGATCTCGCCCGCCACGCCCGTGCTCAGCGCGAAGAAGTCGTCGTGGAGCCGCCCGGCGGGCACGGCCACCCAGGTCGCGCCCCTGCCGAAGGCCTCGCCGAGGAGGTCGAGCGCGTCGCGGGTCTCCCGCAGCGGCTCGCCGTGGGGCTCGCAGACGTATACACGGTCGTCAAGCATGTGCGTTCTCCAGGAAGTCCATGATCTCTCGGGTGTGGGCGGGGAGCAGGTGGCCGGTGCCGCTCGGGCACATCAGGGCGAGCCGTTCGACCCGCTCGGGCCACCGGGTGGCGTAGTCGAGCGCCATCCACCCGCCCGGCCGGCGCTTCAGGAGCTCCCGGTAACGCCGCTCGACGGCCCGCGCGCCCTCCGGCGAGGCGTAGATCCCGGCCACGGCAATCACTCCCGCACCAGCGCGTCGATGATCCTCAGCACCTGGGCGCTGTCCTCCAGCCCGCCCAGCACGATGACCTTCAGGTGCTCGCGCTCCTCGTCGTAGACGAACTCCACGCGCAGGCCATGGGGCCGGCCCGCCAGCGATCCGAGGACCATCGTGCTGACCCGGTCCATGTCGGCCCTGGCGATGCCGTCGATCTGCACGATGCTGGACGCCTCCGCGCGGCGGGGCGTGCCGAGCGGCGTGCCGGTGAACGCCGCGAGGTCCTCCTTGGCGATCCGGTACTGCTTGCCGATGCGTACGGCGGGCAGCCGCCCGTCCCGTACGTAGTTGCGGACGGTCTTGACGTGCAACCCCAGCAGGGTCGCCACTTGCTCGACGGTGTATTGCTCCATATCGCTCCCTATGATGGCACACGATGGGGAAGGATAGGGAAGATTTCCGGCCGACGCCGATCGAGTCGCGAACGGGGATGAAAGCGATGAAAGTGGCTGTAAAGCGATCTTCTATCCGGCCCACTAGTCTCACCGTTCATGACCCGCCTCAGTCCGGCTCTCGGGCCGCTCACCGTCCGCCAGCGCTGGCGCAGGGCCCGGCTCCAGGCCTACTCCTGGTCCCTGACCGGCGCGTACCGGCTGGGCGCGCTGCACCCCGCCATCTGGCGGCTCGTCGCCCGGAGCTACCACCCCGCCTTCGACTGGCTGGCGGCCCGGCACGCCCGGCTGGCCTGCCAGTTCGCCGCCGTGGACGTGCCCGCGTACCGGCACTTCCTGCGGGCGAACGGCGCCGAGCACGCCAGGAGGCTGGCCGACTTCCCCGAGACCGCCAAGCACAACTACGCCGCCGCGTACGACGAGGAGAGCCGCTGCCAGGAGGGGAAGCTGCACCGGCCCGGCGTGATCGTGGACGAGTCGTCGGGGTCCAGCGGCAAGCCGTACAACTGGGTACGCGGGCCGCGCGAGCTCAAGGGCATCTACCGCAACGCGGCCGGATACATCGAGCTGGTCTTCCCCGGCAAGCGGCTGTTCGTCATCAACGCGTACTCGATGGGCGCCTGGGCCACCGGCACCACCACGGGCACCGCCATGGCGCGCGTCGCGATGGTCAAGAACACCGGCCCCGATCTGGAGAAGATCGCCGACACGCTGGAGCACTTCGGGCCCGGCTACGACTACGTGGTGGCCGCGTACCCGCCGTTCCTCAAGCACCTGCGCGACCGCCTGGACGAGAGCGGCTTCCCGTGGCGGGACTACCGCATCCGCGGCATGGTCGGCGGCGAGGGCATGACCGAGGCGCTGCGCGACTACCTGGAGGAGCGCTTCGAGGAGGTCCGCTCCGGCTACGGCGCCAGCGACCTGACGATCGGGATGGGCGCGGAGAGCGGGTTCAGCGTGTGGCTGCGCCGGCGCCTGGCCACCGACCAGCGGCTGCGCGAGCTGTTACTGGGCCCGGGGGAGCAGCGGCTGCCGATGATCTTCCACTACAACCCGCTGGAGACGTTCCTGGAGGTCAACGGCGCGGGCGAGCTGCTGTGCACCATCAACACCAAGAGCTGCCTGCAGCCCAAGCTCCGCTACAACGTCGGCGACGAGGCCAGGCTGCACACCCTCGCCGACGTCAAGCGGGCCCTCGGCGCCGAGGAGTACGAGCGCGCGTGGACCGACGAGCGGATGAACCTGCCGCTGCTGTTCCTGTTCGGCCGCAAGGACTCGACGATCTCCTACATGGGGGCCAACCTGTATCCGCAGGACGTCGAGTACGGCCTCTACCAGGGCAATCCGTACGCCGCCGCGATCAACCGGTTCTGCCTGTCGCTGGAGGAGCTGCCGGGCCTGGAATACCGCCCGGTGATCAACATCGAGCTCCGCGCCCCGGACGCCGCCGACCGCGGCGAGCTCGCGGAGATCTGCCGCAAGGGCGTGGTCGCCCACCTGAGCGCCGTCTCGCGCGACTTCGCCGAGTCGCTCAAGGAGGACCCGACGGCCGCCGACCTGCGCGTCAAGGTCTTCGACCCGGGCGAGGGGCCGTTCGCCGGTCTCACGAAGATGAAGAACGTCTACCTGGTGAAGGACGCATGAGGACCACGGACTTCAGCAAGGCCCCGCCGCAGGGGCGCGCGACGGCGATGTTCGTCGGCGCGACCCGCTACCGGGGGCCGCTGTCGATAGTCACGCTCACCCTGACGTGGTTCCGCATGGTGCGGGACATGAAGCGGATGCGCGGCTACTGCTGGCACAAGGTCTACTGGGAGTTCCCGTTCACGCTGGGGACGCTCGCGTTCTTCGAGGACCGCGACGCGCTGCTGCGCTTCGCCCGCAGCCGCCACCACCGCAGGCTCATGCAGTGGGTGACGGACGGCACCAGGAACGCCACCGGCGGATACATCCGGCTCTACAACGCCGAGCCGGAGGGCTACAGCAACGGGGTCTGGCGCGCGGAGGGCGGGCCGATGGCGCACATCGCGACGTTCACCCCGCTGTCGACGGAGAACGGCGAAGGGCCTCAGGTGAGGCGCGGGTGAGGCTGCATCCCGTCGAGAGCCGCCGCGACCTGCGCGACTTCCTCTCGCTGACCGACCGCGTCTACGCGGGCGAGCCGCGCTTCATCCCGCCGCTGCACGCGCAGGTACGCACATGGCACCGGCAGGGCGTACGGCTGTTCCTGCTCAGGCGGGGCGGGCGGGTGGTCGCGCGGACCACGCTGCACACCGACGCCGCGCTGGACGCCAAGCTGGGCCGGGCCACGCAGCTGTTCGGGTTGACCGAGTTCGCGGAGGAGGGGGCGGAGGAGCTGTTCGACGGCATCCTCGCGGCCGGGCGCGCCGCCGGGAAGGAGGCGGTGTTCGGGCCGGTGTCGCTGCTGCCCAACCAGTCGGGCGGCGTCATCACCTCCGGCTTCGGCGAGCGCGGCTTCATCGACAGCGCCTGGAACCACCCGTACTACCCGGTCGCCTACGAGGCGCACGGGTTCGCCCGTCGCTTCGAGTCCGACACGTGGATCTGCCCGGTGCCGGACGAGCCGGTGTTCGCGTTCGACGACGAGCGGATCGCGGCCGAGGGGCTGCGCGTGCACCGGGGCGACCGGCGGCGCGTGGCGGAGCAGCTGCCGATCCTGCGGGAGATGCTGAACGCCAGTTTCGCGCAGCTCGGCTACTACACGGAGATCTCGGCGGAGCAGCTGGCGGCGCAGACGGACGGGCTGGCGTACCTGCTGGACGAGTCGCTGCTGCTGTATCTGACCAAGGGGGAGCGGCCGGTCGCGTTTGTGCTGTGCCTCCCCGACATTTCCCGATTTATCGTGAAAATTCGTGGAAACCTGCACTTTCTGAACCAGCTCCGCCTGCTGGCCACCCGATCCCGCTACCGCAGCGAGGCCGTGCTCATCATCAAGGGCACGGTCCCCGGCGAGCAGGGCCACGGTTACATGCGGCTGCTGTCCCGGGAGGTGCACGAAGGGCTGCGCCGGGGCGGCTACCGGGCGCTGCGCAGCACGTACGTGGAGCGCACGAACCCCGGCTCCGCCGCCCAGTACACGGCGATGGGCGGCCGCCCGCTGCACGGCTACACCTTCTACGAGAAGGGCCTGACGTCGTGAAGGACCGGCTGCGGCCACTGGAGCCGGACTTCTGGCGCGCCCCCAGCGCCCACAACACCCAGCCCTGGACCCTCACCTACACGGCGGACGGGGCCGAGGTCGGCTGGGACCCGTCGCGCGCCCTGCCCATCAGCGACCCCACGGGCCGCGACCTGCGCCTGAGCCTGGGCGCGTTCGTGGAGTGCTGCCTGATCGTCTGCGCCGACGCGGGCCTGCCGGTCGGCTTCCGCCCCGATCCGGGGCCGCTGCGGGTGGGCGTCCTGTACGCCGCCGCGCAGCCGTACCGGACGCCCTTCACGACGGCGGACGTGCGGGCGCGCGGGGCCAACCGCGGCGAGTACCACCCGGGACGCCTGCCGGACCCCATGGTCGCGGAGCTGACCGGGATGCGGCGGCTGGCCTGCCGCGACCTCGCGGACCTGCTGCACGCGGCCGACCTGCACCAGTTCGGCGACCGGGAGGTGACGCGGGAGCTGCGCGCCTGGCTGCGCCTCACCCGCCGCCACCGCCGCTACCTGATGGACGGCCTCACCGACCGCGCCCTGACCCTCAGCCGGGCGGAGGCGATCGGCCTGCGCGCGTCCCTGGCCCTCTACCCGGCCCTGCGTCACCTGGGCCTGCCGAGGGTGCTGGCCGGGGCCTCGCGGGACCTGCTGGACTACGACGGGGACGTGCTGGTGCTGGTGGGGCGGGTCGAGGATGAGCTGGAGATGGGACGCGTGCTGATGCGGCACTGGCTCACCCTGTCCGCCCACGGGTACGCCACGCACCCGCTGAGCCAGATCATCGACTGCGAGCCGACCAGAAACACCCTGGCGGACCGGCTGAACGTCCCGGACCCCCGCACCCTCCTCCACATAGCCAGAGTCGGCCGCCCAAGATCCCCCACCACCCCCTCCTCCCGCCTACGAACCTGACCACCCCGCCCGTCGAGCCCCCGGCCGTCGGACTCTGGGGGCTCGGGCTCCGGCAGCCGAGGCCACGCGCGCTCACCTCCCAGGCTCGGCTCCCGCCCTGCCTGCCAGGTGGTTGCGGATGGCGGTTCTGGCTCGCTCATAGGCGTTCGGGTCGTCGTGCAGCAAGGAAGTGGCGTTGGCGTTCTCCATGAAGGAGATCAGCTCGAAGGCGAGCTGGTCGGCGTCCGTGTCGTCCGCGAGCTCGCCGAGCTGGCGGGCATCGTCGACGGTACGCGCCACGAAGCGGGTCCAGTCGAGGCCGGCCGCGGCGACGGCGTCCCGTACCCGGCCCGGTCGGGCATCGAACTCCGCGGCGACGGTGAAGAAGAAGCAGCCGCCAGGGAAGACCCGCCGCTGCGAGTAGCTCAACCAGCTCTCGCACAGCCGTCGCAACCTCCCCAGGCCCGGCGGCACGGCCAACGCGGGCTGGACGACCTCGTCGAGGTACACGCTCATCGCGGTGCGGATCGTGGCGAGCTGAAGCTCCTCCTTGGAACCGAAGTAGCCGAACAGGCCGCTCTTGCTCACGCCGAGATCCGTGGCCAGCCGGCCGATCGACAACCCTTCCAGCCCGTCCCGCGAAGCGAGGTCCGCCGCCCGGCGCAGGATCACGTTGCGTGCCCGGTCGTCCCGTGGCCGTCCCGCCATCTCCACCCCTCCGCGTACGAACGTTCGGCCCAGGATAGCGGCTTGACGTCGCCTTCGGTACGTCCCTATTCTCGGCACGAACGTTCGTACAAAGAAAGGTTGACGATGACCGCTCTCCCAGCCGTGGCCCTCCGGGACCCCGGACCGGCGCGCGTCGGACGTCGCCGGGAAAGCGACCTCTCCCGGCCGTGGGCGGCGCCATGCTGAGATCCCGCTGGACTCCTGGATCGGCGGCCGGCGCCACCGGCTCGGTGCTGGTCAGCGTCACGGACTTCCGGAGCAGCCGGCTGCACGACCTGCCGGGCGTCTACCGCGCCGGGCTCACCCTGCGCCGGGCTTGGCCCGACCTGCCCGGCGCCGTCGGCATGTGGCTGTGGACGGAGCCGCTGCGTGGCAGGTGCGGCTCGGTGTCGATCTGGCAGGATGAACAGGCCCTGCGCGAGTTCGTCGCCTGGCCGGACCACGTCGCCATCGTGCGGCGCTACCGCGGGCGCGGACGGCTCAGGTCCACCACGTGGACGACCACCCAACCCGACCCCGGCATCTGGGCCCAGGCCCGCGCCTACCTGTCCGGCGACGAAACTCGGGCATCGTGACCAGCGACACCACACGAGGCAGGACAAATGCTCGAACACGAAGTGCTGCGGGTCATAACCGACCGGCTCCGTCACGGTAGCCGTCCCGGCGCTCGCCAGGACGGCCACCGGGTGGCACTGGCCATCGAGGGCGGCGGCATGCGCGGCACGGTCTCCGCCGGCATGGCCCTGGCCCTGCACGAGGCCGGAGTGGCGCACGCCTTCGACGCGATCTACGGGGCATCGGCAGGGGCCATCACCGGCGCGTGGCTGCTCAGCGGGACTCCCGAACAACTGACCGGCTGGGCCGAACCCGTCTACGCGAGAGCGATGATCCGCCCCTCCAACCTCCTGCGCGGCCGCCCGATCGTCGATGTGCGGAACCTCGTCGAGTACCTGTACTGCGAGGTGACCCGCATGAACTTCGACGCCGTCCTGACCAACCCCATCGAGTACCACCCGCTGGCCACCGACGTACAGACCGGGCAATCCACGGATCTGCGCCCGCACCTGACCGGCCCCGCCGAACTGCGGCTGGCCCTGCGGGCCAGTGCCGCACTGCCGTTCCTCGCCGGGCCGCCGGTCGAACTGGCCGGGCGGCTCTTCTACGACGCGGGGCTCGCCGAGTCCATCCCCTACCGCACCGCCCTGGCACAGGGCGCCAGCCACGTCCTCGTACTGCGGTCCCGTCCCGCAACTCCGACCGCGATCGCAACACCGTCCGCCGCCGGCCAGGCCGCGCGACCGTCCTACGGGGCGCGCCTGATCGCCGCGACCGTCCTACGGGACTATCCGGAGGCACTGCACCGAAGCTTCTACACGCGCGACCACCGCCTGCTGGACGACGACGTGCTGCTCGCGCAGTACGACCAACCCGTCCCCCCGACGACCCGCCCACCCACGAACGGCCAGGCCCGGCCCGACCCGGCGGTCCTGTCCGTGCGCCCCGCACCTGACGCCCCGCAAGTCGGTCGCCTCACCCGCAACGGCAAACCCCTCAAAGCCGCGCTCGAAGCCGGCCGCGCAGCCATCGACCGCCTCCTGCAACCACTCACCCACCCGACCACCGCACCATAGCCACGACCCCCGCCAACGACCCCCGCCAACGACCCCCGCCACGACCGTGGCCGCCGGGCTGGGCTGCGCGAGCTGCCCAGGAGCGTCCCCGGCCGGGGACCAGGACCCGGACCTGGCCCATCAGCAGCTCTGCGATGGGCCCTGATTCGCTCCAGGTCATCATCCAGCGAGGCGTCCGGCTCCTCGCGCCGGATGGGCCCGGCGAGGTATCGAATCTCCACCAGCACCCTCGCCGCGAGGATAGCGGCCGCCCTTCGATCGGCGATCTCCGTGGCGCCACCCCGAATGAGGCCGAGGTCGCTGCACGGTCAAGACACGGTAGACGGTGGCGCGACCGATGGAGAACACCTCTGAGGAGTGGCACCCCCGTGTGGCGTCACCGACCTCGCCGGGCCGGCGTCGGTATCCGGCATGATGAGGCGGTGGCAGATCTGCTGTGGGAAGAGGTCAAGGACCTCTTCGATCCCGAAGTGAACGGCGTACTGCCGGACGTGTGCGTCCCGAACACCTCGATCGAGGACTGGCAAGCGGTGTTCGACCTCGTACGCTCAAAGGGCTGGCGATACGAATACTGCGTCGATGGGGTCCCTCTCCGGCTGCCGAGCGCCGAGCTGATGCTGGCCCTCCGTGATGAGGCCAGTCCCCGGCTGAACGTCTGGCCGCACCCTGACGTGCTGGCGATCTTCCGCTCGTACGCGGAAGAAACCGTCGACTTCGACGTCGACCTCCGGCAACTGCAGGGCCAGGAGCGCTTGGACGTGCTGTGCGGTTTCCTGCGGGCGATCGGCCGCTGCCTGCGCAAACCCGTGGTGATGACCTCAGAAGGAGGATCGGAAGATCCTCTACTCGGCCTCGACGTCGCGACCGGCCGCGTGGCACTGATGACCGAGCTGCGATGACTACGCTTCACCCCGCCCGCCTGACGAACACGGGCTCGGGGCGCCGGCCTTGATGGCGCGCCCGCCCTGCGCGGGGCGAGCACGGTCTGAAGTCGTCGTAGCGCCTCCGGCGAGCGGGGCGGACAGCTCGCCGGGCTCGATCTGTCCGGTGTTCTCCAACACGGCGATCGAGTACTACCTAGCCGGGATGGCTCTGCCGTACATCGGACAGCGCCTGACTGAGCTTCGTGGAGATCACGTCCATCTCATCGGAGGTCAAGACGTTGGGATGGTCGCCGCCCATGAGCCCGAACACCCGAGGGCCGCGAAGGTCGGCGCCCAGATCCGAGGCCCGCGGGACGATGTGGAAGTGGACGTGGCTGAAGCCCTCCATCTCGGCGAACTGCATCACGTAGGTCTTCTCGCACCCGGTGACGTCCCGCAGTGCCCGGGAGAGCAGTACCTGCCACGAGCCGAGGTCACGCATCTCTGCATCCGTCAGATCAGCGATGGAACCGATATGACGGCGCGGGACCAGCACCAACCACCCGGGTAGGGCGGTGTTGAAGGCGTGGGCGACCCTCCAGCGATCGTCCGCGGCGATCATCTCTCGGGGCGGCAGGTCGGGAAACCGGGCTTCGTTCTGGCAGGTGTAGCACTCCGAGATGATCGTCACAGTAGGGATGCTATGACGCCAGAGCCTGTTCCAGAGGAACCCGTCGAGCTCGAACCGCCGCCGCCCAGGAGCACCAGCAGGAGGAGCCCGCGCAACAGCACGCCGCCGCCCCCTGCTACCACAGCGGCCCCGCTGATCCGACGCTCATGGGGCGGACGCGGTAATGGCGACGCTCATACGTCGTTGTCCACGCGGTGTCGGTCGGCGAACTCAGACAGTGCGAACGCAGGCGCACTGGCCTGCCGCGAGTGTGCCCTCCGCAGCCTCTGCGGCTTCCCGCACGGCGGCTTCGGTCCTGGCGGAAGCAACCACCGCTCCGGCGGGGTCTTCGGCCTCGGCCTTCCTGATGCGTGGCTGGACCGCAACCGCCGTACGCCCTCCGACCTCGGCCTTCTCGTCGCGCGGCCAGACCGCCAGCGCCGTGACAGCTCCGATTACCGCCAGGCCCGCCAGCACGGTCCAGGTGGTCGTGAAGCCCGCTTGCGTGGCGACCCATCCGGCGATGGGATAGGCGACCAGCCAGGCCAGGTGGGACAGCGAGAACTGGGCGGCGAAGACCTCGGGAATTCCGGCGGGATCGACCGCCCGGCGAAGTACCCGTCCGGTCGGCGTGACGATCAGCGCCATCCCGCCGCCGATCGCCACCCAGATCACCCCGGTCGGCAGTGATGCGGCGACGTTCGCCGCGGACATCGTGACCGCCGCGCCGACCGCGAACACCAGCACGGCGGCACCGATCAGCATCACGAACCGGTCCGCCACCCGGTCCAGGACGCGCGGGAGGACGAGGGCCACCAGCAGCGTCCCCGTTCCGGACGCGGCGAGCACCCAGGCCACGTCGGATTGGGCGCCGCCGAGAACGTCGCGGACGTAGTTCACGGTGTTGACGACCACGATGGAGCCGACGGCGGCGACCACGAGGTTCAGTGCCATGACGCCGCGCAGACTCGGGGTGGCCGCGAAAGTACGGATCCCCGCCATGGCCCGGTCCCAGGCGTTCGTGTGCGAGCTGGGGCGCGCGTTGGGGATGCGCGTGGACAGGACCAGCAGCGCGGACACGGCGAACCCGACGGAGGTGCCGATGAACAGCAGGTTGAACGACATGAAGGTGAGCGCCACAGCCGCGAGCACGGGGCTCAACAGGCTCTCCATGGTGTAGGCCACCTGCGATGCGGACAGGGCGCGGGTGTAGTCGGCCTCCTTGGTCACGATGTCGGGGATGACCGCCTGAAACGTCGGGGTGAATGCCGCTGACGCGGTCTGGAGAGCCCCGATCAGGACGTAGATGTGCCACACCTCGGTGACGAACGGCAGCGCGATCACCACCAGAGCGCGCACCACGTCGAGGATCGTGAGAAACCAACGCCTCGGCAGCCGATCGACGTACGCGGCCGCGAGCGGTGCGACGACCACGTACGCGACCATCTTGATCGTCAGCGCGGTGGCGAGCACCGCACCGGCACGCGGACCTGCGAGCTCGTACGCGAGCAGCCCCAGCGCGACGGTAGCCAAACCGGTACCGAACAACGCGATGACTTGAGCGCTGAACAGCCGCCGGTAGTCGCGAATCGCGAACAATCCCATGTCCGTCTCCTCCCGGGCAACCGCAGTCACCATCAAGCACCGACCACATACCCCCTAGGGGTACTCATGTCTGGAGTGTTCTATACCGGCTGGGGGTATATGTCAACCTACGAATTCGAGCTCGGCAAGCTCGACGACGGCACCCATTTCAAGGGCACCGCCACCTACTCGTTCACCACTCCCGGGTAGCGGAGCGCACCCCAGCCAGCTCGTCAGCCGTTGCCCCGAAGGGCCTTGAGGACCAGGGGGCGGGACATCGCGCCGCGGACGCGCTCGGCGAGTTCGTTGGCGCTGGCGCCGGTCTTTGCCTGCTCGGCCCGCAGTGTGACGCCGAGCAGGGCGCGAAAACCCGGCCGGGAGCTCGATGGCCCTGATCGCGTTCAGCTTGCGGATCTCCGTCAGCATCGAGTCCACGTTCACATTGCCCGGCATCGCCTTGATCAAGGACAGGACCGCAGCGCCGAGCCGAGCGTGCCGCAGGGAGTGATCTTCCCGTCCGTAGTCAGCCCAACTGCACTGCGGTGGCCGCCGCGTACAGAATCGCTTCCTGACGCGGCAGGCTCCTCACTGCGTGATCGCTCAGGTGTCACCACTGAAAACGAGCTACACCCAAAAGCTGTTGCGCTTATAAGTTGACCCGGTGAACGGGCTCGCGTTGCTCGGCGCCGTGGGCATTGCGATAGCCGCCGACCGCAGGTTGAGGAACTCCGGGAACAGGTCGCGGCGTTGATGGAGATGATGGCCAATGAACATCCGCTACCAGGCAGGATTCGTAATCGCAAGAGTCCCGGTAGAGGGTCTACACCCTTCCTGGAAAGGCACTGCACCCTTCGGCCAATCCCAGCAGCCGGAAGTCCTGTGAAAGGTAGGCTCCTGCGTTGGTGACGGCACATGGAGCTGAGTACCCGAGAGGACGGCGATGACAGGACAGCGGTTCGAATTGCTCCCTCAGGTCGGCACAGCGGAGGTCACCCTCGTCATCGCTGCTTTCGCGATCCTGGTGGCAGTGCTCGGCGTGGTGTACGTCGGTCGGACCCAGGCTCGGCGGCTCCAAGAGGAATCCGGCCACGCGGAGCATGTGTTCGCACGCATCCACCGTGATCCGGACGATGAGGAGATCCGACTGTCCGCCCGGCGCAAGGCCCGGATCGACGCGGACCCGGAGATCGTGCAGACCGAGGGGATGGCCGCAATCTCACGGACCGCGCTGCAGGAAGCGGAGATCTACCTCCAGCACCACCGGATCGCGCTCAAGCATCACGCCGCCTACCAGCAGGCGTCGCTGTGGTCAGGCCTGCTGGGATTCTCGGTCGTACTCCTCGGTGGGGCGCTCACCTACTTCGTTCGACTCGACGTCGGCGCGGTGACGGCGCTGGCCGGTGTCATCCCGGTCGCCGCAGGACGGCTGCTGTTCCGCCAGGCGAACATCGTCGGTGGCCGTGCGGCGGAGAACCTGCGTGGACTCGAGGACAGTGTGCGGCGGTTCAACGCGGTTCAGGGGGCGCTGGCGGCGACCGCCGAAATCGGCGACCGTCAGACCCGCAACCGCATGTACGAGGTGATCGGCATGCACATGCTCTTCCCGACCGACGAGCTGGAGACGTTGCTGCACAATCCGGTGAAGGCGGTCGAGAACGGCAAGAAGAAAGGGGAAAACTGACGCTACCTCCCACGCACTCCCCGAAGGCGCTGCTCGGCGATAGCGCGGTTCTTCGGGTCGATGGCGCGGTGGTCCCGCGAGTACTTGAACATCTTCGCAGCTTCGGCGAACTGCCCGCGTTCCTCCAGCACGCCGCCGATGTTGAGCGCCGCGCGTGGGATCACCGAGGGAAGCAGGGTGAACTCGCTGTCGCGTAGCGCGTAGACGTCCCGGTACCTCGCCAGCGCCGCCTCGACGTCACGCCGTTCGTGCGCGATGGTGCCCAGCCAGAACATCGCCTGCGCGCGGATGTCCAAGATATGCGACGTGGTGGCGGCGGCAAGCGCACTCTCGGCGCCGCTCAGATCCTTCGTGTCGAACAGCAGGATTCGGCCGAGAGAAAACCCGCATATGGCGGCGCAGTCACTACCCGGCACCAACTCGAGGCAACGGCGGTACGCCACGATGGCACCCTGTTGGTCTCCGAGCGCTTCGCGGCACATCCCGAGCAGCGGGTACAGCTGCACGGTCTCGGTCGTCTCGCCGGAGTCGAGTATCTGCGTGTAGATTTTCTCCGCCTCGGCGTACTCCTTCCTCTCGTAATGCGCTGCCGCCTTGTCCTTCTGCGCTTCGAAGCGGCGCCAGAGCTCGGCCTCGTCGAGCTTGAGCGTCTGCCCCTCCACCTTCTGCAACGCTTCTTGCAGCTTGATGCGGGTGTCATCGTCGTCGTCGATTTGGATGATGGTGTCGCGCCAGGAACTCGACTCGCGCTTCGCCTTGCCCCACGGCCACTGGAAGCGAGGCGTCAGCCTCTTCCCCACGACCGCCCCGGTCTTGTCGATGTGCTTGTCGAGGTCATCCTTGATCTCGTTGAGCAACATCTCGAACGCCTCCACCCAGGTGTGGGCGGTGAAGTTGCTGTGCTCCGACAAGTGCGCGTAAAGCGCCTGGAACCTCTCTTTGTTGGAGGGGTGGGTCGAGTGCTCGGTTGCTTTCTTCTCGGCCATTCGAGCACGACGCCTGGTGAGCGCGTCCCGCTTGGTGACGTCGATACCGTGGCGGGCCAGCCGCTCCTCGATCGCGTCGAGAAACTCGAAGTACAGCAGTGCCACACACGGGGCGGCATGGGAGATGTCCTGTTTCAGCTCCGGCGCGCCGTCGGGGGACAGGTTGTCCAGCATTGCCAGGCTCGGCTCAAGGTTCTTCCCGCCGGTGAACGCGCCGATCACCGCGTCCTGGCCCCAGGTGTCGGCCTCGAACTCCATCGCCCTGGAGCGTTCGAGAAGGTAGAACTTCGAGTCGCGGCCGACGGAACGGAGCTCGTCGGCGTGGTTCAGCACCGCGTGTCCGTACTCGTGGCACAGCACGAAGGCCGACATGGTCCTGGTCAGCGGCATCTCCAGTAACCTCGTGATCATGGGGATCTCCACGAGGACCTTGGACCTCGGCTTGCCCACGCCGAGGAACTCAAGTGCCGTGTCCACCGCCTGGACCCGCAACGCCGACCGGGTCTTCTCATCCTCGACGAAGCGACTCGCGCCCCCGTTCATCGAGCCCATGCGCAGCAGTGGGAAAATGCTCCTGTTCATCTTGAACAGATAGCCGGCGAGACCCTGGTGGAACACGATCGCCGGCATCTCGGAGTCCTTGAACCTGATGCACTCCGCGTTGGGCTCGTAGGTCTGCAGGATGCCGACGGGGATCTTCGCCAAGGGGCTGCGCCATTGCGGCGGGGTCAGCCCGAGCGCAGCCTCCTTGAGGTTGGCGGCGAGGTTGGCGGTCTCCGCGCCCAGCCCCGCCAACCTCTGCCGGGTCTTCTTGACGTCGGCTTTCGATGCCCTTTTCAGCTTGTTCTCGGCGTTGCGCGGTGCGGGTGGCTCGTCGAACGTCGAGGTCGACTTCTTGATCGCCACGAAGTCGACCTTGCGCACGATCTCGCCACACGTTGGACAGGAACGGCCGCGTAGCTCGTCGGCGACGTTCAACGTCGCCCTCGTGTCGGCCAGCGGCCCGGCCCAGACGATGTGCTGGCATTCCACGCGTCGGGCAAAGACCTGCATAAGTCACGCTCCTCCAAGGAGTAAGTTCCGCCCTCAAGGCCAGTGCGGCCACTGTGTGGCGTGATCTTGCCTGGTATGTCACCCGAAAGACGATCACCACGTGATCAGCTCGGGGGCGTGCCTGTCACATGGCCAGCCTGACTTAGCCCGCACGCGTACTCCCGCAAACCGCTCCGCCCTGCCGGCTTTGACGACCGGCGGCGTCGCGGCCTCACATTGGAACCGATGGTGCTCATCCTGCGCAACCAGCCATGCACCGCACGCTATACCAGCGGTCCGGGACCGCTCCCCGGCTCGGCGCTTGCCTTAAGAAGAGCTACACCCTTCCGGGAAAGCGTCTCTGTCCGCCTGGCCGCACACGTCTGGGGTGCTGCCACCTGGTCCTTCGAGTTCGCGGTCAGAGCCTCCTGGATGGTGTCGAGGTATTGAATGAGATCCTCCCCAGTGGCTGATCTCGCGTGACCATCTTCTCGCCCTGCCCTCTCGAAGAAGGACGCAAGTGAACCGCAGCAGCAAGGCGTTTGGCTTGTTGATCATCGGATGGATCATCCTTGGCTTCGCCTTCCTCGGAGGCGTAACGGCGGACGCTGCTCCGCTCGTAATCGCGATAGTAGGGGTGGGGCTGGGTTCCTTCTCACCGCGATCCATGACAGTGGTTCGCGCTGACCGGCTCTGTTCTGCGAGTCGGACACGCCGGTGGAACGTCTGCGGGGACTGCTGGGGGACATCAGCATGATCAGGCGTAAGAAGCGGAGCAAGTAATGGTCGCCGGGGGCTTGGTGCAGGCGCAAACCCCCGTACCTGACCAGTGGCAGGTACACGCCGGAGATGGCGACCGCCTGCTGCTTCCACCTGGAGGTCGTCGTCATAAAGTGCGTCGCACGGGCCGATCGCCCGAAGGCGGCTGGGGGATGTGCCGGACCGACCCGGGCTACGCGTACGGCGTGGGCCAGCCGAGAGCCCGTTCAACTCCGCGGCTGGCTGGAGGTCCATTCCGGCTCTGTTCCAGTGACCTCCCTCATGCGCGATACCCTGCCCACGACCTTGATGGCCGCCAGCACCTGCTCAGAAGAATCTGTCGGCAATGAGCTGAAACAGCGTTCCCAAGGCGGCGCCTATGACGAGATATGCGATCTGCCCTTTACGGCCACGGCGGTCGATCTCGCGCAGCAGAGGCTCCGCGCGCGTGGCCACCAGGCGGTCCACGGCATCGGCCTCTGCCCGTTTCTCGGCGGCATAGCGGTGATTTTCGTCAGCCTCCCGCGCCAGCTGCTGCGCCACCATTGTGCGGGCCTGCACCTCGCTCTGCAGCAGGGCGAACTCCTCTGCCGACTCTGAAAGCCGCCGGGCAACCACGCCAAGACGATGCTCAAGTTCATCCGCCGGTAGCAACTGGACGGCTTCCCAGCGCCTCCTTATCTGAGCACGCACCAGTGACATCGACCCGAGCCCGAGGACCAAGGGGACAGCCCCGAGATTCAGACTCCCCAAGAACATGCCGTCGTCCAAGAACAGGTTGAGGATCGCAAGGATCGCAGAAATTGAGCTGGCGAGAACCACGTCCGCGTGTATCAAAGCTGCGTAGGTCCATCGTTGCCATCCTGTGTCCAGGGTATTCAGAGGGGTGTCGTGGGCGACCGATGGCAGGGTGGAGCAGATTGCCGCCGAGAGCGTCCAGATGAAGGCCAGGGCGGTATCTTTGCCGACAGCGTCAGGGATGAAGAGAACGATCGCCAGCAGCACGGCAATGATCATGGGGCCGAAGGCGATGAGGATCCTGCGTAAGCTCACGATCTGTTCATCCGGAGCAGAGACTGTCGCGTTTCGCCGCAATCGTTGGCGGACCAGGGCGCAACGACGCTGAGCTGTGCCGCCCTTGAGGCTCTCGAACTGCCGGATCCCCGCATGCTTGCGCAATGCCCTGCCCATGACCTTGATGGCCGCCGCGCGGTAGCCGGTGCGGAACGGGGTCAGGGTGTGCCGGATGTGGCTGGAGGCCATCCGCGTCAGCACGTGCGAGTCATGAACCACACGGGGTAGGCCCGGAAGTTGGCAGGAAGGAAGTCCAGGAGATACGCCATGGCGTGTGGTCCAGTTGGGATCATCAGCGGGCAGCGGCGCCTGGTCGGGCCGGGCCAGCGGGTGGCTCTGCCATGACGGCCTGGCCAGCGGGTGCCGCTTCGGTGGTGCGCTGCTGATCCTCGACAGTCCGGTAGCCGACGCCGGAGAGGAACTCCACCTGGTACAGGAAGGCCCTGCCTCGCGGGGCAGCCTTCCCGAGGGCCGGTTGTCCCTCTACCCAAGTCACATGCGTCCTGCCGCCCGTTGGGGTATGTAGACCTCTTGGGCAGGTAGCCGGCGCTGTCAGGCGGGATCTTGACCACTGGTGGATCGAGCGTGGCACACCCACCATGTTGAGGAGGCGGCTTCACGTCGGTGCCGAGATCATGGCCCTGTGACCGAACTCGTGGAACGCGTCGACGATCAGGACCGCGTGCTGGGCGTCGTGGCCCGGGATGATGCGGTTCGTTGTGGCTGGCTGCACCGCATCGCCACCACTGTCTGCCGTGATGAGCTGGGAAGATTCCTGGTGTACCGGCGGGCTGAGGGACTGTCCAGATATCCCGGCTATTACGAGGTGGCCTTCGGCGGGGCGGTCGATGTCGGGGAGTCCTACCAGGCGGCGGCCGCGCGCGAACTCGCGGAGGAGTTAGGTGTCGACGTCCCGGTGCGTGAGGTGGTCACGTTCCTGTGCCGGGGCGAGATCGGCTCGTACTGGCTCGGGGTGTACGAGGCGGTCATCGTCGGCGACGTCTCGCCCGATCCCAAGGCGGTGAGCTGGGTGGGCTGGCTGACGAGCGCCGAGCTGAGCGAAGTCGTGGGGCGGCACCGGTTCATTCCAGATGGGCAGGAGGCGCTCCGCCGATACCTCCAAGCACGTGCGGCTTCGCCTGGCTCAGTCCAATAGCGGAGGTTCGGAAGCCTGTCTGGCGGGTGAAACCGGCGCCGGCCGAAGAGCCGCATGCTCGGACGGCCGATCCGCCAGGCTCTTGATGATCTTCTGGCCGGCGTGATGGGACAGGCTGGCCGCCGTGCCGAGTGGTGAGTGTCGTCCGGGTCGTGCCAGGCGCTGATCCTGCGGATCAACCCGTCACGCTTCTGGCGGCCGCCCTCGGACATGGCCGCGACGATCGCCAGCCGCGACCGCATCTGGGCGGCGAGCCGGCACCCTGACCCGTTGAGTCCGTTCCTGCACGTCGCGTACGTACACCACGCCGCCCGTCGTCGAGGGCGGGATGCGAGCCGACAGCCGGACCGCGGCTTCGGCCAGACCGGCGTCGGGAGTGTCCGCGTTCACCGGCTCGGCGATCTCTTCCGTGGACATCATCGCGGGGTCGACGGCCTACACCAGCGGCACGTCCTGGATCGCGGGCGGCAGGTGGGTCGCCTCGTCGGCGGCGGCGTCAGCTCCGGCGCGGTGGCCCTGTGACTGTCCGGTGGCACGAACCCGGACGCTATCTGCATCGTGTAGGGCTGGAGGCTGGCCAGTAGTTCCCACAGTGCCTCACCGGCCACCAATGGGCAGTGGATCTGCCGTGATGGCCCAGAGGGTCCGTGCAACGGTCTGCCTGTCATCGAAACCGGCTTTGACCTCGCAAGTCGTCCTTCTTCCAGCCTTTGAGCAATGTGAGATGATCGTGATCATGAAGCTGATCGGTGTGGTGCGGAAAAGAATCATCACTGCCGGGAACTGGTATGGCAGGCGGATAGTCGCTCGTCCCATCGCCGCGCTGATGATCATTGGGGTGATCGCCGCGGTTTGCTTATTTCTTCTCGGAGTCGCGATCTCCTTAGCTACGGGAGAACAGCCCATCCCCTGGTGGCGATATGTCAGGACCGGCGTGATCGAAGTGCTTGTCTGGTTGGGTGTGGCGCTATTCGTGCGTAGCCGGCTCAGGAAAGACACCTAACGGTTGTGTCGGCTCACGTTCGCGCGCCTGTGAGAGGTGTCGCGATCTGTGGGTGAGGACGGGCTCGATGGTGCCTTTGCGTGGTCTTGGACGGCGTAACGGCTCCATGCGCGGCCGATCTCGTTGAGGAGCGCGGACAAGTGGTCGGGTGGCAGAGCTGGCCCGCGCGCGGTCTGGAAACGTTCTCCCCGGAGCTTGCCCTCAAACCGCAGCGTGAGCAGTCGAAAGTTTGGGAGAGGCTGGCGCAGGTGGTGCAGATCGCGGCACCATCGCCGGGACGGAGTCCGGGAAGAGCATGGTCATGGTCGCATTCTGGGCAGGTGCTCCGGGTGCGGATCGCGCGGTTCATGGAGATCCGGCCGATGTGTCCGTCCGGCTAGCTACCGGCCTTGTGTCGGCGACGGACCGCAACGCTCGCTATCTGCAGTTGCCAAGGGACGCGCCCACCCGGAGACGCGCCGCCGGCGGAAACGGCCTATGTGCGGTGGCCGCGACGTGGGCGCTCTCCCATGAACGCGTCAGCTCCGTCAAGCCGCTGGTCGTGCGCTTGCTCAACCTGCTGGCTTGCTACGCCCCCCGGCAGCCTGCCCCGCACCATCCTCAGCGGCCTGAACGAGGCCGACGACTTGGCCGTGGACGGCGCCCCGGGCTCCTGCAGCCTCATCGCGCTGACCAGCAGCCCCAACGACAGGACAGTGGCGGGCCGGAGGACCTGATCGGCATGTACCGCCTCATCCAAGCCACAACCTTGGCCCAACTCGCGAACGACCAGCGCGACACCGTCCGCCGCTGGGCAGCTTTCCTACTGCAAGCGGCGCTCCCGGCATCCCCAAGCGCTTGGCCAACTGGCCCATCTACCGCAGTCTGCCCCCAGGCTCATTCGGTTTACGCACGTAGTCGACTACCTGCAAAGCCACCGTCGTGGACATCCAGCGCCATGCCCACACCCACAACTTGTGCGCCTTTGGCCCTGATCGCCCCGACACCCTGACCGTCCGGCACAGCCTCGCCTACCGGACGGGGATGTGGTCGCTATGAGCTTTCCGTATGGAGACTTCGGCCGCGCCTGCCGTGGCCAAGGTCGCTTCGAGGAAGATCGGCCTCCCCTCGGTGTCGAGGGTGTGAGAGGGATTGTCCGGCTACTGCGACCTGTGCCTGCTCCGCTCTCCAGCGCGTGGGGGTGGTAGGCGGAGGTCCAGCTTCTTGTCGCGCGCAAGCCGGTCCGCCACCTCGTTGAGTCGGGCGCAGACGTTCTTGATGTTCTGGTGGGCCTTGTTGCGCTCGACGATGATCGCGGCGAGTAGCAGTGCGGTCAGTGCCGCGGAGCCGTTGAAGGCCTGGAGGGCGACCATGTTGAGGAAGAGGTTGTGCTGGGCGAACGGGCCGGAGTGGTGCGCGGCCGAGACGATCGCCACCGTCGTCGTGATCAGCGCGCACGCCGCGGCCCCGAGGAGTTGGAAACGTAGGGCGGACCAGATCAGGAAGGGGAAGACGAGGAAGAGCAGGTTGATGGGGCCCGAGGTCGCCAGCAGCGTGACGAGGAAGGTGCCCAGCAGCAGCGCCGCGCCTTCGACCCAGCGGAGCGGGTGGGCGTTCCACGGCACCCGGGTCGTGCGGCTCGCGAGCAGGAGCGGCGTGACCACGAGCACACCCATCGCGTCGCCTGCCCACCACACCGACCACGCGGGCCAGAACTCGCTGGGCTGCAGCCCGCCGGCGAGCACCAGCGAGCCGGCGCCCACGGTCGCGCTGACCAGCATCCCGGCGAAGGCGCCGAGGAACACCAGGGCGAGCGCGTCACGCAGCCGGTCCAGTTCGATGCGGAAGCCCACGCGCTCGAGCAGGAGGTAGGCGCAGATCGGCGCGAGCGTGTTCCCCACGGAGATGCTCAGGACGGCGGCCATCGTCGGCCCGATCGACACGTTGACCAGGAAGGCGCCGAGGGTGATGCCCGGCCAGATCCGGAGGCCGAGGAGGAGCATGGCGGCCAGAGCGATTCCCGTCGAGGGCCACAGCGGCGTCACCTGCCCTCGGACCAGCTGTTGTTGCAGCCCCAGTTCGGCGGCCACGAAATAGGCGATCGCGACGGTGAGGATTTTCGCGGCCGTCATGGCATGATCCCGTAGCCCGTAATCGACGATGACAGCCTTCATTGGAACACCTCCGGCCTCACCGAATCGGCGCCCGGTCTAGCGCGTAACGCGGCGAGAGTCGTCTCTGCCCTCACCTGCTCGTTCAGTCTTGGGTTCCGGTCTTTGGCGTGGTATGACCGGACCTGTTTCAAAACTAGTCATAATCCCGCCAGATCGGACCCAACGCCGGGTAATCGGCATATACGTCAAAGGCGATATTGCTCTAGAAAAAGGAAAGGATGTCCCGTTGTGGTGAGATTCTTTTTTGTCCGGTGTGTCTCGTGATGGGCCCGACGGGGTCGTCGGGGGTCCCGAGTCTGCTGATCACTTGGCTCAAGAGTGGGTTGGGGGCGGCCGCGTGGCGCGCGGCGAAGACTCCGCGGACGTGGGGCGGGCGGGTGGTCGAGCTTGAACCGGGGGGATGTCGTGCGACTCGATCATGGCCAGCTTCGGCACGGTCGCGCTGTCCAGCCGCTTGCGTACCAGCTCGAAGGGCAGGTTGTCGTCGTTGGTGCGGGACGGCACGTCAGGACGGAAGCCGCTGTCGGTCGGCCGGTGGCTCGTTTGCACCGGCACGTACAGCGGCTCCTCCAGGATCGGCGGCAGGTGGCAAACGGCGGGTGGCTGCTGCTTGATGGTTGCCTGTTGCGGGTGGGTGAGTGGCGGTGCCGCAGGTGGGTGAGCGTTGAGGGTAAGTGGGTCTCGTGGGTGGGTTGGGTAGCGGTGTCGAAGGCGGGCGTTGAGTGTCAGGGGGTTCTGAAGGCGGGGTGAGGAGTGGTGCCGTAGGTGGGCGGTCAGGTGTAGTGGGTCAGGCCGTCCGCGAGTTCCTCTGCGTCGCCGTCCCGGTGCGCGGCGAGGGCCTGCTGCAGTGCGAACGTGCCGCGGATCGCCGCGACGCGGGCCGACGTCTCGTTGTCGGTCCAGCCGCCCAGTGCGAGCACCTGGTCAAGGAACGTGTCCCCGTGGCTTGCGGCGATGGCCGCGAGGTCTTCGGCGGGGTCGCCGATCGTGACCTCGTCCCAGTCGATCACGCCGGTGAGCTGGGGGCGCCCGCTGTCGATCTCCCATAGGACGTTTTCGGCGCCGAGGTCACCGTGCGTCACCGACGTGGCGACGTGGGGGAGACGGGAGGCCGCGGCGAGCTCCCGTTCGGCTCGTCGGCGTCCGGCGTCGGACATGAGCTCGAACAACTCTGCGTGGACGTCCGCCTCGAACCGCTGCCACCGGTCCTGCGGGGTCCGCGGCAGCGCCGCCCGCGCCTGCTCGTCGGCCCCCGCCTGGGCCAGCGCGCTCAGCAGTTCGGCGTACTGCTTCGCCACCGCTCCGGCCGCTGCCGGGTCGTCGAGCACGCCGCCCTCCAGTGGTGCGCCGGGTACGCGGCTGAGCACGAGGTACGGCGTCTCGCCCGCGCCCTCGAACAGCGGCCGGGGGATGTGGAAGCCGAGGGCGAGCTCGTTGAGCACGCGCAGCGTGGCCGCCCGCTGCGGCAGCCGGACTGCCGCCGCCTCGGTGCGGGGAAGGCACACGACCCGGTCCGAGCCGATCACGACCCGGTGGAACTGGCCTTCGCGGATGGGGAGGGGTCCGGATGCGGCGTCCTGTGCCAACCAGCTCAGTGGATCATCCATCCCTCCAGCATGGCGGCAACGTCTCCCGAACGCCGAACCGGCTGGGGGAGGGTGAGCGGTGGCCGGGGTCTGAACGCGCCTGTTCCGGCGGCGGGGCCTGCGGACGCTGTCCAAGCAACGGGCCCGTGCGCGCCGTTCTAGTAGTGCGGCGCGCTCGGCAATGGGGCCTGAACGCGTTCGTCCCGGTGCTCGTGTTGCGGGCACCGGGACGAACGCGTGATGTGGGGTTGATCAGTCGTCGTGGTGGAAGCCGTGTTGGGGCCAGGAGCCGACGAAGTTGCCGTTGCCGCTGGTGGGCCAGTTGCGG
Organism: Nonomuraea sp. NPDC005650; assembly: GCF_040605375.1. Lineage (NCBI taxonomy): Bacteria > Bacillati > Actinomycetota > Actinomycetes > Streptosporangiales > Streptosporangiaceae > Nonomuraea > Nonomuraea sp. NPDC005650. The sequence continues at coordinate 104,586 of NZ_JBEXCR010000012.1, forward strand.
TGTCTCCAGTGCTTGTCGTCGTGGCCTCTGTCCCAGCCCCAGCTCCAGCCGCCGCCGCTCTTGCAGGCCTCGGTCTCGCGGGTGCCGGCGAACACCCCGTGGTGGGTGACGTGGTGGTAGGTGAGGCTGTCGTCCACCCCGAGGCCGCAGTGCATCGAGTCGTGGCTCTTCGAGGTGTCGGCCGTGGCGGGCGCGGCGCTGCCGTACAGCGCGGTCGCGGCGAGCAGCGCACTGCCGACGGCGATGAGGCTATTCCTCATGATCTCCCCCTGTAATCACGAAGTGACATCGGAGATCACTATACGTAGCGATCTTGGGGGACGGGTGCAGCGCCACGCCCCGTTTCGATCAACGGGCCGCCGTTGGCCAGCAAACTCGGACGTACGGGGAACCTGGCCCTTTTGCCCTGTACGCCGGGCCTATTCTAGTGATCTACAATGTAAAGGCGTCAGGAAGATCGCACAGCCGCCAGGTACGCGTGGATCGCGTCGCGGTTGCGGGAGAGGCACTCGATGCGCTGCTGGATGCGGTCCGCCTCGGCCTCCAGGAGGTCGGACAGCTCCGGGGTGAGGCACTGCGGGTGCAGATGGATCTCGTCCGGCTTGTTCAGGAACGGCAGGATGCGGCGGATGATCTCCGTGGTGAGGCCCGAGTCGAGCAGCCCGCGGATCTGCTGCACCCGGTAGACGGCCGACTCCGGATAATGGCGGTAGCCGTTCTCGGAGCGCTCGGGGTGGAGGAGCTCCTGCTCCTCGTAGTAGCGGAGCATGCGGGTCGGCACGCCCGTCAGTCGCGACAGTTCACCGATCTTCACGGTGTGGCCTCCCGGCTTGCCTTCACATTGATGTGAAGGTTTCAGCATATTCGACATGTCTGGTGCGACGATCGCCGACGCCGTCCGCGTCGGGAGAATGCCGTGGTCGGGGTTGCTGGCGCTGTTCTCGGCGGCGTTCACGGCGGTGATGACGGAGCTGCTTCCTGCGGGGTTGCTGCCGCAGCTGGGCGCGGCGCTGGGGGTGCCGGAGGGGCGGGCCGGGTTCCTGGTGACGGCGTACGCGGTGGCGTCGACCCTGTCGGCGATCCCGCTGACGGCGCTGCTGCGCGGGCTGCCGCGGCGGCCCGTGCTGGTGGGCACGCTGGCGGGGTTCGCCCTGTTCAACACGGTGACCGCGGTCTCGTCGTCTTACGCGGTGACCTTCGGGGCGCGGGTGCTGGCCGGGGTCATGGGCGGGATCCTGTGGGCGATGCTGGTCGGGTACGCGGCGCGGATGGTGCCGGTCGAGCGGCGGGGGCGGGCCATCGCGATCGTCTCGGCGGGGATCACGGTGGCGCTGTGCGCCGGGATTCCGGCGGGGGCGGCGCTGGCCTCGGCGTTCGGGTGGCGGACGGCCTTCCTGGGGCTGGCGGTCGTCGCGGTCGCGCTGGTGGGGTGGGTGCTGCTCAAGGTGCCGGACTTTCCCGGTGAGGCGGCCACGGTGCGGGTCCCGTTGCGGACGGTGGCGGTGCTTCCCGGCGTGCGGACCATCCTGGGGGTGACGGTGCTGGTGCTGGTCGGGCATCAGGTGATGTACACGTACCTGGCGCCGTTCGTGGCCTTCGCCGGGTTGGGGCGGACGAGTGTCGTGCTGCTCGTGTTCGGGGCCGGGACGGTGGCGGGGATCTGGGTCACCGGGGTGGTGATCGACCGGTTCCCGCGGGTGACGCTCGTGGCGGTGCTGGCCGTGGTGGCGGGGGCGATGACGGTGCTGGCCGTCTCCGGAGGGCCTGGCTGGGCGCCGCTGGGGGCGGTCGGGCTGTGGGGGGCGGCCTTCGGCGGCGTGCCGACGTTGCTGCAGTCGGCGCTGGTGGACGCCTCCGGGGCGGGGAACGCGGACGCGGCCACGTCCATGCAGACGACCGTGTACAACGCGGGGATCGCCGCGGGGTCGCTGGCGGGCGGGCTGGTGCTGGAGGGCGCCGGGGCGGGTGCGCTGCCGTGGACCTCGTTGCCGCTGGTGGCGGGGGCACTGGTGATCGTGGTCGCGGCGCGCCGGCGCGCGTTCCCCGCCCGCCGAACCTAGATGCCGTGCCTGGCCAGGGGCTCGACGAGTTCGCGCTCCTCGTACGACAGGTGCGACAGCAGGCTGTCGGTGAGCAGGTCGACGGTGTCGCGCAGGTTGTCCAGGCCGCCCGGTTCGCCGACGAGCGAGACGAGGGCGCGGTCGACGCGTTCGAGGACCTTGTGGATGGCGTGGTGCTCTTCCTGGAGGCGGTCGAGCACGGGCGCGAGGCCGGGCTCCGTGCGGCGGAGGTGGGGGAAGACCATCGCGTCCTCGGCGGAGTGGTGCATGGTGACGAGGCGGCAGTAGGACTCGCAGTAGGCGCCGAGGGTCCAGTTGTTCTGGCGCATGGTCATGGTGCTGATGTGCGAGCGGGCGGTGCCGGCGTCGATCGCGCCGGAGGCCACCTGGTCGATGAGGTCGCGGAGCTGGGCGAGCTCGGCGCGCAGGTGGTCGTGGACGTCGATGAGGTGCCGGCCGTTGGCCTGTTCGGCGGGGGTGTAGCGCCGGGTGGGGTCGGGGGTGGGGCCGGTGGGGCGGGTGGTCTCGTCCCAGACGCGGACGTCGGTGAGCCGTACACCGTTGTCGGGGGTCGGGGTGACGGCCAGGCCGGCGCTGGGCGTGGCGGCTCGTGGGGACAGGGTTGTGGTGGCCCCCGCATCCGGGTCTGCGGCCTGTGCTGCGGGGGTGGCGCTCACGGTGGTGGGAGGCTGGTCGGCTCGGGCGCGTTCGGTGGCGACGAGTTCGCGTACGGCCGGGGCGGTCTCCTGGGCGAAGCGCTGGAGTCGGCGGGCGTCGTTGGCCGCGAGGATGAAGACGCTGACGCCGTACGTGAGGGCGATCTCGGCGAGCTGGGCGGGAGGCAGCTCCTCGCCGAGGTTGAGCATGCGGCGGATGTCGCCGGGCGAGCGGCCCGCCTCGGCCGCGGCCTCGTCGATGACGGTGTTGCCCTCGCCGAGCTTGCCGAGGTTCTCGAGGTAGGGGAGGGAGGGGAGCCAGCCGTCCGCGAGGCGGCCGGTCATGCGGAGCATGCGCGGCTTGTACGCGCCGAGCCAGATGCCGATGTCGTGGGCCGGGCGCGGGCCTCGCGGTGCGGTGACCTGGTAGTGCTCGCCGTGGTGGCGGATGCTGCCCGGGGCGTCGGTGTCCCAGGCGGCGCGGATGATCGGGATGGCCTCCTCGAGCGCGTCCACGGCCTGGCCGGGGGTCAGGCGCGGTGCGCCCATGGAGGCGATGGCGTCCCAGTATCCGCCGGAGCCCAGGGCGAGCTCGAAGCGGCCGTGGCTGAGGAGGTCGAGGCTGGCGGCGGCTTGGGCGAGCATGGCGGGCGGCCGGAGCGGCAGCGGGTGTACGTTGCCCGCCAGCCGGATGGTCTCGGTGGCGGCCGCGACGTAGCTGAGCAGGGTCCAGGTGTCGAGGAACGTGGGCTGGTACGGGTGGTCCGAGAAGGTGACGAGGTCGAGTCCGGTGCGCTCGGCGAGCTGGGAGAGGGCGACGACGGTGTCGGCCTGGGAGACGGAGGGCGCGAAGCTGACGCTGAAGAGCAGCTCGTGGCCGTAGTCGGGCATGGGTGGCTCCTTGGGTGTGCCGTTCGCCGCCGGACTTTAGTTGGTAGTGCGAACAGTTGGTAACGAGAACTAAATTAGTTCGTATTGTGAACCATTGTCAACTAGACTCGATCCCGTGGTCACGACGTTCACTACCGCTCTCGTACGGCTGGGGCACCTGGTGCAGCAGGTGTTCGGTGACGTCGGCAGGGAGCAGGACCTGACGCCGCAGCAGGCGCAGCTGCTGTGCCTGCTCGTCGATGGGCCGGTGGGGATGACGGAGCTGACGCGCGCGCTGCACCTGGAGAAGTCGAGCCTGACGGGGCTCGTGGACCGGGCGGAGCGGCGCGGGCTGGTGGCTCGTACGCGTGACGCCCGGGATCGGCGAGCCTGCCTCATCGAGCTGACCCCTGAGGGGGAGCGCGTCGGGGCGCTGGCGCACGACGGGGTCGCGGCGCGGCTGGAGGCGTTGACGGGGGAGCTGCCGGAGGTGCACCGGGAGCTGCTGACGTCGGCCATCGACGGGATCCTGACCGGGTACGCCGGCCGCACCCGCCCCCAGCCGGACCGCACCCCGGCTTCACCGGCCTGACCGGGGCTCCACCTGCCGGTCGACCCGCCAGCCTCGCCGGGTGTGGGTCAGGGGGTGGGGACGGTGGACAGGAACGTCGTCAGGGCTTCGGTTACCTCTGCGGGGCGTTCGAGCGGCGGAAGGTGGCCCGTCTCGGGGAGGTCGACGCGGCGGGCGCCGGTGATGCCGGCCGTGAGCAGGCCGGACACCTGCTGGATGCCCGGCACGTCCGACAGGCCGTTGACCACCAGGGTGGGGGCGGTGATCTCGGACAGGCGCGTGGCGGCGGGCGGGACCAGTTGGCGCTCCGTGGATCGGGGGCCGCTCCAGGAGCGCTCGAACATCAGGCGGCACATCTCCACCGCCGACCCCCAGACCTCGTCGGAGAGCGCGTCGCGGCGGCGGTCGGGGCCGGCGGTCTGCCACAGCGTGTGGGCCTCCGCCATCGCGCGCACGTCGGCGGGGTCGACGTGGTCGGCGGTGCCGGCGCGGTAGCGGGCCAGGCGGTCGGCCGGGACCGAGGTGTGGACGCGGTCGCGGGCCTGCTCCAGCATCTCCCGCGGCCACTGGTGGCCGGTCAGGCCCGAGCCGATCAGGGCGAGCGCGGCCACCCGGGAGGGCGCGGCCAGGGCGGCCTCGGTCGCGTACGCGCCGCCCAGCGAGCTGCCTGCCAGCGCCGCCCGCTCGACCCCCAGCGCGTCCATGACGGCGAGCAGGTCCTCGTGATGGCACACCTCGCCCTCGGCGTCGCCGGACCGGCCCGCTCCGCGCCTGTCGTAGCGGATCACGCGGTAGCGCCGCGAGAGGGCCCGGAACTGGTGCTCCCACAGGCGCAGGTCGGTCGTCGCGCCATGCACGAGCACGACGGTGCCCAGGGGAGTCGCCGGGCCGGCCTCCTCGTACGCGATCTTGACGCCGTCGATGAGCAGCATGCCTGCCACGCTACTGCCGTGCGTGATCGGGAGATCGGCCTGTTCGCCAGGGGCACAGCCGGGCGAGCCGGCGCGGTCGGGGGACGGGCCGCCGCCGACCATGTCCGGGATGGGCGGGCTGGTGGGGACGGCATCATGTAATGCAGGCAAGCCACGTCCGGACCACAGGTGAACCCATCCATGCTTCCAGAAGAACTCAGAGCCGCCCTGGACAGTGCCCTGTCCGGCTACTCGCCGCAGGAGCTGTCCGACTCGGTCGCGCGGCTCACCGAGCGTTACCGTACGAACGCCGCCACCGGCGGTGGCACCCACATCAGGTCCCGGGCCGACGTGGCGGCCTACGCCGCGTACCGGATGCCCGCCACCTACGCCGCCGCGGCCACGGCCATGCGCCAGGCGGCGGTCCTGACCCCGGGCTTCCGGCCGGGGAGCCACCTCGACGTCGGCGGCGGCACCGGGGCGGCGATCTGGGCGGCAGGCGAGACCTGGCCGTCCATCGAGCAGGTCACGGTCATCGAGCACGACCCGCAGATCATCGACCTGGGCAAACGCCTCGCCCGCACGTCCGGGTCGCTGCGCGGGGCCACGTGGCGGCAGGCGTCGGTGCGCCCCGGCCTCGACCGGCCCGTGGCCGACCTGGTGACCATGTCGTACGCCCTGGGCGAGCTCCCCCAGGACAAGCGCCCGGAGATCGTCCGCTGGCTGGCCGCGGGCGCCGCCATGGTGATCGTCATCGAGCCCGGCACCCCGGCCGGGTACGCCACCGTCGCCGAGGCCAGAGAGGTCCTGCTCGCCCAGGGGCTGAGTGTCGCGGCCCCCTGTCCCCATGACGGCCGCTGCCCCATCCAGCGGGGGCGCGACTGGTGCCACTTCTCCGTCAGGCTCCCCAGGACGTCCCTGCACCGCCGGATCAAGGCGGGCACGCTCAGCTTCGAGGACGAGAAGTTCTCCTACGTGGCCGCCACGACGACCCCGGGGGAGCGGGCCGCCGCCCGGATCCTGCGCCATCCGGTCAAACGCAAGGGCGTGGTGTCCATGCGCCTGTGCGCCGGGGAGGAGGGCATCTCCGACGTGATCGTGTCCAAGCGGCAGGGCGACCTCTACCGCGCGGCCAGGGACGCCGACTGGGGCGACGGCTGGCCCGTACCGGCTGAAACCGACGCGGATTGACCGTCACAGATCCAGGCCACGAAATGGGGAAGGGGCGGCCCCCGGTTCGCCGGGTGGGCCATCCTTGAGGGATGTGGACGACTGATCTCCTTCATTCCCTATATGCCCAGCGCCTGCGCCGCCAGGTCACGGCGGGCCCGCTGCCCCGCCACGTCGGCCTGATCATGGACGGCAACCGGCGCTGGGCCAGGAAGCAGGGCCTGGCCAGCCCGAGCATCGGCCACAAGTACGGCGCCGAGCACATCGACCACGTGCTGTCGTGGTGTGAGGGCCTGGGCATCGAGCATGTGACGGTGTTCCTGTGCTCGACGGAGAACCTCCAGCGCCGCGGCGACGAGGAGGTCGCCTACCTGTTGCGGGTGATCGAGCAGATGGTCGCCGAACGGTTGGACCGGCCGGACGCCCGCTGGCGCGTCCACGTCGCGGGCCTGCTCGACATGCTGCCCGACACCACGGCCCGCGCGCTCAAGAGCGCCGTCGAGGCCACCCGTACGTGTGCCACCGGCTTCCACCTCACGCTGGCCATCGGGTACGGCGGCCGCCAGGAGGTGATCGACGCCCTGCGCGAGCTGCTGTACGAGCGGGCCCAGGCCGGGCAGTCCATGGTGGAGCTGGCCTCGACGCTGAGCGTGGACGACATCGCGCCCCACCTCTACACGGCCGGCCAGCCGGACCCCGACCTGGTGATCCGCACCAGCGGCGAGCAGCGCCTGTCGAACTTCCTGCTCTGGCAGTCCGCCTACTCCGAGCTGTACTTCTGCGAGGCGTACTGGCCGGCCTTCCGCGAGATCGACTTCCTGCGCGCGCTGCGCAGCTTCGCCGCCCGGCAGCGACGGTTCGGGGGCTGAGGTGCTGGAGCTGTTCGACCGGCAGCTGCGGCAGGGGGCCCGCCCCGACGCGCCGGAGGCCAGGGTGGAGCGGGCCGGGAACGTGGTGCGCCAGGTCGGGCCCGAGCACTGCTGGAACGGTGTGCTCTGGTCCGGCCTCGACGAGGAGACCGCGGACGCGGCGATCGCCGAGCAGGTGCGCTACTTCGGGGAGCTGGGGCGGCCCTTCGAATGGAAGCTGTACGGCTATGACCGGCCCGCCGGCCTCGATCGGCGCCTGCTGGCGGCCGGGTTCACCCCGGAGCCCGCCGAGACGCTGATGATCGCCGAGATCGGGCGCCTGCCGGTCGGCGGGGAGCCCCCCGAGGGGGTGCGGCTGGTCCCGGTGACCGACGCCGACGGCGTGGAGCTGGTCGTCGACGTCCACGAGAGCGCCTTCGGCGCGACCGGCGACCACCTCAGGGAACGGCTGCTCGCCCAGCTCGCCGAGGGCGAGGTCGTCGCCGTGCTCGCCATGGCCGGCGACACGCCGGTGAGCGCGGCCCGCATGGACCTGCATCCGGGCACCCGGTTCGCGAGCCTGTGGGGCGGCGGCACCGTGCCGGAATGGCGCGGGCGGGGCGTCTACCGGGCGCTGATCGCCTACCGGGCCCGCGAGGCGGTCGCGCGCGGCTACGACCATCTGCAGGTGGACGCCTCCAGCCAGAGCCGCCCGATCCTGCTGCGGCTGGGGTTCGAGGCGATCACCACGACGACGCCGTACGTCCACGAGTGAGTACCCTTTGAAGGTCGTATCCCGTCGAAGGAGGCCCGCACGTTGCCCGGAACGAACCCGCGCGAGCTCGGCCTGCTGGCCGACTGTGAGAGCTGCTTCGGGCTGTGCTGCGTCGCGCTGCCGTTCTCGGCGTCGGCCGACTTCGCGGTGGACAAGAAGGCCGGGGAGCCCTGCCGCAACCTGCGTGACGACTTCCGCTGCTCCATCCACGCCGAGCTCAGGCAGCGCGGCTTCCCCGGCTGCACCGTGTACGACTGCTTCGGGGCCGGCCAGAAGGTCTCGCAGGTCACCTTCCAGGGCACGAGCTGGCGGCAGGCGCCGGGCACGGCAGGGCAGATGTACGCGGTCTTCCCCGTCGTGCGGCAGCTGCACGAGCTGCTGTGGTATCTGGCGGAGGCGCTGACGCTGGAGGCCGCCCGGCCCGTCCACGCCGAGCTGCGCGGCGCGCTCGACGAGACGGAGCGGCTGACCCGGGGGAGCGCGGACGATCTGAAGAGGCTGGACCTGGTGGCGTACCGGGCCGAGGTCAACGTGCTGCTGTTGCGGACGAGTGAGCTGGTCCGGGCGGGGCGCAAGGGCAAGGAGCGCAGGGGAGCGGATCTGATCGGGGCCAGGCTGTCGGGGGCCGATCTGCGTGCGGCCAACCTGCGCGGGGCTTATCTGATCGGCGCGGACCTGCGGGGGGCGGACCTCCGGGAGACCGATCTGATCGGCGCCGACCTGCGGGGGGCCGACCTGGCGGGCGCGGACCTGTCGGATGCGATCTTCCTCACCCAGCCCCAGCTCAACGCCGCGACCGGCGACGCCGCCACCCGCCTCCCGGCCGCGCTCACCCGCCCCGCCCACTGGCCTGCCACCCGCTACGAACGACCGTCCCGCGCCCAGGGGCCCCGCCGCGGCCCCGGCTCGGCCTCCACCCGAGGGAATGGCTCCGACCGCGGTGGGGACTCCGCCTCGGGCCGCGCGACCGGCCGCGGTTCCGGTTCGGGGCGGGGCTCCGGCTCGGGCCGTCGGCGCGGCGCGCCAGGGTGACGGTGTGGCCGGTCAGGGGAGCATGGTGCGGTCCCCGAGGGATTCCAGCAGGTCGCGCAGCATCTGGGCGAGCTCGTCCCGGCGCTCCTTCGGCAGGGCCGCGAGCACGCGGTCCTCGGTCGCGACGTGGTCCGGCAGCGCCCGGTCGATCAGGGCGTACCCCTCGTCGGTGAGCGTCACGTAGACCACCCGCCCGTCGGCCGCGCTGGGCGTGCGGGTCACCAGGCCCCGGGACTCCAGGCGGTCGAGCCGCTGCGTGATCGCCCCCGAGGTCACCATCGAGGCCCGCATCAGCTCGGCCGGCGTCAGCCGGTGCGGCGGGTCGCTGCGGCGCAAGGTGGCCAGCACGTCGAAGGAGGCCCTGTCGAGCCCGTGCGCGGCGAACGTCCGGCCCAGCTCCGCGTCGATCAGCCGGGTCAGCCGCGACAGCCGCCCGATCACCGCCATCGGCGAGACGTCCAGGTCAGGGCGCTGGGCGTCCCATTGCTTGAGTATGAGGTCGACGTGATCAGCCACCACTCCAGCCTAACGATGCCTTAGCGGTGAGGTAAATCATCTAGCCAGATAGCTTAGCGCTGAGATACTTTGTCTTAGTGCTAAGAAATAACTCGGGAACCGTCCTGCTGACCGCGCTGACCCCCGCCATCTGGGGGACCACGTACCTCGTCACCACCGAACTGCTGCCGCCCGGCCGCCCCCTGCTGGCCGCCGTGATCCGCGCGCTGCCCGCGGGCCTCCTCCTGGTCGCCATCACCCGCCGCCTGCCCACGGGCGTCTGGTGGTGGCGGGCCCTGGTGCTCGGCGCGCTGAACATCGGGGTGTTCTTCGCGCTGCTGTTCGTGGGGGCGTACCGGCTGCCCGGCGGGGTGGCCGCCACCGTCGGCGCCATCCAACCGCTGCTGGTCGCGTTGCTGTCCGCCGGGCTGCTGGCCGAACGCCTGACCCTGCGCACGACGCTGGCCGCCGTGGCGGGAGTGGCCGGGGTGAGCCTGCTCGTGCTGCGCGCCGACGCCCGGCTCGACGCGCTCGGCGTGGCCGCGGCGCTCGGCGGCGCCGTGGTCATGGCCCTGGGCGTGGTGCTGAGCAAGCGGTGGCAGTCGCCCGCGCCGCTGCTGGCCACCACCGGCTGGCAGCTCGTGGCCGGCGGCGTGCTGCTGCTCCCGGTGGCGTTCCTCGTCGAGGGCGCGCCGCCGGCCACCCTGACCGGCGAGAACCTCGCAGGGTACGCCTACCTCGCGATCATCGGATCCGCGCTCGCCTACGCCCTGTGGTTCCGGGGCCTGCGGCTGCTGTCGGCGACCAAGGTCACGTTCCTGGGCCTGCTCAGCCCCGTGGTCGCCACCTTGCTCGGCTGGCTCGTCCTCGGCCAGGAGCTCACCGCGGCCCAGGCGCTCGGCGCGCTCGTCGTCCTGGCCGCTCTGGTCGTGGCCCAGCGCCGCCCCGCCCGCACGCCGACCGCGACGGCGCCCCGCGTCCTGGCCGGAAAGGAGTCCTGACATGCGCATCACCGTCTTCGGCGCCGCCGGCGCCGTGGGTGGCAGGGTCGTGGCCGAGGCGCTGTCGCGCGGACACGAGGTCACCGCCGTCGTCCGCGACCCCGCCCGCCTCCCCCTGCTGCCGCCCGCCGCGTACGCCCGCGCCGGCGACGCCTCGGACGTCGAGGACGTGGCCGCGCTCAGCGCCGGACAGGACCTCGTCATCAGTGCCACCCGGCCCGCGCCCGGCCACGAGACCGACCTGGTCACGACCGCCAAGGCGCTGCTGGCCGGGGTGGCGAGCACCGGAGCGCGGCTGCTGCTCGTCGGCGGCGCCGCCGGGCTGACCGTGCCGGGCAGCGGCGGCCTGACCGTGGTCGAGACCCCGGACTTCCCGCCCTCGTGGCGGCCCATCGCCCTGGCCTGCAACGCCCAGCTGGCGGTGTGCCGGGCCGAGCCGGACGCCGACTGGGCGTACCTGAGCCCGCCCGCGCTGCTGGAGCCGGGGGAGCGTACCGGCCGCTACCGGCTCGGGGGCGACGAGCTGCTGGTGGACGCCCGGGGCAGGTCGGCGATCTCCATGGAGGACCTCGCCGTCGCGCTGCTCGACGAGGCCGAGCGACCCCGGCACCGCCGCGCCAGGTTCACCGTCGGCTACTGAGCCGCGCGTGCCGTCTCACAGGGTCACGGGCAGCGACGTCAGGCGCCAGGTGCCCGGGTCGGGCATGTGCCGGACCTCGCCGGCGAGCGCCAGGCCGGGGAAGCGGCGCAGCAGGGCGCCGATCGCGATCCCGGCCTGCACGCGGGCCAGCGAGGCACCGACGCAGAAGTGCGGCCCGTGCGCGAACCCGAGCTGCCCCGACGCCTCACGCCGCAGGTCGAACCGGTCCGGCTCGTCGAAGGCGCGCGGGTCGCGGTTCGCCGCGGCGATCGAGGCCGTGACCGGCACGCCCTTCGGGATCGGCACGCCGCCGATCTCGATGTCCTCCGTGGCGAAACGGGGGATGGTCAGCAGTTGCGGCCCGCACCAGCGCATCAGCTCCTCCACCGCCCGCGGCATGAGCTCGGGGTCGGCCCGCAGCGCGGCGAGCTGGCCGGGGTGCGACAGCAGGGCGGCGACGGCGTTGGCGATGAGGTTCGTGGGCGTCTGGCCGGCCATGACGAGCGTCCAGACCATGGTGATCAGCTCGGTCTCGGAGAGCCGGTCGCCGTCCTCCTCCATGACGCGGGCCAGGTCGGAGATCAGGTCCTCGCCAGGCTCCGCCCGGCCCCTGGCGACCGCGGCCTCGGCGCCTTCCAGGATCCGCGGGATGGCGTCCCGGAAGCTCTCGCCGTGCCCGGCCGCGACCGCGGCGCCGTACTCGCGCCATCGGGGGCGGTCGGCGACGGGGATGCCGACCAGCTCGCAGATCACCTCGATCGGCAGCGGGCCCGCGAAGTGCGCCAGCAGGTCCGGCTCCGCGGGCAGCTCGTCGAGCAGCCGCTCCACGATCGCCTCGATGCGCGGCCCGAACTCGGCCGCCCTGCGCCACGTGAACGCGGGTGCGACCAGCCGGCGCAGCCGGGCGTGCTCGGCGCCGTTCATCTCCGACATGGTCCGCAGGTACGGCAGGCAGTGCTCCGGCACGTCGGGCCGCCGGTAGCTGTGCTCGTTCGTCCCCAGCCTGGGATCGCTCAGCATCGCCCTGGCCTCCGCGTGCCTGGTCACCGCCCAGAACGGGCCGAACCCGGGCGCGACCAGCCGCGCCACGGGCGACTGCTCCCTGGCGCCCGTGTACGCGGTGAACGGGTCCGCCAGCACGGCGGGATCGGTCAGGTCGACCTCGGGCACGTCGGTCATGCCGCTCCTCAATCCGAATGATGTCGTCATCTGGATGTTTAAAGTATCTCGATTGCCGACCACTCGGCAACGCGCGGAGCCGCGCGCGGACGTATAGTTCGTCAAGTACGTGCTTTACGATGCTCACGGAGTTGGCAAGGTGGATCAGAAGGAGACCGAGTTCGTCGACCGGATGGGGCTCGTCATGGAGCGCCTCGCCGGGACACGGACGATGGGGCGCCTGTACGCGTGGCTGCTGATCTGCGACCCGCCTGACCAGTCGCTCACCGATCTGGCCGCCGAGCTCGGCGTCAGCAAGACCATGGTCAGCACGGTCGCCAGGCAACTGGAGGCCGGCAGCATGATCGAGCGCGTCCCCACGCCGGGCCGTGAGCACCGTTACCGCGTCGTTCGCGGCGGATGGGCGCAGGTCCTGCGGGGCCAGATGGCCGTCCTCCCGCCGATCACGGACGCGCTGGGCCTCGGACTGTCACTCGTCGGCGACGACCGCGCCGAGCAGCGGGCGCTGCTGGAGGAGACCAGAGACTTCTTCGCCTTCCTCGTGCGTGACGTGGACGAGGCGCTTGAACGCTGGGAGGAGTATCGCAAGCGGCCGAAAGACGACGATCAGGGCTCCGGGTGAACACCCGATCGTCGAGGAGCACGTGCCGTTCATCGTACGACTCCCGGCACGGCGCCACCGCGCCCTCAGCCGGGGTCATGCGATCCGCTCAACCGGGAAATCAATTCAACGATCAAGGGAGTGACGATGTCTGACATCGTCGAGCGGTACAACATTCCCCAACAGCACTTCTGGCTGCACGGCCCGTGGCCGGGCGGGCCGGTCGAGCACAACGAGGCCGCCGGGATGTGGAACGTCTACGGCTACCCCGAGCTGGTGGAGGTCCTCGGCGACCCCACGACGTTCTCCTCCGACACCCTTCGCGTGGTCCCCGAGGAGCAGAAGCCGAAGGGCATGTCGCTGGAGGGCTTCATCACCCAGATCGACCCGCCGGAGCACGGCAAGCTGCGCAAGCTGGTCAGCAGCGCCTTCACCCGCAAGGTCGTCGCGGACCTGGAGCCGAGGATCGCCGCCGTCACCCACGAGCTGCTCGACGCGGCGCGCGAGCGCGGCGGGCTGGAGCTCGTGCGCGATCTGGCCTACCCGCTGCCGGTCATCGTCATCGCCGAGTTGCTGGGCGTGCCCGGCAGTGATCGCGCCCTGTTCAAGCAGTGGGCCGACGCGATGTTCCGGAGCGACACCAAGGTCTCGTTCGACGAGCTCCTCGAACGTCAGGGCGAGGGCACGGAGGCCGTGATGAAGGCGTGGTGGGAGATGTCCTCCTACCTCGCCGGCCACGCCGCGGAACGCCGGCGGCAGCCGCGCGCCGACCTGCTGACCAAGCTGGTCGAGGCCGACGTGGACGGCGAGCGCCTGCCCGACGAGCAGGTGGTCAACTTCGCGATAGTCCTGCTGCTGGCCGGGCACGTCACCACGACGATGCTGCTCGGCAACACGGTGCTGGCCCTGGACGCTTTCCCTGAGCAGCAGGAGAAGGCACGGGCCGACCGCGCCACGATCCCGGCGATCATCGAGGAGTCCCTCCGCTTCTTCACCCCGTTCGCCCTGCTGGGCCGCGCCACCATGCGCGAGGCCGAGCTCGGCGGCGTGACGATACCGGCCGATCAGACCGTCCTGATCTGGCCCGGGGCGGCCAACCGGGATCCCCGCCAGTTCACCGACCCGGACGTCTTCGACCCCGGCCGCGACCCCAACCCGCATCTCGCCTTCGGCCGCGGCATCCACTTCTGCCTGGGCGCCCCCTTGGCCCGGCTGGAGGGCCGGATCGCGCTGAACATCCTGCTCGACCGGTTCAGCACGCTGCGCACCGATCCGGCGGACCCGGTGGAGTTCATGCCGGTGCCGACCATGACCGGCGTGCGCCGCCTGCCGCTGGTCTGATCCTCGCGCACGCCACGTACGGGGGCCGCCGGCCAAGGCCGCGCGGAGGCCGGCGGCCCCGAGCCGCACGGCGCTACTCGCGGCTCGCGACGTACCTGTCGAAGAAGGCGAACGTGCGCCGCCACGCGTCGTCCGCCGCCGCGCGCACGAGGCCGTGGCGCAGCGGGAACAGAGCGAGCCTGGCCACGGGGTGATGGCCGTCGGTCATGAAGGAGTGCCCGGCGTCCGGGTAGATCTCGACGTCGTGCTCGACGCCGAGCGCCCGCAGGTGCTCCCGCAGCCGCGTGCCGTGCGGGCCGAAGCCCTTGTCCCGGCCGCCGTAGGAGGCCACGACCGGGCACACCGACCGCAGCGCCTCCTGGTCGCGGGGGACCGTGCCGTAGTTGACCGACGCGGCCCGCACGCCGGGCGGCGCGCTCGCCGCGTACGCGAGGGCGAAGCCGCCGCCCATGCAGAATCCGATCACGCCGAGCCGGTCGCCGTCGACGTCGTCGCGGCCCGCCAGCCATCGCCGGGTCGCGTCGATGTCGGCGGCCGGCCGGCCCGGCCTCTCCGTCACGAACTGGTGCATGGCCCGCGCCAGGCACCCGAACCTGGTGCCGTGGCTGTAGAGGTCCGGCAGGACCGCCGCGTACCCGTGCTCGGCGAACAGGTCCACCACGTCCAGCAGGTCCGGCTCGACGCCGTAGATCTCGTGCACGACCACCACGCCCGGCCACCCGGCCGCGGGCGCGGCGCCCTCCGGCAACGCCACCGTCGCGTCCAGCGAGCCGCCGTCCGGCAGCGGGATGCGTACGTGCTGTCTCATCGGCAGTCCTTAAGAGGTCGGCATTCCAGGTGTCCCATCCGTTGACGCGAACGGGAGGAAGGGATACATTCCGGTAGATTTCACGATTGTCCAAGGGAAATCCGGTGAGATGCCGGTGCGGACGCGCCACTGTATCCGGGACGTAGATCCCGGGAGCCAGGTCGCTTGGACAGTTCGTGACCTCGTTGGTTGGGACGCGTCATCCCTGAGGAGGCATGTATGAGTGGTCTGTCCACTCCTTCGGCAATCCCCCTTCCCCGTCTGCGGCTGTGGCTGCTCGCCGTTCCGGTGCTGCTGCTGGTCGCCTATCTGGTGCTGATGGACAACGGGGCCATCTCGCAAACCGGTGCCTACCTGCACGAACTCATGCACGACGGACGCCACCTGCTCGGCGTCCCCTGCCACTGAGGCGCGCACATGGTACGCACCCTGCTGGTCAGGGGCCTGTTGCTGGGCCTGCTGGCCGGATTGATCGCGGGCGGCTTCGCCTTCGCCTTCGGGGAACCGGGGGTGGACAGCGCCATCGCGCTGGAGGAGGCCCACGCCGCCCAGGAGGCGCCCGCACATGACCACGGCGAGGAGGCGCTCGTCAGCAGGCCGGGGCAGAAGGCCGGGCTCTTCCTGGCCACGGGCCTGTACGGGCTGGCCGTGGGCGGGATCTTCGCCCTCGTGTACGCGGGCCTGCGCGGACGGGTCGGCCCCCGGTCGGAGGGCGGGCTGGCCCTCGCCGCCGCCGGGACCGCGTTCGTGGCGGTGATCCTTGTGCCGTTCGTGAAATATCCGGCCAACCCACCGGCGGTGGGCGACCCGGAGACGATCGACAGCCGCACCCTGCTCTACGTGGTGACGATCCTCGTCGGGCTGGCCGCGACGGCGATCGCGGTGGCCACCGCGCGCCGGGTCACCGCCGGACCGTGGGCCCGGTGGGTCGCGGCGGTGGCGGCGTTCCTGGTTCCGGTGATCGCGGCGTGGACCCTGCTGCCGACCGTCGACGAGGTGCCCGCGGGTTTTCCCGCCACGCTGTTGTGGCAGTTCAGGCTCGCGTCGCTGGGGACGCAGCTGGTCTTCTGGACGGCCTTCGGCGTGCTGTTCGGCTGGGTGGGTGACCGGGCGGCCCGCCGCGCGGCTGTCCACCCGGCGGGCGCCGCCGCCTCGCCGGGCTGAGCCGAGCTGAGTTGAGCGGAGTGTTGTTCGTCCGGCACGCCGGTACGCCGGGGATGCGGGCCGCCTGCTTCCCCACGGCCGACGCGGACGCCGACGCGGCCGGCCTGACCAGGGCCGCCGCGTTGGCCTCCACGGTGGCCGGTGTGGTGGCGTGGACGGCTCCCAGCGCCGCCGCGTGCCAGACCGCCGCCGCCATCGGACTGGCGGCGCGTGCCGTACCCGCGCTGGCGGAGGCGGAATGCGGCCGGTGGCGCGGCCTGCCGTACGAGCGCGTCGCGCGGGAGGAGCCGGACGCGCTGGCGAGCTGGCTGAGCGACCCGCACGCGGCCCCGCACGGCGGCGAGAGCCTGGCCGCGCACGCCGAGCGGGTCGCCGCCTGGCTGGAGTCCGTACGCGCGGAGCCCGGCGGCGTCGCCGTCTGCGACGCGGGCGCCATCCGGGCGGCGCTCGCCCACGCGCTCGGGCTGGACCCGCTGAGCGCCGCCCGATTCGACCTCGCGCCGCTGTCCGTCACCGAGCTGACCGTCACGCGCGCCGGCTGGCGGGTCGCCCATGTCAACCGGAAGGTTCTGCATTGAACGTCACATATCCGTTCAGCGCCGTCGTCGGCCTCGACGACCTGAAGCTGGCGCTGGTGCTCAACGCGGTCTCCCCGCGGGCGGGCGGCGTGCTCGTACGCGGGGAGAAGGGCACCGCCAAGTCGACCATCGTGCGCGCGCTGGCCGCCCAGCTGCCTCCCGTGACCGTGGTGCCCGGATGCCGGTTCGCCTGCGATCCGGCCGCGCCCGACACCGGATGCCCGGACGGGCCGCACGAACCCGGCGCCCACGGGCTGGAGCGTCCGGCGGCGCTGGTGGAGCTGCCGGTCGGCGCCTCGGAGGACCGGCTGGTCGGCTCGCTGGACGTGGAGCGGGCGCTGACGGAAGGCGTGAAGGCGTTCGAACCCGGCCTGCTGGCCGCCGCCCACCGCGGCGTCCTGTACGTGGACGAGGTCAACCTCCTCCACGACCACCTCGTCGACCTGCTGCTCGACGCGGCGGCCCTGGGTACGTGCTACGTGGAGCGCGAGTCGGTGTCGGTCCGGCACGCCGCCAGGTTCCTGCTGGTCGGCACCATGAACCCGGAGGAGGGCGAGCTTCGCCCGCAGTTGCTGGACAGGTTCGGGCTGACGGTCGAGGTCAAGGCGTCCAGGGACCCGGAGGAGCGGGCCGAGGTGGTGCGCAGGCGGCTCGCCTTCGACCTGGACGCGGGCGCGTTCGCCGCCAGATGGGCGGCCGAGGAGGCGGCGCTGGCGATCCGGATCGCCCGGGCCCGCGTCCGGGTGCCGGGGGTGCGGCTGCCCGACGCGCGGCTGCGGCAGATCGCGACCGTGTGCGCGGCGTTCGAGGTGGACGGCCTGCGGGCCGACCTGGTGACGGCGAGCACCGCCATCGCTCACGCCGCCTGGCAGGGCAGGGACGTGGTGAGCACCGAGGACGTACGCGCCGCGGCCCGGCTGTCGCTGCCGCACCGGCGGCGGCGCGACCCGTTCGACGCGCCAGGACTGGACGAGGCGCTGCTGGACGAGCTGCTGGCGCGGACGTCGGAGGACGACGAGGACCCGGACGATCCAGGTGGCGGAGGTCCTGATATTTCCGGACCTGATGGCCCGGAGGGCTCGCCCGCGTCGGCCGAAGACGGCACTCCGCCACCCGGAGGCGACCCCGGCGACGACCCCGCAGAAGGGCCTGACGGCGTGCGGCGGCAGGACCGGCCCTCCGACGGCAGGCACCCCGACGACGCGGCGTCGCGGGCGGCCGGGGACACGGAGCCGGGAGCCGGGGACGCGTGCCCGGAGGCCGGCGATCCGCAGCCGACCGACCAGGCGTCGCCCGCGGACACGGGAGAGGGGCGGGTGGCCGGGGTGGCGGCGCCGTACCGGGTGCCGTTGCTGGAGGTGCCCGGGGTCGGCGAGGGCGCGACGGGACGGCGGTCGCGCTCGCGTACCCCGCACGGCCGGGCCACCGGCGCGCGCCGCCCCGCCGGACGCGTGCGCGACCTGCACGTGACGGCGACGGTGCTGGCCGCGGCGCCCCACCAGCTGCGGCGCGGGCGCCGCGGCCCCGGGCTGGTGCTGCGCGAGGACGACCTGCGCGAGGTGGTACGCGAGGGCAGGGAGGGCAACCTCGTGCTGTTCGCGGTGGACGCGAGCGGCTCGATGGCGGCGCGCAGGCGGATGACCGCCGTCAAGACCGCGGTGCTCAGCCTGCTGCTCGACGCCTACCAGCGGCGCGACAAGGTCGGCCTGGTCACCTTCCGCGGCCGGGGCGCGGTGCTCGCGCTGCCGCCGACCTCGTCGGTGGAGGCGGGCGCGGCGCGGTTGCGCTCGCTGCCGACCGGCGGGCGCACCCCGCTGGCGGCCGGGCTGGTGCGCGCCGCCGAGGTGCTGCGCGTTGAGCGGCTGCGTGACCCGGCGCGGCGGCCGCTGCTGGTGGTGGTGACGGACGGGCGCGCCACGGCGGGCGGCGACGTGGACCGGGCGGCGGCGCTGCTGGCGGGCACGGCCGCGGTGGTCGTCGACTGCGAGAGCGGCCCGGTGCGGCTGGGCCTGGCGGCCCGGCTGGCGGTCCGGCTGCGGGCGCGGCTCGTCCCCCTCGACAAGCTGGCCGACCTCGGGTCGGTCGTGCGTGAGCACCGGAAGGCGGTCTGACCGATGCCGCAGGGAAAGCCCGCCGCCGTGCCCGACGACGGCCTCACCACCCGGCAGCGCCGCAACCGGCCGCTGCTGATCGTGCACACCGGCCCAGGCAAGGGCAAGTCGACGGCGGCGTTCGGGATGGCGCTGCGGGCCTGGAACCAGGGCTGGCCGGTCGGCGTGTTCCAGTTCGTGAAGTCGGCCAAGTGGCGCATCGGCGAGGAGCGGGCGCTGAAGGTGCTCGGGGAGACGGGCGAGGGCGGCTCGGTGACCTGGCACAAGATGGGCGAGGGCTGGTCGTGGATCCAGCGGCCCGGCACCGAGGAGGATCACGCGGCCGACGCCCGCGAAGGGTGGGAGCAGATCAAGCGGGATCTGGCGGCCGAGACCTACCGGTTCTACGTGCTGGACGAGTTCACGTACCCGCTGAAGTGGGGCTGGCTGGAGCTTGACGACGTGGTGGCCGCGCTCACCGGGCGGCCCGGCAACCAGCACGTGGTGATCACCGGCAGGGACGCGCCCGGGCGGCTGGTCGAGGTGGCCGATCTGGTGACGGAGATGGGCAAGGTTCGCCACCCCATGGACGCCGGGCAGAAGGGTCAGAAGGGCATCGAGTGGTAGTTCCCCGGCTCGTCATCGCCGCGCCGTCGTCGGGCAGCGGCAAGACGACGGTGGCCACGGGGCTGATGGCGGCGCTGCGGGCGCGCGGGCTGAAGGTCTCGCCGCACAAGGTGGGCCCCGACTACATCGACCCGGGCTATCACGCGCTGGCCACCGGGCGTCCCGGCCGCAACCTGGACCCGTGGCTGGTGGGGGAGGAGCGGGTGCCGCCGCTGTTCCTGCACGGGGCGGCGGGGTGCGACGTGGCGGTGATCGAGGGCGTGATGGGGCTGTTCGACGGCAGGGCGGACACGGAGTTCGCCTCGACCGCGCACGTGGCCCGGCTGCTGGATACGCCGGTCGTGCTGGTGGTGGACGCGGCGCGGCAGAGCAGGTCGGTGGCGGCGGTCGTGCACGGGTTCGCCACGTTCGACCCCCGGGTGCGGGTGGGCGGTGTGGTGCTGAACCGGGTGGGCTCGGACCGGCACGAGGAGCTGTGCCGGTCCGCGCTGGCTGCCGCGGGGGTGCCGGTGCTGGGGGCGATCCGCCGCGACGACGCCGTCTCCACGCCGTCGCGGCACCTGGGGCTGGTGCCCGCCGCCGAGCGCGAGGCCGAGGCGCTGGCCTCGGTGGACCGGCTGGCCGCGCTGGTGTCCCGCTCGTGCGACCTCGACGCGCTGCTGCGGCTGGCGGCCTCGGCTCCCCGGCTGGAGGCGACCCCCTGGGAGCCCGCGCGGGTGGAGCGGCAGGACCGGCCGGTGGTGGCGGTGGCGGGCGGGGCGGCGTTCACGTTCGGCTACGCCGAGCACGTCGAACTGCTGCGGGCGGCCGGGGCGGACGTCGCGGTGTTCGACCCGCTGCGGGACGAGCAGCTGCCGGACGGCACGGCGGCGCTCGTGATCGGCGGCGGCTTCCCCGAGGTGTACGCCGCCGAACTGGCCGCCAACCAGCCGCTGCGCGAACAGGTGGCGGCCTTCCGCGGGCCGATCGCCGCCGAGTGCGCCGGGCTGCTCTACCTGTGCGAGGAGCTGGACGGGCAGCGGATGTGCGGGCGGGTGCCGGGCCGGGCCCGCATGACGGCCAGGCTGACGCTCGGCTACCGGGACGCGGTCGCGCTCAGGCGCTCGCCGCTGACGGAGCCGGGCGAGCGCTTCCGGGGGCACGAGTTCCACCGCACCGCCGTCGACTACACCGGCGAGCCCTTGTTCCGATGGGTGGAGGGCGCCGACGGGTTCGGCGACGCCCTGGTGACCGCGTCCTACCTGCACCTGCACTGGGCCGGGCAGCCGGTGGCGGCTCAGCGGCTGGTGTCGTCCTCCAGGTCGCCCTCGGTCTTGAGGTAGACCTCCTGCAGGCCGCGCAGGAGCTCCGGGTCGGGGTGCTGCCACATGCCCCGCTCGGCGGCCTCCAGCAGGCGCTCGGCGATGCCGTGCAGCGCCCAGGGGTTCGACTGCGCCATGAACGCCTGGTTCTCCGGGTCGAGCACGTACGTCTCGGTGAGCTTGTCGTACATCCAGTCGGCCACGACGCCGGTCGTGGCGTCGTAGCCGAACAGGTAGTCGACGGTGGCGGCCAGCTCGAAGGCCCCCTTGTAGCCGTGGCGGCGCATCGCGGCCAGCCAGCGCGGGTTGACGACCCTGGCGCGGAAGACGCGCGCGGTCTCCTCCGACAGGGTGCGGGTGCGGACGGCGTCGGGGCGGGTGCTGTCGCCGACGTACGCGGCCGGGGCCCGGCCGGTCAGCGCGCGGACGGTGGCGATCATGCCGCCGTGGTACTGGAAGTAGTCGTCGGAGTCGGCGATGTCGTGCTCGCGGGTGTCGACGTTCTTGGCGGCCACCGCGATCCTGCGGTAGGCGTCCTCCATCTGCGGGCGGGCGGCCACGCCGTCGAGGTCGCGGCCGTAGGCGAAGCCGCCCCACACCGCGTACACCTCGGCCAGGTCGGTGTCGTCGCGCCAGTTGCGGCTGTCGATGAGGGGCAGCAGCCCGGCCCCGTACGCGCCCGGCGCCGACCCGAAGACGCGCATGGTCGCCCGGCGCTCGTCGCCGCCGGTCGCGGCCACGTGGGCGCGCACGTAGTTGTCCTCGTCGGGTTCGTCCAGGGCCGCGGCCAGCCGTACGGCGTCGTCGAGCATGGCCACCACGTGCGGGAACGCGTCGCGGAAGAAGCCGCTGATGCGTACCGTCACGTCGATCCTGGGACGGCCCAGCTCGGCGAGCGGGACCGGCTCCAGGGACGTGACCCGCCGCGAGGCCTCGTCCCATTCGGGGCGGATGCCGAGCAGGGCCAGCACCTCGGCCACGTCGTCGCCCGCCGTGCGCATGGCGCTGGTGCCCCAGACGGACAGCCCCACCGAACGCGGCCACTCGCCGGTGTCGGCCCGGTAGCGCTCCAGCAGCGACTCGGCCATGGCCTGGCCGGTCTCCCAGGCCAGGCGGCTAGGGATCGCGCGGGGGTCTACGGAGTAGAAGTTGCGGCCGGTCGGCAGCACGTTGACCAGGCCGCGCAGCGGGGAGCCGCTCGGCCCGGCGGGGACGTAGCCGCCGTCCAGGGCGTGCAGGACGTGGTCGAGCTCGTCGGTGGTGCGGGCCAGGCGCGGCACCATCTCGGTGGCGGCGAACTCGAGGACCCGCGTCACCAGGTCGCGCCGCTCGCCGGGCAGCTCGCGCGTGACCTCCGCCGCCGCCTCCGTCGCCCAGCCGCGTTCCTCCATGGCCTCCACCAGCGCCCGGGCGCTGGCCTCGGCCCGGTCGACGCTGCCGAGCCCCGCCGTCCCGTCCTCGGCCAGGCCGAGCGCTTCGCGCAGGCCGGGCAGCGTCTCGCGGCCCGACCACATCTGCCGGGCGCGCAGCATCGCCAGGACCAGGTCCACGCGCACCTGCCCGGTCGGCGCCTGCCCGAGCACGTGCAGGCCGTCGCGGATCTGCGCGTCCTTGACCTCGCACAGCCAGCCGTCCACGTGCAGGATGAAGTCGTCGAACTCGCTGTCGTGCGGCCGGTCCGCCAGCCCCAGGTCGTGGTCGAGCCGGGCGGCCTGGATCAGCGTCCAGATCTGCGCCCGGATGGCGGGCAGCTTGGCCGGGTCCATGGCCGCGATCGTGGCGTGCTCGTCCAGCAGCTGCTCCAGCCGGGCGATGTCGCCGTACGTCTCCGCCCGCGCCATCGGCGGCACCAGGTGGTCCACCAGCACGGCGTGCGCCCGCCGCTTGGCCTGCGTGCCCTCGCCCGGATCGTTCACCAGGAACGGGTAGACCAGCGGCAGGTCGCCGACGGCCGCGTCGGTGCCGCACGAGGCGGACATGCCCGCCGACTTGCCCGGCAGCCACTCCAGGTTGCCGTGCTTGCCCACGTGCACCATCGCGTGCGCCCCGAACTCGGCCGAGAGCCAGCGGTAGGCGGCCAGGTAGTGGTGGCTGGGCGGCAGCTCGGGGTCGTGGTAGATGGCGATCGGGTTCTCGCCGAAGCCGCGCGGCGGCTGCACCATCACCACCAGGTTCCCGGCCCGCAGCGCGGCGAGGACGATGTCACCCTCGTGCACGAACAGCTCGCCCGGCGGCGGTCCCCAGTGCCGCTCCATGTCCGCCCGCAGGTCCTCGGGCAGGGTCCGGTACCAGCGCTCGTAGGACGCGGCGGAGATGCGTACCGGATTGCCCGCCAGGTGCTCCTCGGTCAGCCAGTCCTGGTCCTGGCCGCCGGCGGCGATCAGCGCGTGGATGAGCGCGTCGCCGTTCTGCTCGGCCACGCCGGGGAAGCCCTCGCCCAGGTCGTAGCCGGCCTCGGCGAGCCCGGCCAGCAGCCTGACGGTGCTGGCCGGGGTGTCCAGGCCGACCGCGTTGCCCACCCGGGAGTGCTTGGTCGGGTACGCCGACAGCATGACGACCAGGCGGCGCTCGGCGGGCGGGGTGTGGCGGAGCAGCCCGTGGCGTACCGCGATGCCCGCGACCCGGGCGGCCCGCTCGGGGTCGGCGACGTAGACGGTCAGCCCCTCGGGGTCGATCTCCTTGAACGAGAACGGCACCGTGATGATCCGCCCGTCGAACTCCGGGATGGCCACCTGCGAGGCGGCGTCCAGCGGCGACAGCCCGTCGTCGTTCTCCTCCCACGCCTGCCTGCTGGTGGTCAGGCAGAGCCCCTGCAGGATCGGCACGTCGAGCGCGGCCAGCGCGCCCACGTCCCACGCCTCGTCGTCGCCGCCCGCACCCGCCGTCGCGGGGCGCGAGCCGCCCGCCGCCAGTACGGTCACCACCAGCGCGTCTGCGGCGCGCAGCGTGTCGAGCAGCGCGGGCTCGGCGGTGCGCAGGGAGGAGCAGAAGACCGGCAGCGCCTGCCCGCCCGCCTCCTCGACGGCCGCGCAGAGCGTCTCCACGAACGCGGTGTTGCCCGCCAGGTGGTGCGCCCGGTAGTAGAGCACCCCGATCACGGGCCCCTGCCCGGGCCGCGCCGCGCGCTCCAGCAGCCCCCAGGAGGGCGTGGGCTCCGGCGGCGCGAACCCGCGCCCGGTCAGCAGCACCGTGTCCGACAGGAACGCGTGCAGCTCGGCCAGGTTCGGCGGCCCGCCGTGGGCCAGGTAGGCGTGGGCCTCGGCGCAGACGCCGCCGCTGACCGTGGACAATTCCATCAGCTCGGCGTCCGGCGCCTGCTCGCCGCCCAGCACCACCACCGGACGGGGGCCGGCCAGCAGCGCGTCCAGGCCCTCCTCCCAGGCGCGCCGGCCGCCGAGCAGGCGCACCACGACCAGGTCGACGCCCTCCAGCAGGGCGGGCAGGTCTTCGGCCGGCAGCCGGGCCGGGTTGCCCAGCCGGTAGGCGGCACCGCTCGAACGAGCGCTCAGCAGGTCGGTGTCGGAGGTCGAGAGCAGCAGGACGGTACGGCTGTCGCCAGACACGGCGCATCCTCCCTCGGGGTCCTCGCCCCGGTCGTGGGTGTCGCGGCGGCCGGAGTCTCCTGGCTCCCGGATCAGCGCTCACCCCGGCCTTCCCACCCGTCGCCGGGCAGTGGCCTGCGGTGGGGTTCGCTCCCCGGTCACAGTGGCGGGACCGCGCCGGATTCACACCGGCTTCCTCCCTAGCCATCGCCTAGGAGGAGCCTACGGCACGGGCGACCTCCGCCAGAAGTGGCGTTACCATCCTCATCGTGTCCATAGCCGACTTTTCCGGACGTTTGCGTCCCGACGCCTGTCCGGGGGCGCTACAGGTGCACGAGGCCGCCGACGGTCCGATGGCCCGGGTCCGCCTGCCCGGCGGCGCGATCTCGCCCGGCCGGCTCCGCGAGCTGGCCGCGTGCGCGGCCGACCTCGGCTCGGGCGTGATCGAGCTGACCTCCCGGGCGAACGTCCAGGTGCGCGGCCTGCGTTCACCCGCCGCCTTCGCCGAACGGATCGCCGCCGCCGGCCTGCTGCCGTCGGCGGCGCACGAGCGCGTGCGCAACATCGTGGCCTCGCCGCTCGGCGGCCGCACGGGCCTGCTGGACCCGCAGCCCCTGGTGGAGGCGCTGGACCGGGCGTTGTGCGGGCGGGCGCGCCTGGCCGGGCTGCCGGGACGGTTCCTGTTCGCGGTGGACGACGGCGGGGGCGACATGCTCGCGCTCGGGGCCGACGTCACGTTCTACGACGGGCGGCTGCTGCTGGCAGGGGTGGACGCGGGGCTCGCCGTGGGGGCGGACGCCGCCGCCGACCGCATGGTCGCCGCCGCCGAGGCGTTCCTCGACGAACGGGAGACCTCCGGAGCGGACGGGGGCGCGTGGCGGATCGCGGAACTGCGGAACGGCCCCGCCCGCATCGCCACCCGCCTCCACGCCACGGACACTCCCGCCCGTCGCGACACCCGCCTCGACACCACCGGCACTTCCGCGCATGCCCCCGACGCCTCCGCCCCCGACGCCTCCGCCCGCGCCGCCGACGTCCGTCCCGCGTCCCATCCGCAGGCCGGGTCGGCCGTGGGCGCCGAGGGGCGGGCGGTGCCCGCTGCGGGCATGCGGGACCCGTCGACGGCGGCGGCACCGCGCGCGGGGCGCGTCGGGCAGCGGGACGGGCGGGTGGCGCTGGAGGTCGTGGTGCCGCTCGGACGGCTGTCCGCCGCCCAGGCGCGCGCCATCGCCGCGGCGGCCATCGCCACAGCGGCCGAGATGGACGGCCCGGAGGACACCGCCGGCGTGCCCGTCCGGTTCACGCCGTGGCGGACCGTCGTGCTGCTCGACCTGCAGCCCGCCGCGGCCGACCAGGTGGCGCGGGTGCTGGCGGCGGCCGGGCTGGTGACCGACCCGGCCTCGCCGTGGGCCGGCGTGAGCGCCTGCACCGGCCGTCCGGGCTGCGCAAAGTCCCTCGCCGACGTCCAGGAGGACGCGCGGCGCTGGGTGGCGACGCTGGACGGCCCTCCGGCGACGCCCGTGCATTGGGCCGGTTGCGAGCGGCGCTGCGGGTTGCCGCGCGGCCGGGTCGTCCAGCTGGTCGCCACCGGCGACGGATACCAGGAAAGGCAGCAGTGAACGACTACATCCGCGACGGGGCCGAGATCTACCGGCGCTCGTTCGCGACCATCCGTGCCGAGACCGACCTCACCGGGATGCCGCCCGAGGTCGCGCAGGTGGCGGTGCGGATGATCCACGCCTGCGGCATGACCGACCTCGTGACCGACCTGGACTGGTCGCCCTCCGTGGTCGTCCGGGCCCGCGAGGCGCTGCGCCGGGGCGCGCCCGTGCTGTGTGACGCGCAGATGGTCGCCTCCGGCGTGACCAGGCGCCGGCTGCCCGCGGACAACGCCGTGGTGTGCACGCTGGGCGACCCCGTCGTGCCGGAACTGGCCGAACGGCTCGGCACCACGCGCAGCGCCGCCGCCCTGGAGTTGTGGCGCGACCGCCTCGACGGCGCGGTGGTGGCGATCGGCAACGCGCCGACCGCGCTGTTCCGGCTGCTCGAACTGGTCGCCGAGGGCGCGGGCAGGCCCGCCGCCGTGCTCGGCATCCCGGTGGGGTTCATCGGCGCGGCCGAGTCCAAGCGGGCGCTGGCGGACAGCGACCTCGAACATCTGGTGGTGCACGGCCGCCGCGGCGGCAGTGCGATGACGGCGGCGGCGGTCAACGCCCTCGCGAACGAGACGGAGTGACGGCGATGACGGGACGACTGTACGGGGTGGGGCTCGGTCCCGGGGATCCCGAGCTGGTGACGGTCAAGACGGCCCGGCTGATCGGCGAGGCCGACGTGATCGCCTACCACGCCGCCCGGCACGGCCGCAGCATCGCCCGCTCGATCGCGCTGCCGTACATGAGGGAAGGGCAGATCGAGGAGCTGCTGCTCTACCCGCTGACCACGGAGACCACCGACCACCCCGGCGGCTACCAGGGCGCGCTGGACGACTTCTACGCCGACTGCGCCGAGCGGCTGGCCGCCCACCTGGACGCGGGCCGGACCGTGGTCGTGCTGTCCGAGGGCGACCCGCTGTTCTACGGCTCGTACATGCACATGCACAAGCGGCTCGCCCACCGCTACCCGACCGAGGTGGTGCCCGGCGTCACCTCCGTCAGCGCCGCCTCGGCCGTGCTGGGCCGGCCGCTGGTGGAGCGCGACGAGGTGCTCACCGTGCTGCCCGGCACACTGCCCGCCGACGTGCTGGCGGACCGGCTGCGTGGCACGGACTCGGCGGCGGTGCTCAAGCTGGGCCGGACGTTCGAGAAGGTCCGAGAGGCGCTGGCCGAGGCCGGGCGGCTGGACGACGCCTGGTACGTCGAGCGCGCCACCATGGGCGCCGAACGGGTCGCGCCGCTCAAGGACGTGGACGCCGACGGGGTGCCGTACTTCTCGCTGGCCCTGCTCGCCAGCCCCGCCGAGCGGACCTTCGTCCCCGAACCACCCGTGGCCGAAGGCGCCGGCGAGGTGGTCGTGGTGGGTCTCGGGCCCGCCGGGCGGCCGTGGCTCACGCCCGAGGCCCAGGAGGCGCTGGCGGCGGCCACCGACCTCGTCGGGTATGGCCCGTACGTGGACCGGGTCGCCCCGAACCCGCGCCAGCGCCGCCACCGGACCGACAACCGGGTGGAGGCCGAGCGCGCCCGGCACGCGCTGGAGCTGGCCCGCGACGGCGCGCGGGTGGCCGTGGTGTCCTCCGGCGATCCGGGCGTGTTCGCCATGGCCAGCGCCGTGCTGGAGGCCGCGGCCGACTTTCCGGACGTACCGGTGCGGATCGTCCCCGGGCTGACCGCCGCCCAGGCCGTGGCCAGCCGGGTCGGCGCGCCGCTGGGCCACGACTACTGCGTGCTGTCGCTGTCGGACCTGCTCAAGCCGTGGGAGGTGGTCGCCGACCGGCTGGCCGCCGCCGCCAGGGCGGACCTGGTGCTGGCGATCTACAACCCGGCCTCGCGCAGCCGTACGTGGCAGGTCGCCGCCGCCCGTGACCTGCTGCTGGAGCACCGCGACGCCGCCACTCCGGTGGTGATCGGCCGCGACGTCGGCGGCGAACGCGAGAGCGTCACCGTCACCACGCTCGGCGAGCTCGACCCCGCGCAGGTGGACATGCGCTGCCTGCTGATCGTCGGCTCCTCGACGACCAGGGTCAACGACCGCGGCGTCGTCTACACCCCGCGTCGCTACCCCTGAGCCGCCGCTACCCGTGGGCCGCCGCGGCCCAGGCGGCCGCTTCCGCGGCGGTCTCCACGAGCCGGACGCCGGCGGGCAGCGGCGGGCGGTCCACCATGATCACCGGTAGGCCGAGCTCGCGGGCCGCGATCAGCTTGGCGGTGGTCATCGGCCCGCCGCTGTCCTTGGTGACCAGCACGTCCAGGCGGTGCTCGCGGATGAGGGCCCGCTCGCCCTCGACCGTGTACGGCCCGCGATCCAGCAGGACGTGCACGTTGTCCGGGACCGGCGGTTCGGGGGGATCGACCGACCTGGCCAGCAGCCACACCCCGGCCAGTCCGGTGAAGACCGGCAGGCTCCGGCGTCCGGTGGTCAGGAACACCCGCGCCGGGCCTCCGCCCGGTCGTGCGACGGTCTCGGGAAGGGCCGTCCAGGCTGGCTCGCGCAGCCGCGCGGCGGCCTCGGGCAGGGAGGTCACGCGCCGCCAGGCGTCGCCCGGCCCCTCCCGCCAGCCCGGGCGGCGCAGGACCAGCAGCGGCACACCCGTGCGCGCCGACGCCGCAGCCGCCGAGGCCGTCATCCGCGCGGCGAACGGGTGCGTGGCGTCCACCAGGGCGTCGATCCGCTCGGCAACCAGCCAGGCGGCCAGCCCGTCCGGCCCGCCGAACCCGCCCTCGCGCACCTCCCCGACCGGCAGGCGCGGGTTGCTCACCCGCCCGGCCAGCGACGACACCACGTGAACGCCGCGGCCGGCCAGCTCGGCGGCCAGCGCCCGCGCCTCGGCCGTGCCGCCCAGGATCAGGACGCGTCGCACGGCCGCGCCCGATCCGAGCTGTAGAGGTGGCTGTCGGGGAACTGCGTGGCCGACAGCACCGGGCCGACGACGATCACCGCCGTACGCCGGATCCCGGCCTCGTGAACCTGCCCGGCGATGTCCGCCAGCGTGCCACGCAGGATCACCTCGTCGGGCCTGCTGGCCCACGCCACCACCGCCACCGGGCAGTCCGGACCGTAGGAGGGCAGCAGCTCGGCCACCACCGCGTCGATCCGCTGCACGGCCAGGTGCAGCACCATCGTGGCGCCGCTCGCGCCCAGGGTCTTCAGGTCCTCCCCTTCGGGCATCGGCGTGGCGCGCTGGGAGGTGCGGGTCAGGATGACGGTCTGGCCGACGCCGGGCACGGTCAGCTCCCTGCCCAGCGAGGCCGCCGCCGCCGCGAACGCCGGCACCCCGGGGACCACCTCGTACGGCACGCCGAGCTCGTCCAGCCTGCGCATCTGCTCGGCCACCGCGCTGAACACCGACGGGTCGCCCGAGTGCAGCCGTGCCACGTCGAGGCCCGCGCGGTGGGCGGCGAGCAGCTCCACCACGATCTCGTCGAGGGTCAGGTTCGCGGTGTCGACGAGCCTGGTTCCCACGGGGCAGGCGTCCAGGAGCTCGCGGGGCACGAGCGAGCCCGCGTACAGGCACACCGGCGCCGACTGCAGCCGCCGCAGCCCGCGCAGCGTGATGAGGTCGGCGGCGCCGGGGCCGGCCCCGATGAAGTACACCGTCACGGCACGTCCTTCCTGGTGACCGACCACACGGTCACCGGCATCGCGGCCCGCCAGCCCGTGAAGGAGCCGACGGGTGAGGCCCGTTGCACGGACATACGCACCAGGTCGCCGCCGAGCCGGGCGTACCACTGGGCAATGACGGATTCGGACTCCAGGGTGACGGCGTTCGCCACCAGTCTGCCGCCGGGCCGCAGCGCCGCCCAGCAGCGCTCCAGCAGCCCGGGCACGGTCGCGCCGCCGCCGACGAACACCGCGTCCGGCGCCGGCAGGCCCTCCAGCGCGGCCGGCGCCCTGCCCTCGACGACCCGCAGAGACGGCACGCCGAGCCGGTCGGCGTTGCGCGCGATGGCGGCGGCGCGCTCGGCCCTGCTCTCGATCGCCACGGCGGCGCAGGCCGGGTGGGCGCGCATCCACTCGACGGCGATGCTGCCCGCGCCCGCGCCCACGTCCCACAGCAGCTCTCCCGGCAGCGGGGCGAGCCGCGACAGGCTGACCGCGCGGACCTCCCGCTTGGTGAGCTGCCCGTCGTGCTCGAACGCGGTGTCGGGCAGGCCGGGCACGCGGGGGAGGGGTTCGGCGCCGGAGCCGGGGACGCACTCGACGGCGATCACGTTGAGCGCGGACGGTCCGGCTTCCCGCGGTGCCCAGGTCTCGGCGGTTCCCGTCAGGACGGACTCCGAGTCCGCGCCCAGGTCGGACAGGACGGTCATGGGGCTGGGGCCGTACCCGAGCCCGGTCGCCAGCCCGGCCACCAGGGACGGGGAGTCGCGGCCGGCGCCCAGCACGAGGAGCCGCCGCCCCGGCAGGATCGCGGCGTTCAGCGCGGCAGGGGGGCGGCCCACGAGGCTGACCACGTCCACCTGCTCCACCGGCCAGCCGAGCCGGGCGCACGCCAGCGACAGCGACGACACGTGCGGCACCACGCGGACGTTCGCCGGGCCCAGCAGCCGCACCAGCGTGGAGCCGATGCCGTGGAACATGGGGTCGCCGCTGGCCAGCACGCACACCTCGCGCCCGGCGTACGCCTCCATGAGCCCGGGCAGCGCCGGCACCAGCGGCGAGGGCCAGGCCACCCGCTCAGCCGCCCGTACGGACCCCGCCACGCGCTCGGGCACCCGCACCGGCCCCGCCACGCGCTCCGGCGCCCCTGCGGGCCCGGCGACGTGCTCGGCCACCCGCTCGGGCCCGGCTGGGGGGACGGGTACGAGGTCGAGTTGGCGGCGCCCGCCCATCAGCACCTCGGCGGCCTCCAGGGCCTTCCGCGCGTCCGCGGACAGCCCGTCCCAGCCGTCCGCGCCGATGCCGACGACGGTGATCACACGTTGCCCAGGACGCGCGTCACCTGGATCTCCACCACCACCCGCGACGGGTTGGGCCGGGGCGGCTTGAAGCGGACGGCGTAACGTTGCTCGGCGTCCGTCACCTGCTCGGGCTCGGTACGCAGCACCGCCCGCCCCTCCAGCGTCGACCAGCGGCGGCCGTCCACCTGGCAGAGCGCCACCAGCGCGCCGTCGGCGCCGATGAGGCGGGCCTTGACCGAGGTTCCCGAGGTGATCACCCGGGCGATGCCGGTGGCCAGGTCCAGCGTCGCGCCCACCGGCACCACGTGCGGCGGGCCGTCGGGGCGCGTGGTGGAGAGCGTGCACAGGTGCCGCTCCTGCCAGAACGCGGCGAAGGCGTCCCCCTGCTCGACGAGATTCACGTCCCTCCTTGGGTGATTTGCGAGGCATATCGTATATCTGTCGTTCTGGCAGACTCTTGCGGATGAAGCGGCTACTCGTCATCGGTATCGGCGCCGGCGATCCCGACCATCTCACCCTGCAGGCGGTCAAGGCCATCGCCGCCACCGACGTGTTCCTCATCGTGGACAAGGGCGAGGTCAAGCATGAACTGGTCCAGCTCCGGCTGGATCTCATCGCCGAGCACGGCCGCCGGCCGTACCGGATCGCCGAGGCCCGCGACCCCGAGCGCGACCGGACCACGCCGGCGTACACCGCCGCCGTCGAGGACTGGCGCTCGCGCCGCGCGCTCGCCTGCGAGGCGCTCATCCACGACGAGCTGCGCGACGGCCAGACCGGGGCGTTCCTGGTGTGGGGCGACCCGGGCGTGTACGACAGCACGCTGGCCATCTTCGAGGAGATCCTCCAGCGCGGGAACGTCACGTTCGAATATGAGGTCATCCCGGGGATCAGCAGCGTGGCCGCGCTCACCGCCCGCCACCGCACCGGCCTCACCCAGGTCGGACGGCCCGTGCACCTCACGACCGGGCGGCGGCTGGCCGAGCACGGCCCCACCGCCGACGACGTGGTCGTCATGCTCGACGCCCACTGCTCCTTCGCCGGCCTCGACGACTTCCACATCCACTGGGGCGCCTATCTGGGGACACCCGACGAGATCCTGGTCTCCGGGCCGGTGGCCGAGGTCGGCGACCGCATCCGAGAACTGCGCGCCGAGGCGCGGGCCCGCAAGGGCTGGATCATGGACACGTACCTCCTGCGCCGCCTGCCGCCTCCGGAGCGGTGACATCCCCCGCACCAGCCTCGATCAACTGCCTGATCTTCGCAAGAGCATACGGCCGCCCCGACAGCGATCATCAAGCACTTCACCAGGGCGGTCAGCCGGCGATCGCCGCGATGAGTTCGTCGCGGCTCTGCGCCCGGGTCTTGCGGTAGACCGATTTCAAATGGTCGTTGATGGTGTAGGCGGAAAGGTCGAGCGCTCGGGCGATCTGTTTCGCCGAGGCCCCGGAATACAGATATTCGATGACGCGGCGTTCGCCGGCGGTGATGCCGTACCAGTCGCAAAATGACGGCAGCAGCAGTTCGCCGCCCGCCGCCTGGATGAGAATGGCCACGTCGCTGTCGCCGTTCTCGTCCAGTGGCTGGCCGTGGATCAGCACCCACCGCCCGAAGTTCGCCGCCGGCGCGCAGACCAGCGGCGTCCAGGCGCCCGGATCGCGGGTGTGGGCCCGTACGTGCAGAGACAGGCCGACCCAGAACGCGTTGGCGATCCAGTCCGGCACCCCGCTCCCGGCGGCCGGCCACATCTGCCGCACCCAGGCGCGCGCCTGAGGCGAGATCGACCGGACCTTGTGGTCGGGGCTGATTGTGATGACCCCCGTCGGCAGCGCCGGGACGGCGGGCGTCAGCGGGCCGGCCGTCACATATCCGCGCATCGCCGCCTGCAGGGCGGGGGCGAGCTCCTGGACCCGGTGGAAGTCCCTGTCGTCGAAGGGCCTGCGGCCCTCGGCGCGGAGCAGGCCGAGCATGCCCCAGACCCCGTGGCGGTCCCGTATCAGCAGGCGCAGCTCGCTGCCCGCCCCGTGGGAGGCCAGGATCCGCCGGATCAGCGTGTTGCGCCGGCCGTCGCCGCAGCCTGCTCCGACGACGCACACCGGCACGCTCTGCCGGGCGAGGACCTGCAGCGGGCACGGGTCGCCGTGCAGATACCGGTTGAGCACCAGGGCGCTGATCAGCGCCGGCGGGTATTCGTGCCAGAAGGTGAACGCTCCCAGGCCGATGCCGATCGCCGGGTTCAGGCCGACCAGCCGGAGCGCGTCGTGCGCCACCCGGCGTCCGACGATCTGCGAGATCGCCGCCCCCACGTCGGCCGGGCCGGCGGCCGGACCGAGCGCCGCGCCCAGCTCATGGGCGATGCGCCCCTCACCGTCGACCATCGTGCTCCTTTACAGCAGGTGCTGGTGGCGGGTGGCCGCTTCCTGGCGGACCTCGGTGAGGAACAGCTCGGCGTGGCGTTCGTGCCGCCAGTCGCCGTTCGGATCGTGCCAGGAGAAGGCGTTGCGGGTACGCGCATGGCCGGCGTACCGCAGCCAGCAGCCGTGGATTCCGGCGATGAGGTTGTCGAGCAGGTCGAGGGCAGGACGGGCGGGGTCGAGCGAGGTGATGGGCAGGCAGGCGGCGCCGGGGCCGACGTCGAGGTGGGGGTGGCGGCTGCGGGCCCTGGCCAGGAGGCGTTCGGCGGCGGCGATGCGCCGTTTGGCGTCGGTCACGCCGCACAGGTGGCCCTCGGCGAC
This sequence comes from Nonomuraea sp. NPDC005650, assembly GCF_040605375.1. NCBI lineage: Bacteria > Bacillati > Actinomycetota > Actinomycetes > Streptosporangiales > Streptosporangiaceae > Nonomuraea > Nonomuraea sp. NPDC005650. The sequence continues at coordinate 138,132 of NZ_JBEXCR010000012.1, forward strand.
GTGCAGGGCGTGGCGGATGAGCGGCATGACCGTCTGGCGCGGTGTGGCGCCGAAGCTGATGGCCCGCACGATCTCGATGAGGCTTTCGGCGGCGAGGGGCCGCAGGCGGCCGCTCTCGGCCACGACCTGCGTCGGATCCCGGTGCAGGTGGCGGCCGGTCGTGGCGGCCGCCGCGTGCAGCCAGTGGGCGGCGGCGATGGCGGCCGCGGCGGGGTCGATCTGGGTGATCAGCTCCTCGGAGCCGAAGGGCTGACGGTTGAGGAAGGCGTCGGCCTGGGCGACCTGGAGGGGCGAGGCGTCCTCGCGGCTGAGGGCGACGGCCTGCCGGGCGCGTCCGGACAGGTCGTCGCGTTCGGCGTGCTCGACGGCCGACAGCTCGGCGGCGATGTCGGTGACGACCTGCGCGGTGAGCTCGGGGCTGTCGAGGGCGCGCAGGGCGCAGCCGACGCGCTCCGCGATCTCCCCGACCTTGGTGGAGACGGACAGCCGCAGGTAGTCGCCGAACCGGTCCGAGCGGGTCAGGATCGGCACGACGGTGGCGAAGGCGTCGCGTTCGCGCTGCCGGTACCAGCCGCGGCCCCCCGGCTCGTGCTGGTCGGAGGTGCCTACCGGATGGGTGTAGCAGCGCCAGCAGGCCGCTGACAGCGCGGTCAGCTGGGCGGCCAGCCGAAGGGTGGCCGGGGGGCCGGCGGGCGAGGGCGGAAGGGCGGCCACGGTGACGGCGACATCCCCGATGCCGGTGCTCCAGCGGGCGACGAGCGCGTTTCGGACATGGTCGGCGGCATACCGGGTCACGGCAGCTCCTTGCGGGGGGAATCGCGAATGCATGTTCAGGATGCAGGATCCACCGCCGACGTGGGGGCTGTTTACGGCGGTTGCAGGCCGCTGATCAGCGCTTTTGCGGCGAGATGAGGGATAACTTCCACCCCGATCCCGGTCATGTCCCTCCGTCGAGGCGCATGAAGGTGGCGCCCTGCATGGCCGCGCGGGCGCCCAGGACGTGCCCGTCGCACATCAGCGACTCCGTGCCGACCCGGTCGGTCACCTTCCACGTCACCGGCTCGCCGCACTTCTGCCCGCGCCGGTCGTAGTCCCAGGTGCGGCGGCACACCCGGCAGGTGGACACGTTGGCCATGGCGGAGATCGTGTTGCCGTGCTCGGGGCAGACGCCCCACGGGAAGGCGCACGTCGACTCGGCCATGGCTCGATAGTGGGCCAGGTCTCCTGCCGCGCGCAGCAGGTCCTCGCCCGCTCGCCGCAGCCATTCGGCGGCGTGGTGCGCGGCCTGGAGATGGGCGCGCTCAGGTGAGTCGGCGGGCAGGCCGGCGTACAGGGCGCGGGCCTCGGCCTGGAGAGCGTCGGCGCGGCCGGCCAGGTCGCGCAACTGGGCGGGAGTAATGTTCATCGCTGAAGATTCTCCCTGGTTTGCCCGGCGAGTGCGCGGACCGGCGACCATCCGTTGGGCGAACACCCCTGTCGTGCCTCAGGGGCGGCTGGCGATGGTCAGGAGGGTCGCGGCGGAGCCCGTCAGCGAGCGGCCGCGGCGCCAGACCGCGCGCAGGTTTCTGACCAGGTTGAGGCCGGTCAGCGGCACCTCGACGAGGCGGCCGGTGGCCAGCTCGGCCTCGACCGCGTACCCGCTGAGCACCGCCGGGGCCGCGCCCGCCTGGGCGGCGCCCTTGACGGCCGAGTTCGACCCGAGCTCCAGTCGCGGGCTGGCCTGGTGCAGCCCGGTGAAGGCGACGTCCAAAGTCTCGCGGGTGCCCGAGCCGCGCTCGCGTACGACCAGCGGGGTGGCGGCGAGTTCGGCTCCTCGGAGCACCGTGCGGCGGCGCGCCCACGGGTGGCCCGGCGCCACCACGACGACCAGCCTGTCGGTGCCCACCACCCGGCTGGCCAGCCCGTCCGGCACGGTCGGCCCCTCCACGAACCCCAGCTCCACGCCCCCGGCCCCCGACAGCACCAGCGCCGCCACGTCCGCGGAGTTCAGCACGTCCAGGCCGACCTGGACCCCGGGCTCGCGGCTCTGGAACTCCCCGAGCCAGCGCGGCACCAGGTATTCGGCCACCGTCATGCTGGACGCCACCCGCAGGTGCGCCGCCTCGCCGTGGCGGACGGCCTCGGCGGCCCGCATGAGCTCCTGCGCCGCCGCGAGCACCTGCGCGGCCCAGCCCGCCACCATCTTGCCCTCGACGGTGAGTGTGGAGCCGCGCGGCGTCCGCTCCAGCAGCGGCAGGCCGAGCCGCCGTTCGAGCTGGGCGATGCGCTTGCTCGCCGACGGCTGCGCGATGCCCGCGAGCTTGGCGGCCTGCCCGAGGCTGCCGAGCTCGCCCACGTCCACCAGGAGCTTGAGCGAGTCGAGATCGGGCAACGCGGTCATAGCCACAGGCTATGACCTCCCAGTCAAGGTGCGGGTACCGGCCCTGCCGAAGGCCCCGAAAACTGGGATCATGCTTCTCGCCCCCTCCAAGACGTCCCTTCTGCCGGGCATCGCGGCGTGCGCGCTGGCGACGACGGCCGCCCTGGTCGTCAACCGGTTCGTGCCGGGGCTCAGCCCCGCCACCGCCGCGGTCGCCCTGGGGGCGGCGCTGGCCACCGCGGGGGCGATCCGCGCGCCGCTGCGTCCAGGGCTCCTGTTCGTCTCCAGGAGGGTGCTGCGGGCGGCGATCGTGCTGCTCGGGCTGCAGATCGCGGTGCCGCAGGTGCTCGCGCTCGGCTGGCGCTCGCTCGCGGTCGTCGCCGTCGCCACCGGGCTCACGTTCGTCCTCACGCCGATGGCCGGCCGCCGTCTCGGCCTTTCCCCCGGTACGTCGCTGCTGGTCGCCACCGGCGTGTCGATCTGCGGGGCGGCGGCGATCGCTGCCATGCACGACAGCGCCGACAGCTCGGACGAGGACGCGGCGGGCGCGCTGAGCGTGGTGGTGCTGTACGGCAGCGCGGCCATCGTGGTGCTGCCGCTGCTGGCGTCCTGGCTGGGGCTGTCACCTGGGCAGCTCGGGGTGTGGACGGGAGCCGCCGTGCACGAGGTCGCCCAGGTGGCGGCGATCGGCGCCGCCTCGGGCGTCCTCGCGACGGCGGTGACGGTCAAGCTCGGCCGGGTCGTCCTGCTCGCCCCCATCGTCGCCGTCACCACGTCACTGCGCCGCCCTTCCCGGACGAAGGTGGCCGTGCCCGCCGTGCCCGCCGGGCGCGGCGGCGTCCTCACCGCGGAACCTCCCGCCGCCTCAGCCTCAGCCTCCGCCTCCGCGAGGGCGGGCAGCGGGACGAGGCCGCCGATCCTGCCGCTGTTCGTGGCCGGGTTCCTGGCGATGGTGGCGGTGCGGAGCACCGGGCTGGTGCCGCCGGTGGTGACCGAGCACGTGCCGGCGCTCACGAACGCGCTGATGGCGGCCGCCCTGTTCGCCCTGGGCGCGGGGATCGACCTGCGGAGGCTGCTCAAGGGCGGGCGCGTCATGTTGCTCGGAGGTCTCGCCACCGGGCTCATCGGGTCGATCTCGCTGGCGGGGGTGTGGCTGCTCGGGTGAGGTGGCCGGGGGCCGAGGAGGCTCGGCCCCCGGCCCGCCCGTCAGGAATACCACTCGTAATGGACGCTGGTCTTGGTGTTGGTGTTGAAGTCGATCTCGCCGTCGAGGTAGCGGTTCCACAGGTTGGAGAGCTTCGACGACCGTACGGTGCATCCGGCCCAGCGCACGCCCTTGGGACGGATGCTGCCGACGTAGTCGTAGCAGGCGCCGACCTTCTTGCCGTTGACCCAGAGCCGGGCGTTCAGGCTGACGTCGTAGAGCTTCAGGCGAGTGACGCTCTTGATCCGCACCTTGATGCGGCAGGTGTCCTCGCACTTGCCGAAGTAGATCTTGTAGTCGAGCAGATGCGGACGAGCCGCCGTGCCCGACGCCTGGGCGTTCTGTCCCAGCTCGGACGCCGAGGCCGCCGCCGGCGTCACCGCGATGACCCCGGTCGCGACGGTGGCGGCTAAGAGCATGCCGACAAGACTCCTGGTCATGTTTCCCCCATGGCCATGAACGGCCGCTTCCCCCGTTGAAAGCGGCGCACTCCCTTTCGATTAACCATCGGGAAATTGGAACGGTCAACGATTTGTACGCATATGTACGGGGATCGTGATCTGCTGCCCTGTTGATCCGCCGAGGCGGGTCCCTATCCCGCGACGGCCGTCACGGCGGGGACCCGGTCGCCGGCTCTGTGCTCCCGGACCCCCAGCATGAGGATCATGCCGAGCAGCGGCCCCGCGGCGAGCGTGGCGAAGGCCCAGAAGAACGAGTGGGTCGCCTGGAACACCGCGCCCAGCACCACCGGCACGACCATGCTGCCGAGCTGCCAGAACGCGTTCGTCGCACCGGCCGCGGACCCGGCCAGCCGGACCCCCGCGAGCTCCGGGATGAGCGCGATCATCAGCGGGCTGTACACGTACGCCGCGACCCCGAGGAACGGCGCCACCCACAGGAACCCGCTCAGGCTGTCGCGGGTGCCGAACACCAGCAGCGTCCCGACGAAGGCGGCGAGCACGACCACGGCCGGGACCTTCCGCCGCCCGCCGAACAGATCGGACACCACGCCCATGAACGGCTTCGCCGCGACGGCCGTGACACCGAAGATCGCGACCACGGCCCCGGCCTGCACGGGAGTGAGGTGACCGCCCTTGATCATCAGCGCGTTGGACCAGGTGATGAAGCCGTAGGTGCCCCACAGCGCGCCGAACCCGGCCAGGCCGAGCAGCCACAGGTCCCGGTTGCGGGCCAGCGGGCGCAGGTCGGGCACCTCCCGGGGCGCGCCCGCGACGTGGGCGCCCCCGGAGTTGCGCAGCAGCACGAGGCACAGGACCGCGACGGCCATCGAGGCCGCGCCGAACACGTGGTAGGACGCCCGCCATCCGGACCCGGCGATGAGGCTCGGCACCACCGCGTTCGCGATCACCGTGCCCAGCGAGGTCGCGGTCATGAACACGCCCATGGCGAACCCCCGGTCCCGGGGCGGGAACCACTGGGAGATGAGCTTGACCCCGGCCGAGTAGTCGCACCCGGCGAACACCCCGACCCCGGCCTGGAACGCGAGGCCCGTCGCCACGGAGTCCGTCTCGCCGAACAGGATCATGAACCCGCCGGCGAGGAAGAGCGAGCAGCCGACGACCACCCGGGGGCCGAGCCAGTCGGTCAGCACCCCGCCCGCGGCGTTGGAGACGACGTAGCCGACGTAGTAGCCGGTGGCGAACGCGCCGAGCCCGGCCAGGGACACGCCGAGGTGCTCGCCCACCGCCACCGAGGCCGGGCCCCAGGTGGAACGGTCCACGGCGGTCATCGTGAACGCGGCCCACGCCAGCGCCAGCACGACCCAGCGGTAGGGGTGCCGGACGACGGCCGGCTCCGGGGTGAGACTCACGGCGGGGGCCCTCCTGTGGACGCACTTCCAGTGACTGAATAATCACACAGAGTCGCGTCGCGGAGGCCGGTCGCCGGGATCGCGTTCAGCGGGATGACGCGCGACGGCCAAATGCCGGTTCGCCGGAATCGCATCCGGCAAAATTCTGGGCGCACCTTGGCAAAAGAAGTGGGAAACGCCCTTTGCCGGGAAATGAGAACACCCGTCTCCGGCGGCTCCGGCCGGCCGCGTGGGAAAACGGGCCGGAATAACCTGGGGGTTGGAGGCTTGGCGCCGACGGCATTCGCGGGCCGGCGCCTGACGGTTGGATGCACATGACGATGGCCGCACAGAATGCTTCGCCTTCGCGCGGGCTACGAGCGCGGGCCGTGCCGTTCGGTGCCTCACGGGAGCGGCGCTTATGACGCTTTTGTTGGATAGATCCACCTTTATTGGGCGAAGGCATGAATTGTCGTCGGCGCGGGAGGCGCTGGCCAGGACGCGGCTGCTCACCCTGACCGGCCCCGGCGGCGTCGGCAAGACCCGGCTGGCGCTCAAGCTCGCGGAGAGCCTGGAGAAGAGATACCGGGACGGCGTCGAGGTGATCGAGCTGGCCACCCTGGAGACCGGCGAGCTGCTGGAACCGGCGGTGGCGGCGGCGCTGGGGCTGCGCGACTCCCACCCCGACCCCATGGGGCTGCTGGTGGAGCACCTGTGGGGCAGGCGGATGCTGCTGGTCCTGGACAACTGCGAGCACCTGGGCCCGCTCTGCGCGCACTTCGTGGAGCGGCTGCTGCGCGCCACGCCCCGCCTGCGGATCCTGGTGACCAGCAGGCACTCGCTGGGCGTGCACGGCGAGCAGGTGCTCCCGGTCCCGCCGCTGTCCGTGCCCGGGCCCGGCCGCGCGTCCCACGAGGAGGTCCTGGCCGGTCGCGCGCTCCACGAGGTGGCGCGGGCCGTCCCGATGACGCCCAGCCGCACCGTACGGGAGATCGCCAGGCACGACTCGGTGCGCCTGTTCGTGGAGCGCGCGGCGCACGTCGTGCCGGGCTTCTCCCTGAACGCGGGCAACCTCGCCTGCGTGGTGCGGCTGGTGCGGCGGCTGGAGGGGATCCCGCTGGCGATCGAGCTGGCCGCGGCGCGGCTGCGCAACCTGTCGCTGGACAAGCTCGCGTACGAGCTGGACCGGCGCTTCGACGTGCTGGCCACCGGCCGTCCCATGGCGTTGCCGCGGCACCAGACGCTGCGGGCGACCATCGAATGGAGCTACCGGCTGTGCTCGCCCGAGGAGCAGCGGCTGTGGGCCCGGCTGTCGATGTTCGCCGGAGGGGTCGACCTGGACACCGCGGAGACGGTGTGCTCGGGCGAGGGCATCGAGCCGCTCGACGTGCTCGACCTCCTGACCGGGCTGGTGGACAAGTCGGTGCTGTTCCGGGACGGGCCCGGCTTCCGCATGCTGGAGAGCCTGCGCGCGTACGGCTGCGAGCAGCTGACGCCCGCCGAGCGGCACTGGCTGCGCAGGCGCTTCATCGGCCACTACCGCGAACTCACGGAGACGCACCGCACCGACCAGTTGGTGCACGACCAGCTGGAGCGCTACCTGGCCCTGCGCCGGGAGCTGCCCAACATCCGCGTCGCGCTCCAGACGTGCCTGAACGAGCCGGCGCTGGCGCCCCTGGGACTGGGCACCGCGTCCGCGATGTGGTGCTTCTGGGTGCTCGCCGGCGCGCTCACCGAGGGCCGCTACTGGATCGAACGCGGCCTGGGGTTGGTGCCGGAGCCGGGCCGGACCCGGGCGACGGCGCTCTGGGTGGACAGCATGCTCGCCCTGCGCCAGGGGGACCTCGACGCGGCGATTCCGCGGCTGGAGGAGTGCCGCGCGCTCGCCGGCAGGCTGGGATACGAGGACCTCGTGCCGTACGCCGTCCGGACCGCTGGGGTGGCCGCCTGCACCGCCGGCGACACCCGGCACGGCCTCGCGCTGCTGCGCGAGTCGCTCGCCCTCCACCGGTCCCTGAACGACATGGACGGGCTCATGTTCAACCTGTATTTCGCGGCCGCGTACGGATCGACCGAGGATCCCGGCCTGGCCGCGGAGTTCGGCGAAGAGCTGCTGGCCCTGAGCGAGACCCACCATGCACTGGTGTCACGCGCGTACGCCCAGTTCGTGCTGGGCGTGGCGCGGTGGAACCTGGGTGACTACGCGCAGGCCGAGTCGCTCCTGACGGCGGCGGCGCAGTTCACCGGCGAGATCAACGACCGCTGGTGCCTCACCCAGTGCCTGGAGGTGCTGGCCTGGATCGCCGGCGCCAGGGAGGAGCACGAGAGGGCCGCCGAACTGCTGGGAGCTGCGCACTCGCTGTGGCAGGCGGCGGGCGCCGCGCCCGAACGGCTGTGCTACCACGCCACCTGGCACGAACAATGTGCGCGGCAGGCCCGCCACGCCCTCGGGAAACCGGCGTTCACCTCCGCGTTCCGCCACGGGACCAAGCTCGGCATTGAGCGCGCCGTCACCTACGCGGTCCGGCCTCCGGGGGCGCGCCCCGAGTTGCGGCACTCGCCCTGACCGTCCGCGGGGATCTCGAACCAGAAGGCCGTGCCCGCGGTGCCCCAGCAGCACGCCAGCCGCCGGAACGCGCACAGGTCGGCCGGCGCCGGCGCGCCGTCCGCGCCCTCCGCCTCGACCTCGCAGCGCAGCACGCCGTCGGTGGCCCACACGGTCACCTGGTACGGCCCGCGCGCGTGGTCCGCGATCAGCTCGCCGACCAGCAGCGTGGCGGGCTCCGCCAGTTCGCCGAGCCCCCATGAGGACAGCCGGGCACGGATGCGACGGCGCGTCCGCGCGTCCGAGGAGAACGTCCAGGAGTCGATCCGCTCGTCCGGACCCCCGTTCTCGGCGTTGCCCTGGGCCATCGCTCTGATCCAGTCCCAGGCCCGGCTCAGGACGCCCAGGTCGAGATGCTGCCCGGCGCTGTGATCCATCAAGACGTAGTGGTTCATGCCGCACCCCCAAATGCGAGTCGATGGGAGGGGGCGCTGCTCCCGTCGGGCAGCAGCGCGCCCGTGTCCTCGAAGATCACCACGCCGTTGCAGAGCAGGCCCCATCCCTGCTCGGGGTGGAAGGCCACGAGATGGGCGGCGCCGTGGTCGCCGGCGTACGCGGATGGGCACCGAGGCCGGTGCTTGCACATGGTTGACAATTCCTTCGTTTTCTCGACGGTGCTGTCGATGCATCCATCGTGCGTTCGAGGACCGTGCGAGCGGCACGGGAAAGACACCTGAATGACTACCTAGCCCGTTCTACGTACGTACGTAGTCCGCCTCAGGGCCTTCCCTCAAATAGGCGTCTACTTTCCGCCAACGGCCTGCATATCACCACGAGTTACGTTTTTCGCCGGTAAATCAGATGGAGGATTGTCCTGTCCGACACCGCACCGCTGAGACCGGCGGGCGGCGGTCCGGCTTGATCTAGAGTCGGCTCTAGATCGTAGGCTCCGACGCACGTCCAGCACCCTCAACGGCATCGCTAGGAGCCTGATCATGCGTTACCGCGTCCTCGGCGGCACGGGCATCGAGGTGAGCGTCCACTGTCTCGGCGCCATGATGTTCGGCGCGGTCGGCAATCCCGACCACGACGACTGCGCCCGCATCATCCACCACGCCCTCGACCAGGGCGTCAACTTCATCGACACCGCCGACATGTACTCGGCCGGCGAGTCCGAGGTGATCGTGGGGAAGGCGCTGCGGGGCCGCCGTGACGACGTCGTGCTCGCCACGAAGGTGCACTTCCCGATGGGGGAGGGGCCGAACCGGCACGGCAACTCGCGGCGCTGGATCCTCAAGGAGGTCGAGGAGAGCCTCAAGCGGCTCCAGACCGACTGGATCGACCTCTACCAGGTGCACCGGCCCGACCACGCCACCGACATTGAGGAGACGCTCGACGTGCTGGGCGACCTCGTCGGCCAGGGGAAGATCCGGGCCTTCGGCTGCTCGACGTTCCCCGCCGAGGACATCGTCGAGGCGCAGCACGTCGCCGAGCGCCGCGGCCTGCGGCGCTTCAGGACCGAGCAGCCTCCGTACTCGCTCCTTGCCCGCGGCGTGGAGGCCGACGTGCTGCCGGTGTGCCACCGGTACGGGATGGGCGTGCTGACCTGGAGCCCGCTCGCCTCCGGCTTCCTGACCGGCCGGTTCAGGAAGGGGCAGCCCATCGACCTGACCACCGGCCGCGCGTCGCTCGTCCCGAGCCGCTTCGACCCCGCCATCCCCGAGAACGCCGCCAAGCTGGAGGTGGTGGAGCAGCTGATCGAGCTGGCGAACGACCTCGGCTGCTCGCTGCCCGAGCTCGCGGTCGCCTTCCCCGCCGCGCACCCGGCGGTCACCTCGGTCATCATCGGCCCGCGCACCATGGAGCAGTTGGAGGCGACGCTCAAGGGCGCCGCGCTCACCCTCGACGACGCGGCCCTCGACCGCATCGACGAGATCATCCCGCCGGGCGCCAACCTCTACCAGCCCGACGGAGCCTGGCGCCGCCCGGCGCTGACGGACACCGCCCGCCGGCGCCGCCTGCCCGCCGACCGGGCCGCGGGCTGACCGCCGCCTGCCCGCCGACCGGGGTCGCGGGCTGAGCGCCGACGGGCCGGCGCTCAGCCGAGGTCCAGCTCGGAGCCGCCGAACTTGTCCCGCAGGAACCGGCCCTGATCGCGCAGCGCCTGCTCGTCCCCCCGGTGGATGGCCTCGGCCACCTTGCGCAGCTGGGCGTCGAGCAGGGCGAGCTGGGCGATCAGCTCCTCGTGCGCGCTGCGCTCCCGCCCGCCGCGGCGGCTGAGGGCGTAGCCGCGCGGCAGGTTCGCGTACGCCTCCAGGCTGGCGGGCAGGTACTGGCGGATCGTCTGCGACACCACGTGGAGCTGGTCGGGGGAGGCGGTGAGCTGCTCGGCGCGGTCCAGCACGCCCCTCAGTACCTCGGCCAGCGCGTCCACCGCCGCGTGCACGTCGCCGGGGAAGCGCCCGGCGACGCGCCGCAGCAGCGTGTCCAGGTCGGCCCGCAGCGCCCGCGTCTCCACCTCGGCGTGCGAGATGGTCAGCCGGACCCGTTCGGGCGGGGCGAGCAGCGCGCCCACCCCGTACAGCGCGATCACGATCACCGGCCAGAACGCGCCCGCGAGGCCCAGGAAGTGGGCCACCAGGCCGAGCAGCGCCAGGCAGGAGCCGGCGATGTTCCTGTTCGAGCCCAGGTACCGCAGGACGCGCTCACTGATAGCCACGGATCTCCTTGAACGCGCTGCTCAACGACGTCTTGCGGGCGTCGAACACGGCGCCGCCGGTCAGCTCGGCGACCTTGCGCATCTCGTCGACGTCGCTCTCGCCGAACAGCACCACGAACGCCGGCGCCCGCCGGTCCTGCGGCAGCGCCCGGTAACGGGCCTCGAAGGCGGCGTAGTCGGAGCCGTCGGTGTTGTCTCCGTCGGTCATGAGCACGATCGAGGTGTAGTGCCCGGGGTCCACCGGCTGCTCGTAGGCGGCGGTGAGGCTGTCGTAGATCGCGGTGCCGCCGCCTGCGGAGAGCCCTTCCGCGAACGCCTTGATCTTGGCGAGCACCGGCCCCGGGTCGCGTTCCGGCACGGTGAACGGCACCGGCTTCAGCGGCGTGCTGCTGAACGGGATCATGGTGACGGCCTCGCGGTTGCTGAAGCGCGAGAACGCGCCTGAGGCCGAGGTGTCGGCGCCGGTCAGGGCGACCAGCGCCTGCCGCAGCGCCTCGATCCGTTCGCCCGCCATCGAGCCGGAGGTGTCCAGCACGAACCGCGCCTCCGCCGGGACGCGCACCTGGTTGAGGTAGGTGGTGATCAGCTCGTCGGCGGTGCTGCGCCGGTTGGGGAACGGCAGCTCGATCAGCTGCCTCCCGCCGAAGCGCGGGTCGGGGGTCACACCGGGCACGATCGGCCGGCGGTGGGTGCCGGTCATGATGTCCTTCTGCACGGCGGGGCTGCGCAACCAGGTGGTGAGCTTGCCGTACAGGGCCTTCTTGGGCTCGGGGGCGGAGGCGAGCAGCGTGAGCGGGTAGTCGGCGGTGACCACGCCGTCGGACGGGTAGACGAGCGTGAGCGGGTCGCGCATCCCGAGCAGGACCGACTCGTAGTTGACCATGCCGTCCACGCGCGGGTCGCGGGCGTAGGCGTCGGCCAGCCACCCCGACGAGCCCGCCGTCAGGCGCTGTGCCGAGAAGAACTCCTTCAGCCGCGGCGTCACCGACGCGACCTGTTCGGCGCTCAGCGCACCGTCCGCGTCCGACAGCGCCGCGGCCACCCCGACCAGGGCGGAGAAGCCGGAGTTGGAGGAGGCGGGGTTCGTCATGGCGAAGCCGAACCTGCCCTCCTTGGCCGCCCGCGCGATGTCGGCCCAGGTGACCTGCTTGGCGTCCCAGCCGAGCTCGCGGGCCTTGGCGGGCTTCAGCCCCAGCACGACGGGGGAGACCATGATCTTGGTCTGGGTGGACAGCCGGGCCTGGGCGCCGTCGATCAGGGACAGGTAGCGGTTGGAGGAGAACCAGACCGCGTCCAGCCGGCCGTCGGCGCGGCCGCTCGCGACCTGCTCGGCGCCGTCGAGCGTGCCGGTGTAGGTGAGCCGCACCTTGACGCCGGCCTCCTTCTCGGCCCGCTGGAGCAGCGGCTCGAGGTCCTTGATCTCGCTGCCGGCCAGCACCCGCAGCACGTCGGGCGCGTCGGCGGGCTCCTCGCCCCCGCCGCAGCCCGCCAGCAGGGCGGCGAGCAGGATGAGGGGCAGGGCTCGTCTCATCGATCGTTCTCCCGGGCGCGTTCGAGGTACGCCTTGGCGTGCCCCAGCTCGGCGGACAGGCTGTCGACGGTGGCCGCCATGTTGTCCACGGCCTTCGCCCGGAACGCGTCGATCGTGTCCATCGTGGCGTAGACGTTGTCGAACGCCTGCCGCAGCGTGTCCAGGTCCACGGTCGTCGAGGCCGCCTGGTTCTGGATCGCGCCCGCCTGGGTGCGCAGCATCTCGCTGGTGGCCAGGATGAGGTCGCCGGTCGTGGCGTTGAGCGCGGTGATCTGGTCGAGCACCAGCTTCTGGTTCGCCAGCGCCTGCGCGACCGTGACCGCCGTGCGCAGCGCCGCGACCGTGGTCGTGGTGGCGCGGTCCACGCCCTTGCTCAGCTCCAGGTTGTTCTTGCGTACGAGGTCGAGCGCCAGATAGCCCTGGGCCGACACGGCGAGCTGGGTGAGCAGGTCCTGGTGGCGCTGGCGCACCGTGAACAGGGCGTCCGACCGCAGCGCCGTGGCCCGCTCCTCGTCGGCCAGCGTGATGCGCTCCTCAAGGGCGGCGTCCATGGCCTGGGCCATGACCGCGTACTCCTGCAGGCGGGTCATCGTCTCCCACAGGTTCGCCTTCTCGCCCTCGATCGCGGCGTTGTCGCGCAGCAGCTCGTCCTGGCCGGACTTCAACGCCCGGATGATGTCGTCGATGTGCTTCTGCGCGGACTGGTACTTGGCGAAGTAGTCGCGCAGCCGGTCGCCGAACGGGATGAGGCCCAGCAGCCTGCGCGTGCCGCTCGCCGCCTGCTTCGGGTCCAGGTCCACGACGGTACGGCGCAGCGCCACCAGCTCCTTGGCCACCCGGGTCTGGGCGTCGGCGCCCTCGCCCCTGGCCGCGTCAAGGGCGGCGACCGGCCGCTTGAGCATGCGGTTGGCCACCTGGGAGGCCGACTTGATCTCGGTGCCGCCCATCGAGGCGATGTCGTGCACCTTGCGGGAGAACTCGGGGGAGCGGTGGTCGAGCCCGCTCAGCTCGCCGGCGAAGTCGCGGGCCCTGGCGGCCAGCTCGGCGGCGCGCTCGTCGGCAATCGGCAGCATGGTGGCCGCCGTCTCGGCCGGGACCGGGGCGACCGGCTCGGGCGGCGTGAGCACCAGATCGGACACGTGCGGGATCTCCTTGCTAGGGCCGTGCGGAGTCGATGGTGGTGATGAGCTGGTCCAGCCGCTCGTACGTGGGCGGCTCGACGACGTCCACCAGGTCGGCCGCGGCCGGCGCCCTGGTCTTGGCGACCAGGCCGGCGAACGCCTGCGGGTCGGTGGTGCGGAAGCCGTACGCGGCCGCCAGCGACTGCAGCTCCGCGTCCTTCGTGAGCAGCTGCCCCACCCGGTCGCCCGGCTCGGTCAGCGGGACCAGCGTGTGCTTGCTGAGCACGGTCGGCGACGGGTAGACCAGCCGCATCTCGGGCTTGATCGCGCCGTCGCCGGCGAAGACGTGCGACAGGTACTGCGCCTCGTAGACGACCAGCATCGGCGTCTTGCCCGCGCCCAGCGCCAGGTAGTCGTCGAACGACGCCTCGCTGGTGGACTCGGAGAAGCCCTGGTCGAGAACGGCGGGGCCGACCATCGGGGCGATCTTGGCGATCTGGGCGGCGGAGGTGGGCACGTCCTCGCCGTTGGCGACGTAGCCGATGGCCGACAGGTACATGGCGGCGCTGTTGGACGTGCGGATGTCGGTGGTGGTGAGGAGGATCCGCTTGCGAGCCGGGTAATCGGTATTACCGGGAAGCTGATCCCAGCGAGTGCCTTTAGCTATTAAATCGAGATATTTCCGGATATAGAGGAGTTGGTAGCCTTTGCCGGAATCGCGAACCACACCCGCCTTCACCAGCAGCTTCGCGATCGGCTCGAACGTGGCCACCGCCATCGGCGAGTAGAACGGCGAGTACGTCGTGACCGCCTTGCGGTCGCGCTTGATCCGCTCGGCGGCCGGAACGCTGGAAGGAAAGGCGAAAGCGTAGCGGCCGAGGTCCACATCGGTGACGATCTGCCGCGACCCGGCGGTGTCCACCTCGACCCGCAGCCCGTGCTTGGCGAAGGCCGCCTTCACCCGGGGATCGTCGAAGAACGGCTTCTTCTCCGATCCGATGACCCCCCGCACCACGAGCGCCTCCGGGGCCTGGTCGCCCCGGTTCCCCAAGAGGAAGGCCGCGACCGCCACCCCGGCCAGAACCACCGCCAGAATGACACCGATCCAGCGCTTCATCGCATCCTGTTTCTTGAAACAACCCCCATGACAGGAATTATGGGATGGCGATTGCCGGGCCCGCGCGGGCGGAAAGGCGACCGTACGGCAGAATTCATCCCCCGTTCACGGTCGGGGCGCCGCCTCCGTCCCGTGCTCGGCGACCCCGGGTTGTCCGGGGTGGGAGGGGGCGGGGCGAGGGGCGGCGCGCTGGGTGAGGGCGATGGCGGCGAGGATGACGAGGGCGCCGACCGGCTGGTTCCAGCTGAGGCCCTCGCCCAGGACGAGCACCCCGGAGATCGCGGCGAAGACCGGCAGCAGGTAGGTGACCGTGGAGGTCGTGGTGACCCCGGCCCGGACCTGCACCCAGTAGAGCAGCAGGTACGCCAGCCCCGTGCCGAGCCCGCCGAGCCCGGCCAGGCTCCACCAGACGGCGGCGGGCGCGTGCGGGTCCACCAGCGGCACCCCGGCCAGCAACGTGATCACGGCCAGCTGGACCGCGCCGCTGAGCAGCTGCCCGGCGGCCAATACGACCGGCGGCTCGGGACGCCGGCCGGTGATGAAGCGGCCCATGTAGGCGCCGCCGATCCCGTAGCAGGCCGCGGCGGCGAAGCAGGCGAGGCTGCCGCCGAGCTGCCCGCCGGCCATCGGCTGCCAGATCCCGAGCACCACCATGACGCCCGCGAAGCCCAGGCCCAGGCCCGCCACCCGGCCGGTGGTCGCCTTCTCGGTGCGCAGCAGCAGGGTGAAGGCGAGCGTGCAGAGCGGGGTGGTGGCGTTCCAGATGGCCGCGACCACGGAGGAGACGTACTGCTCGCCGTACGCGAACAGGGTGAACGGCAGCGTGGTGAGCACGATCGAGGCGATCTGGAAGTGGCCCCACAGGCGCGGGTCGCGCGGCAGCCGCCTGCCGCCGAGCAGCACGGCCAGTAGGAGCACCAGCGCGCCGACGACCATCCGGCCGAAGGAGACCTGGAGCGGGTGCAGGACGTCCACCGCGACCTTGATGAAGAAGAAGCTGTTGCCCCAGATCGCGGCGAGCAGCAGGAAACCGGGCAACCAAGGTTTGAGCACGGATGGAGCGTAGCGCTCGGTCCAGACATATAACCATTTGAACGAGTGAGTACTCGCTCATTAGGATGGCCCGCTATGAACAGGAGGCGAAGGGTGCCCGCCATGGCGCCAGAAGACCGCCGTGCCGCGCTCATTGCCGCCACGCTCCCCCTGCTGCGCGAGTACGGTGCCGCGGTGAGCACCCGTCAGATCGCCGAGGCGGCGGGCGTGGCCGAGGGCACGATCTTCGGCGTCTTCCCCGACAAGGTCTCGCTGCTGCGGGCGACGCTGATGGCCGCGTTCGACACGCGGCCCGCGGCGGACGCGCTGGCGGCCATCGGCACGCGGGCCGGGCTGCGCGAGCGGCTGCGCGAGGCGGTCACGCTGCTGCGGACGGGGATGCGGGCCAACGCCAACCTCATGGCCGTGCCCAGGGAGCTGATGAAGGACGACGCCGAGTTCTTCAAGCAGATCATGGAGGGCCGGCACCTGATCGTGGACGGGCTCTCCGCCCTGATCGAGCCCGACCGCGACCGGCTGCGCCGCTCGCCCAAGGCCTCGGCGGAGCTGCTGGTCGTGCTGATCGCGACGACGGTGCACCGCGGCTTCGGCCAGATCGGCGAGTTCGGCGACATGGACGACGAGGAGATCGTCTCCGTTCTGCTCGACGGGCTGCTCGTGCGGCCCCCAACCACCCCATCGACAGAAAGCGCCTCTTGATGCTGCTCCGTCTCCTGCGGGTCCAGCTCAGGCCGTACGGGAAAGAGATCACACTCGTGGTCCTCTTCCAGTTCGTGCAGACCCTGGCCACGCTCTATCTCCCCACCCTCAACGCCGACATCATCGACGACGGCGTCGTCAAGGGCGACACCGGCTCCATCATGCGCATCGGGCTCGTGATGCTCGGTGTGACCCTCATCCAGATCGTCTGCTCGATCGTGGCCGTCTACTACGGCGCCCGGACCTCGATGGCCCTGGGCCGGGACCTGCGGGCCGCGATCTTCCACCGGGTGCAGGACTTCTCCGCCCAGGAGGTCAACAGGTTCGGCGCGCCGTCCCTGATCACCCGGACCACCAACGACGTGCAGCAGATCCAGCTGCTCGTGCTCATGACGTTCACGATGATGGTGGCGGCGCCGATCATGTGCGTCGGCGGCATCGTGCTGGCGCTGCGCCAGGACACGGCGCTGTCGTCGCTGCTGCTCGTCGTGCTGCCCGTGATGATCGTCATCGTGGGCGTGATCGTGATGCTCATGCGCCCGCTCTTCCGTACGATGCAGGAGCGCATCGACCGGATCAACCAGGTGCTGCGCGAGCAGATCACCGGCATCCGGGTCATCCGCGCCTTCGTCCGCGACAAGCACGAGGGCGACCGCTTCGGCGTGGCCAACGACCAGCTGACCGACGTGTCGCTGCGGGTCGGGCGGCTGATGGCGCTGATGTTCCCCTCGGTGATGCTGGTGGTGAACCTGTCCAGCGTCGCCGTGGTGTGGTTCGGCGCGCACCGCATCGCCGACGGGGCCATGCAGGTGGGCGCGCTCACGGCGGTCATCTCCTACCTGATGCAGATCCTCATGTCGGTGATGATGGCGATGTTCATGTTCATGATGATCCCGCGGGCCGAGGTCTGCGCCGAGCGCATCGACGAGGTGCTCGGCACCGAGCCGACCGTCCACCCGCCGGCGAAGCCGATCGCCCCCGAACGCCACCTCGGCGAGCTGGAGCTGCGGTCCGTGGACTTCCGGTATCCGGGCGCCGAGGAGCCGGTGCTGTGCGGCGTGAGCTTCACGGCGCGGCCCGGCCGCACCACCGCGATCATCGGCAGCACGGGCAGCGGCAAGACGACGATGCTCAACCTCGTCCCGCGCCTGTTCGACGCGACCGCCGGCGACGTGCTGGTCGACGGCGTCAACGTGCGTGACCTCGACCCGGCCGTGCTCGCCCGCGCGGTCGGCCTGGTCCCGCAGGCGCCCTACCTCTTCTCCGGCACCGTCGCCTCCAACCTGAGGTACGGCAAGCCGGACGCGACCGACGAGGAGCTGTGGAAGGCCCTGGAGGTGGCCCAGGCCCGCGAGTTCGTCGAGGCGATGCCCGGCGGCCTGGACGAGCCGATCTCCCAGGGCGGCACGAACGTCTCCGGCGGCCAGCGCCAGCGCCTGGCCATCGCCAGGACGCTCGTGCACCGGCCCGAGATCTTCCTGTTCGACGACTCCTTCTCCGCCCTCGACTACGCCACCGACGCCCGGCTGCGCGCGGCGCTGGCCGAGGAGATCGCCGAGGCCACGATGGTCATCGTGGCCCAGCGGGTGAACACCATCCGCGACGCCGACCTCATCCTCGTGCTCGACGACGGCCGCGTGGTCGGCAGCGGCACCCACGCCGAGCTCATGACGACCTGCCCGACCTACCGGGAGATCGTGCTGTCCCAGCTCACCGAACAGGAGGCCGCGGCATGACGACAGAAGCGCCCGCGCGCCGGCCCCAGCCCGCTTTCGGCCCGGGCCGGATGATGTCCGGCCCCGCCGAGAAGGCCCTCGACTTCGGCGGCACGATCCGCAGCCTGCTGCAGCTGCTGCGCCCCGAGCGCCCGCTGCTGGCGCTCGTCCTGGCCCTGGGCACGGCCAGCGTCGCGCTGACCGTGACGGGTCCCAAGATCCTCGGCCACGCCACGGACCTGATCTTCGCCGGCATCATCGGGGCCCAGCTGGCCCCCGGCGGCACCAAGGAGCAGGCCGTGGCCGACCTGCGCGCCAGGGGCCAGGGCACGTTCGCCGACATGGTGTCGTCGATGAACGTGGTGCCCGGCCA
The DNA here is from genome assembly GCF_040605375.1 of Nonomuraea sp. NPDC005650. Taxonomy (NCBI): domain Bacteria; kingdom Bacillati; phylum Actinomycetota; class Actinomycetes; order Streptosporangiales; family Streptosporangiaceae; genus Nonomuraea; species Nonomuraea sp. NPDC005650. The sequence goes on from NZ_JBEXCR010000012.1 coordinate 156,378, forward strand.
CGGCATCGACTTCACCGCGCTGGCCCAGGTGCTGGCCTGGGCGCTGGCGGTCTACCTGCTGGCGGCGCTGCTCGGGATCGTGCAGTTCCGGCTGACCACGACCGTCGTGCAGCGGGCGGCGTTCCGGCTGCGCGAGCGGATCGAGGCCAAGCTGACGCGGCTGCCGCTGAGCTACTTCGACGGCCAGCCGCGCGGCGAGATCCTCAGCCGCGCCACCAACGACACCGACAACATCGCCCAGTCGCTGCAGCAGACGATGAGCCAGCTCATCTCCTCGGTGCTGACGGTCGTGGCGGTGCTGGTGGTGATGTTCTGGATCTCGCCGGTCCTGGCGCTCATCGCGCTGGTCAGCGTACCGGTGTCGGTCTACGTCACCGCCGTCGTCGGCAAGCGGTCGCAGCCGCAGTTCATCAAGCAGTGGTCCTCGACGGGCAAGCTCAACGGCCACATTGAGGAGATGTACGGCGGGCACACGCTGGTCAAGGTGTTCGGCAGGCAGAAGGAGGCCGCCGAGACCTTCGACCGGCACAACGACGCCCTGTTCACCTCCAGCTTCCGCGCCCAGTTCATCTCCGGGCTCATCCAGCCGGCGATGATGTTCATCGGCAACCTCAACTACGTGCTGGTCGCGGTGGTGGGCGGGCTCAAGGTGGCCTCGGGCTCGATCTCGCTGGGCGACGTGCAGGCGTTCATCCAGTACTCGCGCCAGTTCAGCCAGCCGCTGACCCAGGTGGCCGGCATGGCGAACCTGGTGCAGTCGGGCGTCGCCTCGGCCGAGCGGGTCTTCGAGCTGCTTGAGGCCCCCGAGCAGTCCGCGGAGCCCGCCGAGCCCGCCAGGCCCGCGCAGCTCAGGGGCCGGGTGGCGTTCGAGGACGTGTCCTTCCGGTACGCGCCGGACCGGCCGCTGATCGAGAACCTGTCACTGACCGTGGAGCCCGGCCAGACCGTGGCCATCGTCGGCCCCACGGGAGCGGGCAAGACGACGCTGGTCAACCTCATCATGCGCTTCTACGAGGTGACCGGCGGCCGCATCACGCTCGACGGCGTCGACGTCGCCGAGATGTCCAGGGAGGAGCTGCGCGCCAACATCGGCATGGTGCTGCAGGACACCTGGCTGTTCGGCGGCACGATCGCGGAGAACATCGGCTACGGGGCGGAAGGCGCCACCCGCGAGCGGATCGAGGCCGCCGCGGAGGCCGCCCACGTGGACCGCATCGCGCACACGCTGCCCGACGGCTACGACACGGTGATCGACGAGGAGGGCGCGACGGTCAGCGCGGGCGAGAAGCAGCTGATCACGATCGCGCGGGCGTTCCTGTCCGAGCCGGCGATCCTGATCCTGGACGAGGCCACCAGCTCGGTCGACACCCGCACCGAAGTGCTCATCCAGCGGGCGATGAGCTCGCTGCGCGAGGGGCGCACCAGCTTCGTGATCGCCCACCGCCTGTCCACGATCCGCGACGCCAGCCTGATCCTGGTCATGGAGAACGGGCAGATCGTCGAGCAGGGTACGCACGAGTCGCTCCTGGACGAGGGCGGCGCCTACGCCCGGCTGTACTCGGCCCAGTTCTCCCAGGCCGCCGTGGAGGTGGACTAGCCCCGTGATCCGGCGTGGCGGCCTCGCCCGCCACGCCGGATCAGCCGAGCGACCACCGGGTGCCGGCCGAGACGCCCCGCGGGATCCGGCGCGTCATCGGCGCTCCTCCGCGTAGTGCTCCGGCGTCACCGGGCCGGGCGTGTACGGGGGCCGGTTGTAGGTGTGCCGGCGCCGGAACGCCCCCTCGACCGGCGGCTCCCAGTGCCGCCAGCCGCGCGGATCGGTGTCCACCGGGGGCGACTTCGCTCCGACCCCGTTGCCGTTCTCGGCGGCGACGGCGTACTCGTAGACCGTGACGCCCGGGGGCAGCTCGCCGGACGACGGCTCGGCCAGCCCCGGCACCACTCCCGCCACGTCCTCGCTGTGGGTGAGCGCCAGGCCCGCGAAGACCTCGCGGTACCCGTCGTCGCCCTTGCGCCGCCGATACAGGCGGTACCGGCCGGCGCCGAGGACCTCGCCCCACGTCGCGGTCACCCCGCCGTCCGCCGGCCGGAGCCTGAGCCCGTCGGGAGGCGGGGGAGGCCCGCCGGTCGCGTAGACGGGGTAGTCGGGGCCCGGCTCGCCGTTCCCCGCGACGACGCGGACGTGGTACTTGGCGCCGTTCGCCAGGCCGGACAGCGTGAAGGGGCTTCGTCGCGCCGATCCCGCGCTCTCCCACGTCGTGCCGCCGTCCGTGCTGCGCTGGACGTCGTACGAGTCCGCAGCGGCGGAGCAGGTGAAGTGCACGACCGCGCCGCCGCTGACGTTCTCGGTCCGCACCACGCGCGAGGGGACCGGACGCGGCATGCCCTCGGTGAGCTCCCAGCGATGCCGCCCTTCGGGCAGTTCGACGGAGAGCTCTTCGTCGCCGAACCGGGCGGTCCGCGCCGGGACGCCGTCGACGAAGATCCGCGCACCACCCAGGCCGCCCGCGACGCGCAGCCGCACCGTCGCCGCTTTCCGCGTGTGGTAGACGCCCTCGATGGCGCGCGGTTCCCGGTAGTCGAGGCTGATGCCGAGCTCCGGATCGCCGCTGGTCAGCGTGACGTCGCCGGCGCCGATGAGGGTGCCGCGGAACAGGGCGAGCTGCCGCCGGCCGTCGTGCCACAGCCGGACGGCGCCGGCCGTCCCGCGGAAGCGCGGGCCGTCCCCGGTGACGTCGACCGGGGTGCTCTCATTGCGGAAGACGTGGTCGACCGCGTTCGGCGTGCTGATCCGCGCGCCCCAGGCGGTGGCGGTCACGCTCAGGTCCGCGCGGTGGCTGACGATCGCCAGGATGTCGCCGTCGCGGCCCTCCAGGCGGAGGACCCGCGACGTCGGCGTCACGATCTCGCCGTCCCGCCGCGCGCCCCGCACGACGTGGACGTACGGCATGCGGTCCGGCAGGAACGCGAAGCTGTTGGCGTCGTGGCCCGTGGGCCGCGTGAGCGTCGACCACGTCCAGACGGCGCGCTGGTCAGGCGCGAACGCGTCGTAGGTCGCGAGGTAGTCGGCCCCCATCAGCAGGACGCTGCGGCCGCGGTACTCGCGGGCGACCGGACCGTCCGGATGCGGGACGATCTCGGCGAACTGCGCCCAGCCGAGATCGTGGAAGGGCCGGTCGAGCGTGTTCTGGCCGATCGCGCGGAACGCGCCGTCCTTCCACACGGCGCACGACGTGGCGAACGTCGCGTCGGGAACGCGCCGGTCACCCGCGTCCTCGGGGCCGTGGCCGCTGTAGGCCCGCCCGGCGGCGTAGTAGTAGAGGTGCCCGGACCCATTGTCGTCGGCGATGCCCCAGCGGTAGTTCGGCCCGTGATCGACCTGCTGGAGGAAGACGGCGACCTCGGACGGCTCGTCCACGTCGGCGCGCAGCGTGATGCCGTAACCGGTGTACTTGGAGCTGCGCAGCCGGGGATTCGTGCCGGTGTTCCCCGCGGTCTCGACGAGCGGACGCCACGGGTCCGGCGCGCCCGGACGGCTGTCCAGGTGCCTGGCCGCGGCGTCGCCGCCCCACAGCAGGTGCTCGGCGACCAGCGGCCGGAAATTGCGCAGCGCCTCGCCGAGCAGCCGCAGCTCGATCGAGGGGCGGCGGGGCCAGAAGGCGTGCGCGCCCTGCGCGGGGTGCAGGCGCGACGTGCCGTCCGGGGAGGTCAGGACCGGCGCGGTCAGGGCGTTGACGAGCCAGTCGCCGATCGCCGCGAACTCCGGCGTCGCCAGGCGGTTGCGCCCGTCGGTACGGCGGGCCAGGGCGTTGCCGAGCGTCATCGGCCGCAGGAAGGCCCAGACGTAGGTGGCCAGGCTCTCGGTCCAGCGCCCGGCGAACGACTCCTGGCCGGGGAGCGCGGGCCGGGTGTGGAAGCGCGCGGCGAGCTCGGCGGCCTTCCCGAACTGGTCGAGCCAGGCGGGGGCGGCCTCGTGGTCGGGGAACAGCCAGGCCAGGCAGGCCAGTGCCGCCTTGCCGTCGGCCAGGAAGTTGGGATGCCCGCCGAACATCCGCAGCATCGGCGTCATCTCCTCGTTCGCCGAGACGTAGCCGGTGAGCAGCAGCAGCGCGTCCACCCGGCGGCGCTGGTCCGCGCTCAGCCGGTCGGCGAGCCGGTCGTAGCCGTCGAGGAACCGGTCGTAGAGCGGGCGCTGCCCGATGTTGAGGTATCCGGCCAGGTCGTTGACGCCGCGGGCGATCAGGCGCGGCCCCTCGCCGCCCGCGAACAGCGCGGCCAGGAAGTCCTCGGCGGTCGCGAACTCGCCCTCTTCGGCGACCCGCTCGGGACGCCGGCCGTCGTAGGCGAGCCGCCAGTCCTTGACCCGGTCGAGGCTCAGCGTGCCCTGCCAGTGGTGGAGGTCGCGCGCGTAGGTGCTCTGGTAGGCGGCGCCGACGCCGTCCGCCTGCCGCCGCAGCACCTCGCGGTCCCGCTCGTGGTCGTGGAAGGCGATCCCGGTCGAGCGGGTCCCGGTGCGCAGCGGCCAGGTCCAGCGCAGGACCCCCTCGGCGTGCCTGAACCGGATCTGCAGCAGGCCGGAGGAGGCCCAGGACGCGTAGGACCGGTCGTCCCACCGCGCGTGGTCCCGGATGAAGAGGGCCATGGCGTCGTCCGTGCGGACGTCCCAGAAGGCGGCGTGCGGCCGGACGTTCCACGCGAAGCTCGGCGCGTACGGCCCGACGGTGAACAGGTAGTCCTCGTGCGGCCGCTCGGTGCCGCCGGGGCCGGAGAAGTTCGGGTCCTCGCCGCTGCCGCCGAGGGTCAGCGGCTCGTCGACGCCGGGCCACCGGTACGTCTCCGGGCTTCCCGGATCGAGGTGGTCGGCGGCGTCCTGCGACCCGGGCCAGGCGGAGGAGAAGCGGTGCGTGGGGGAGCAGCCGGTCCAGGCCAGCTCCCAGGCGGCGCCGGCGTCCTCCAGCCCGGTCATCTCCTCGGAGAGCTCGACGAAGTCGCAGCCCTGGAGGCAGCGGACGGTCGCGGTGTACCGCCCGCCGTGCGCGAAGTGGTAGGCGATCTCGTAGTCCGCGAACAGCGGGCCGCCGTCCACCAGGCGCGACTCCACTCGGTCCACGCCGCCGCGGACCTGCGAGCTCCCGACCCAGCCGCGTCCCCGGTCCCACGCGGTCACCGGTCCCGGCGCGACCCCGCCGGCTGCCCGCGAGGCGGGCAGCCGTACCCGCAGCACTCCGCTGTCGAGGACGGTGTGATCGTCGCGGACCTCGACGCGCACGGGCCGCTCCGGCCGGGCCGGGGTCCCGGCGGAGAGTACGAAGGCGCGCCGCTGCTCCGGGGCCAGGTCGGCGAAGAAGCAGATGACGGCGGAGACCGCGAGGCCGTCCGCCTCGACGACGTCGGCCGCCTGGAACGGCACCGCCTCCCCGGCGTCGTCCACCAGCCGCAGTTCCCCGATCCGCAGCGACGGCCGCTCCCAGCGCACGAGGTAGCGCAGCAGCGTCCGCGGCCACGCGAACTCCGGATGCCCGATCGCCTCGGTCAGCCGGAACACCACCCGGTCAGCGCCTTCCGGCCACGGTGTCACCTCGCCTCACCCCGCTCGGCCGGCACCGCGACGCCCTGCGTGCCGAACGCCGCGCCGCCCGCGACGCCCTCCACCAGGTACCGCTGGAGCGTCACGAACAGCAGCAGGATCGGCGCCGCGACGATGAACGTGCCCGCCGCGATCAGCGGCCAGTTCTGGGTGTGCTCGCCGAAGAAGGAGTACAGCCCCCGGGTCACCGGCCACAGCTGCTGGTCCGACAGCATGACCAGCGGCAGGATCAGGTTGTTCCAGGCGTGCACGAACCCGAAGATGGCGAACGTGGCCAGCGCCGGCTTCATCTGCGGGATGATGATCGTGAAGATGAAGCGGACGTAGCCGCAGCCCTCCAGCGCCGCCGCCTCGTCGATCTCCTTCGGGATGCCCTTGATGTAGCCGACGAAGAAGAAGAACCCGGCGCCGGACAGGCTGGTCAGGATCAGGTAGCCCGGCATGCTGTTGTACAGGCCCAGCGCCTGCGCCTCGATGAACAGCGGGATCAGGCCGCCGGGCAGGAACCCGGAGAAGACGAAGAAGGCGTAGACCATGTTGGAGCGCTTGAAGTAGCCGCGCGAGACCGGGAACGCGAGGAAGACGCCCAGGATCAGCGTGACCGTGTCCGGGATGACGGCGTAGACCAGGCTGTTGAGCATCTGCCGGCCGAAGTCGCCCTGGGTCCAGGCCTCGCCGAAGTTCTCCAGCGTCCACGGGTTCGGCAGGCCCGTCGGATCCTGAAGGAAGCCGGTGAACGTCTTGAACGACTGGAGGAACATGTAGACCAGCGGCGCCGCGAACAGCACCGCCGCGATCGCGAAGCAGAGCAGGTTGCGGCCTGTCGCCCTCACAGCTGGATCTCCCGCCTGCGCAGCGTGAACAGCAGCGTGCCGCCGATCACCACGGTGAGGGCGAACTGCAGCATCGCCAGCATCGAGCCGTAGCCGAGCTGGCTGGTGCCGCCGAACGCGGAGTCGAACATGTACAGCCCCAGCGTCTTGGTGCCGAAGTTGCCGCCGGTCATGACGAGGATCAGCGCGTACTCGCCGAGCGCGCCCATCGCGGTGAGGAAGATGTTGACGGTCGTGGCGGGGGCCAGCAGCGGCCACGTCACGTGCAGGAACGACCGCCACCGACCGGCCCCGTCCAGCGCCGCCGCCTCGTAGACCGGCTTGGGGACGTTGCGCAGGCCCGCGATGTAGATCAGCATCGTGTACCCGGCGAACATCCAGATGTTGACCAGCATCACCAAGGGCAGCGCCAGTGAGCTGTCGCCCAGGAACGCCGTCGCGCTGTCGAAGACCGCCTGCCACGCCTTCTCGGCCGGGCCGGTGACCGGGTCGAGGATCAGCGCGAACATCGTGGCGACGACCGCGACCGAGAAGATCTGCGGCATGAAGATCAGCGCGCGGTAGATCGTGTACGAGCGCCCCGGGCGGTTGAGCAGCAGCGCCAGCCCCAGGCCCACGAGGTTCTGCAGCACGGTCACGCCGACCACGTAGATCAGCGTGACCTGCAGCGACTCCCACACCTGCGCCGACAGCGCGGTGAACGCCGAGGTGTAGTTGCACAGTCCGCAGAAGTTGAGCGGCGTGCCCGGCAGCCCGGAGTACTGCGTGAAGGAGTATCCGATGGTGGCCAGCGACGGGTAGAGCCCGAACAGCAGCCACCCGATCCCGGGGATCGCGATGCTCGCCCACGGGATCCACCGCCGGGTACGCCGGGTTCCGAAGGGATTGCTCGCCACGTCACCGGCCTGCCGACTTGGCGTAGGCGGAGGCCGAGCGGGACAGGATCGTCTCCAGGCTGTCGGGGCCGATCGGCGCGAGCTTGTAGAAGTCGGGCCCAGCGGCGTCCGGCGGCGCGCCCGCCGGGGTCCACGGCGGCGTCAGCTGGGTGAACGAGTCGGCGCCGTGCGCGTTCAACCAGTCCATCCAGGGCAGGCCGGTGTTCTGCAGCGCGGGCTGCGCCGAGAGCGAGCCGGTCAGCTTGAGCCACTGCTGGTAGTTCTCCGGCTCGGAGAACATCGCCAGCCACTGCATGGCCAGGTCCTTGTGCGGCGCCGAGGCCGGGACGACCCAGGTCAGGTCGGGCTTGAACGCCACCCGGTTGGCCGCCGGGTCGTCGGTGCCGGGCAGCGTGAAGAAGCCCAGATTCAGCTTCGGGTTGGCCTGCTGGATGGTCAGGCCGTCCCAGGAGCCGTCGACCAGGAAGGGGTAGTCGTCGGTCTTGACCGCCCACACGCCGGGCGCGGTCTGCTGGTCGATGCCCGAGGCGGCAGGCACGACGTACTGCATGACCTTGGCGTAGCGGGCGCCGACCTCCTTGTAGATCGGGTCGGTCCACTGCTGCGTGCCGTCCCAGAACGCCTTCGCACGGTCGGCCGAGACCTGCACCGACTCGCCGGCCGCGCGGCCCTTCATCAGCAGCTGGTTCTCGATGCCCTGCCAGATGCCGCCCTGCATGCCGACCTTGCCCGACAGGAAGATCGGCGTCTTGCCCGCCTGCTTGAGCTTCTCGCAGGCGTCCAGGAACTCCTGGAACGTGGTCGGCACGGCGATGCCGTACTGGGCGAGCAGGTCCTTCTTGTACCAGATCGCCCCGGCCGCGGCGTAGCTGGCGGCCATGACTCCGTACACGCCGCCCTTGTGGCCCACGGCCGCGGCCTGCGTGGCCGCGTCGTAGTTCTTCATGAACGGCTGGTCCTTGAGGTCGGTGAGCTGGCCCGCCGTGATGAGCGCGGCGGCCCCGGCGGGCTGGATCTTGGTGAACTCGGGCGGGAAGCCTCCCTGCGTCGGGGCGAACCTGGCCAGCACGTCCACCGACTTGGCCTGCAGCAGGCTGTTGGACAGCTGGGCCCACGCGCCGTTGGCGGTCGCGGTGCTCTGCAGCTTGACGGTGACGCCCGGGTGCGCCTTCTCGAACTTGGCGTTGAGCTGCTTGGTGAACTCGATGGCGCCCGGGTTCGTCCACTGGGCGACGGTCAGCGTGGTGTTGGTGGGGGCGGAGGAGGAGTTGCCGGTGGTGCAGCCGGCGAGGGTGAGGACGATCGCCACGGCGACCGGCAGACGGGTTCTCATGAAAGTGCTCCTTGGGGGATGGATCACGGCCGCTGGAGAGCGCCGTCGGCTCTCCGGGGCGGACGCCAGGCGGTGGTGGCGGCCGGGGGATACTTCGCGGCCAGGCGTTCGTCGAGGTCGACGCCGAGCCCGGGGCGCTCGCTCGGCCACAGGTAGCCGTCGCGGATCTCGGGGCAGCCCGGGAAGACCTCCCGTACCCGCTCGCCGAACAGGTGCTGCTCCTGGACCCCGAAGTTCGGGCTCGCGAGGTCCAGGGCGAGGTTGGCGGCGTGGCCGACCGGCGAGACGTCGCCGGGGCCGTGCCAGGCGGTGCGCACGCCGAACGCCTCGGCCAGGTTCGCCAGCCGCCAGGCCGGGGTGAGGCCGCCGATCGCGGAGATGTGCACCCGGATGAAGTCGCACAGCCGCTCGGCGACCACCGGCCGGTATTCGGCCGGGTTGACGAACAGCTCGCCGATCGCGATCGGCGTGGCGCACTGGGCGCGGATCGCGCGCAGCCAGTCGAGGTCCTCGGGCGCCACGGGGTCCTCGAGGTAGAACAGGTCGTACGGCTCCAGGTCCTTGGCCAGGCGCACGGCCTCGGTCGGGTGCACCCGCTCGTGCACGTCGTGGATCAGCTCCACCTCCGCGCCCACCTCGCCGCGAAGGTGGTCGAACAGCCCGCGCACCGTGCGCCGGTACGCGGCGGGGTCCCACGCGCCCGGGGTCAGCGGCGGCCGCGCGCTCGCCGGGCCGGCGGCGCTCGGCGCGCCGTACGTGCCGCCGCCGGGCACGGCGACCTGGCAGCGCACGTACCGGTAGCCCGCGTCGAGCCACTGCCGCACCTCGTCGGCGACGGCCTTCGCGTCGGCCCCGGCCGCGTGGGTGTAGAGCGGCACCGCCGTACGGCAGCGCCCGCCGAGCAGCTGCCACACGGGCAGCCCCGCGGCCTTTCCCTTGATGTCCCACAACGCCATGTCGACGCCGGACAGCGCGTTGTTGAGCACCGGCCCCGACCGCCAGTAGCCGCTGAGGTGGAGCGTGGCGGCGATGTCGGTGATGTCGGCCGGGTCGCGGCCGATCAGCTGCGGCGCCAGGTACTCGTCGACCGCGGTGCGCACGGCCTTGGCCCGCTGCGTGAACGTGGCGCAGCCGAGCCCGTACAGGCCGGGTTCGCTGGTGTCCACGCGGACGACGGCCAGGGTCGTGCCCGCCGGCGCGGTGAGGACGGTCCTGACCCCGGTGATCCGCAGGCCCGAGCCGTCCGCCCACGGCGGGTCCGGGATGTCGTTCATGTGCTTTGCTCCCTTTGCGGGTGGACGGTCTGGCGGCCGGGCTCCCTTTGCCCGGTGGCTTTGCCCGGTGGACGGGCTAGCGGCCGATGCCCCAGCGGGTGTCGACGCGCCCGCCGGTGAACTGCGCGCCGCTGGACCAGAAGGGCGCGAAGTTGTAGCAGCCCGACGCGGGGGCCTCGTTCTGCGCGGTCCAGTACGTGGTGCCCTGGCCGCCCGTCCCGCTGTCCTGGACCTGGACGCCCATGGTCGCCTCGTGGACCGACCCCTCCGGCAGCGCCCTGACCGCCGCGGCCAGCTCGGGCAGCTGGTCCCAGGCCAGCGCGACCTCGTACGTGGTGACCTTCGCGGCCTCGTCCCGCGTCACCTGGATCCGGCCCTCGGAGCCGGAGTCCGGGTGGGCGTCCATCGTGCCCAGCGGCGTCGGGAGCGGCGCGTTGGTGGGGTAGTAGGTCTGGTAGTTGGTGCCGGGGGCGAGCTGGCGGTGCAGCTCGGGGAGGCCGCCCTTGGCCAGCGTCGCCACGAACAGGTGCGAGATCGAGCGCATCGCCTTGTCGTAGTGCGGGTCCCCGGCGAGCAGGTCCTCTGTCTTGTCCCGCACCGCGTCGAAGGCGAGCTGGATGCTGTCGGCCTTGAAGGGGAACAGGTAGCCGTTGACCGCGAACGGGTCGTTCGACAGCTGCAGGTCGTCCTGGACCTGGGCCCGGAAGTGCAGGAAGCCGGCGTCCCAGGCGGTCTGGAAGGCGTACTCCTTGGCGCCGGCGGTCATCGTCACCGGCACGACCCCGTCCCACTGGCTCGCGGCGGCCCCGACCGTGATGGTCCTGAACGGGGCGTGGGCGACCTGGACGGTCCGCGACCCGGTCTGGCGGAAACCGGGCCGGCCCAGGATCGTGGCCTCGAAGCCGACGGAGTAGCGGTTGGCCGGATCCGTCCGCGCGGAGACGACCGGGATCGAGACGACGCGCGTCTCACCGGGCTTCAGCCTTGGGACAACGTTGTCCCGGCGAGCAAGCGTCCACCCTTCCGGCGCGGTGACGCGGAGCACGGCGTGGAGGGTGTGCGGGGAGACGTTCTCGACCCGGACGTCGAGGGTGCCGTCCGGCCCGACCGGCTTCGTGAACGGCAGCGGCGTGATCGCCATCGGCGTGTCGTAGGCGAACGCCGCGCCGGTGGTGAGCGCCACCTTGAGCTCGTCCGGGCTCAGGTCACTGTCGAAGTACAGCACCTCCCACGGCGACAGCTTCAGCGTGGTCCGCGGCGCCTTGCCGTCGAACAGCAGGCGGCCCAGGTAGTCGTAGACCCGGACGCCGAGCGCGCGGTGCAGTGTCAGGGTGCCCTTGTACCCGGCGTCGGGGTGCTCCATCGTGCCGTCGAAGAGCTGGTCGGCGTAGACCGCGGCGCGGCCCCGGCCGTCGGCGGCCTTGAAGAGGAAGCCCCAGGTCGACCTCGCCTTCGGATACAGCTCGGTGAGCAGCTCGCAGTCCTCCAGCAGCCCGGTCATCGTGGCGTAGGCGACGACCGCGGGCCGCGGGCTCTTGGTCTTGATGTCGTAGATGTTGAACTCCTGGCCGGAGTACGGCTTGTCGTAGCACAGCGAGAACCAGAAGATCCGGATCGGCGAGTCCTCCTCGGCCCCGGCGAGCAGGTGCAGCAGATGGGTCGGGGCGAGCGTCCTGGCCACGGCGTACCCGGCCTCGTTCGGCGGCAGGCCGGGGAAGGAGTGCACCTCCGCGGTGCCGAGCTCGGTCTGCCACTGCCCGGCCCGGCCGCCGGTCCTGGACCAGAGCCGGTCCATCTTGATCTGGGTCTTGGCCATCGCGTACTGCGTGGCGTCCGGGTAGCCGTAGGCGTGGTTCACCGAGCCGTCGATGTAGCCGGTGTCCTTGGAGCCCTTGGCGTACACGATGTCGCGGTTGTAGCTGACCGAGCCCCCGCCGAGCAGGTTCACGTCGGGGAACTCCGGCTTCACGCGGTCCCAGATCAGCTTCGTCATGTCCCGGTAGTCCTGGGCGTCGCCGGTCTGCCAGGCCCAGCCGTGCACCCACGGCTCGTTCCACACCTCCCAGTTCTTGACGAGGTCCTGGAGCGGGGCGATCGCGTGGTAGACCATGTCGGCCTGCGCCACCATGTCCTTCGGGCGGTTCTGGTGCGGCCGGACGGGCTTGCCGTCCGCCCCGGGCTGGACGTTCCACGACATGTTGTAGTTGATGAACCCGGTGGGCTCGATGCCGTAACCGTGCCACTCCGCGACCTCGGCGCGGGCCCGGTCGATGTCCGCCTGGCCCCAGAACACGCCGCGGGACGGGCTTACGGTGTCGGGCAGCACGGAGAAGACCCCGCGCGTCCACTTCACGCCGATGCGCTGTGCGATCTGCCTGGTGACCAGGGGAGCCGATTCCCCGCGGATCCCCATGCCGAAGCAGGAGCCCGGGCGCCGGCCCTGGATCGTCGGGCGCAGGACGCCGAGACCGTGCGTCTCCTTGAGTAACTGCGTGCCCGCCGCGTCGGTGACGGTGACCGCGACCGCGTAGTAGTCGGGGTCGAGCGTGCCCAGCGGGACGCTCGTCGTGCTCGCCTGCCCGGCGGGCGCCGTGAAGTCGGCCCGTCCCTGGCCGGCCTCCTGCGTGCCGCGGGCGGACACCGACCAGGCGATGGTGCCGCTCAGCGCGGCGGGGCTGTTGAACGTCACGGTCAGCACCGGGGACGCGGTGCCCGCGGCGTCGATCGCGTACAGGCCGGTGGGGTCCGCGTAGTTGACCTCGACCAGCGGCGGGGCGGCCGCGGTCGTGGCGTCGGCCGCCGCCCGCGTGACGGGGCCGAGCCAGGCCAGGCCGACGGCGGTGGCGGCGCCGTACCGCATGACCTGGCGGCGGGTGATCTGCTTGGGGTCGGACATGGAGGGGCCTCCATAACGGGGGGTCAGGCCGGCCTGATCAGGCACAGGCCGGACGGCGGGACGGCCAGCCACCGCGGGCCGGGTTCCAGGCGCGCGGTCTCGGAGCGGACCGAGGTGCCGCAGGCGTCCCGGACGTCGAGACGGACCGCGGCGGGGTGAGTGAGGTCGAGGAGGACGCGTTCCGCGCCGGTGTTGTTGACCACGGCGATCTCGTCGAACGGGGAGGGGTCCAGCGTGGCCGCATGGTTCCCGGCGTGGTAGACGACCACGGCGCGCGTGGCGTCGCGGGCGATGACCACCGGGTGGAGCTCGTCGGGTCGCCCCGCGTCCAGCGCGCCGCGGGTCAGGACGTCGCGGTGCTCCCGCCAGAACGCGAGCCAGAATCCGGCCATCGCGCGGTGGGCGGCGGGCAGGTGGGCGAGGGGCATGGAGATCTGCGGGACGGCGTGCAGGACGGAGAGCAGCTGGCGGGCCGCGACCTGCGGCGACGCCTGGGGGTCCCACATGAGCATGTCGGAGTGGACAGCGCTTTCCCGACCGACGGCGGAAAGGTCCAGGGTCCTGACACGGTTCCCGACCGCGTCGGCCGGGCAGTCGCCCGCGCGCAGCAGGTTGCCGAACTGCAGCATGGCGGGGCCGGCGTACGGCTGGCGCAGCTCGATCATCAGGTCCGCCCCGCGGACGGCCCGCAGCTTGTCGCGGAGCTCGGCGAGCAGGGCCCACATCGCCTCACCGACATCAACACTCTTGTCGGGACGGTCGCGCTTCTCGGGGTGGTCGCTTCCCTCGGGCCGGGCACCGCCCTCGGGCCGGGTGTCGCCTCCGAGAGCGGCACCGTCCTCGGACCCGGCGCCTTCCTCGGGATGGGCGCGGCCTCCGAGGCGGGCATCGCTTCCGAGACCGGTGTCGTCATCGAGACGGGCGTCGCCCTCGGGACCGGCGCCGTCATCGGGACGGGAGACTTCTCCGGAACCGATACCCGCCTCCCGGCGGGGGCCGTCTTCGGCGTACACCATGGCGGCGTCCAGGAAGTCGATCTTGAGGCCGTCCAGGCCGTACCGGTCGACGAGCCGGACGCAGGTGTCGACGACGAAGCGCCGGACCTCTTCGTGTCGGGGATCGAGGACGTGGCAGCGCCACTCCGGCCTGGCGTGCGGCGCGAAGGCGGCCAGCCGGTCGCGGGCCGCGCTGTCGTCGCCGAGGAGCAGCGGCGCGATCCAGGCCAGGTACTTCATACCGAGGCCGTGCACGGTCTCGACGTGCGCGCCGAAGTCGGGGAACTTCTCCAGGTCGGGCTCCCAGTCGCCGCAGCCCGCGTAACCCCCGCCGTACGCGCCGCGCTGCCAGCCGTCGTCGAGGATGAGGAGCCCGCACCCCAGCCCGGCCGCGAGCTCGGCCTCCGCCTCGATGGCGGCCGCGCTGACCTCCTGGTGGTAGGAGTACCAGGTCGAGTACGCGGGGAGGCGTCCGGCCTCAGGGGCCGGAAGCGCAGCGGCGCCGGACTGCCAGCGCGCCAGCGATCGCACCGTCTCCGCGACCGCCGCGCCCGGGAGTGCGATCCGGATGCGGCAGAGCTCGCCGGGACCCAGGTCCATCGCGAGCCAGACGCCGAACCGCCCGGTCCGCTCCCCGACGCCGAACCTGAGCCGGGTCGTGCGAACGAGGCGGTCCGTGGCGAATCCCAGGACCGCGCGGCCCGCGTCGTCGTAGAGGCAGCCGAGCGGCGTGGAGTCGACGAGGCCGACGGTGCGCCGGCCGGTCGCCATCCAGTCCGCCGCAAGGTGCCGTTCCCAGCCGGCAGCGGGGTGCCAGAAGCCGGTGGCGCCGTGGAGCGGGGTGTCCATCCGTACCAACGTTGTCTCAGACGCCACTCCGACGACCTCGACGACGGCGTCGCCCCCGGTGGCGGGCACGCTGGGGGAGGGGCCTGCGGTCAGGCGCGTCACGGTGACACCGTGCACGTCAATCGCGCTGCCGTCGGCCCACAGCCGACGCGGGTCGGCGAGGTTCGCCATCGCCGCTCCTCTCGAAGGGTTGGGGGAACCATAATCACGTTGAGACAACGTTGTCTAGAGCCTCATGGCACGACGAGGATCTTCGCGGGGACGCGGGCTCAGCCCGCGCTACGCACGACGAGCTCGGTGGGAACGACGACCTTCCGCGGCCGTGACCTGTCCCCGGCGATGCGCCTGAACAGCAGCTCGGCACCCATCCGGCCGATCTCGCGCACGTCGTAGGACACGACGGTCAGCCGCCACGGCACGAACGCCGCCGTCTCGAAGTCATCGAACCCGACCAGCTCGACCGCCCCGCCCACGCCACCACCCGACCCCGGCCACCCGCCCATCCCACCGCGGGCACCCGGGGTTGGGCGGGTGCTCATTCCGACGTGGGTGGCCGGGGCTGGGTGGGTGCTCATTCCGGCGTGGGTGGCCGGCCTCAGGTGGTTGTCGAGTGCGCCGAGGGCACCGAGCGTGAGGCGGTTGTTCAGGGCGAAGATCGCGGTCGGCGGCTCAGGTCCGGCCAGCATCTCCGCGACCGCGGCCTCGGCGTCGGGAACGGTGTGCAGGCCGTACTTGATCAGGTCCGCCCGGTACGGCACCCCGGCCAGCTCCAGCGCTTCCTGCGCGGCGGAGAGCCGTTCGGCCATCGTGGAGATGCTCAGCCAGTCCGAGATGACGCCGATGCGTTCGTGCCCGGCGGCCACCAGGTGCTCGATGGCCTTCCGGGCCCCGCCCGCGTTGTCGATCAGGACCGTGTCGGCCAGCAGGTTGCGCGGCGCACGGTCCAGGAAGACCACCGGCGTGCCGCGCTCGATCTCGGGGCGCAGGTAGACGTGGTCGGCGTCGCCGGCCGGGACCACCAGCAGGCCGTCCACCCGCCGCTGGCACATCTCCAGCAGCAGGGCGCGCTCCCGCCCGGCGTCCTCCTCGGAGCTGGCCGTGATGAGCATCGTGTCGTGTTCGAGGGCGTACTGTGCCGCCGCCGCGGCGATGCCGGCGTAGAACGGGTTGGCCAGGTCCTCGATCAGCAGGCCGACGGTGGCCGAGGTGTTGCCCGCGCGCAGGTTTCTGGCCATGTCGTTGCGCCGGAAGCCCAGCTCCGCCACCGCGCTCGTGACCCGGTCGGCCAGCTCCCGATCGACGGTGGGCACGTTGTTGACCACGCGAGAGACGGTCTTCAGGCTGACGCCGGCCAGCCGGGCGACGTCGGTCATCGTCGGGCGGCGCGGCCCGCTCCGTTCCGCGCTGGGCGTGCTCACCTGGGTGCGGCCCCTTCCAGGTCGGTGGCCCCGAGCTGGTGCCGTCGTTGTCTCGTGCGGACAACTTTACCGCCGGGTGGGGGACGCCTTGTCGGGGTGAAGGGGTTGGCGGAGGCGGAGGTGGAGGTGGCCCGCGCCCGCGGGTGGCGTCTTCGGCGCGGGAGAGCCGGGGGTTGGTGGTCATGGGCGCAGGGAGTCCTTTCCCGGTGACGGGGGCAACGGCGCCAGCGAAGGCGACGGCGGAGGCCACGGCAACAGCGGAGGGAGGGGGCGGGGGCGGCGGTGATGGTGAGTGAGGCGACGCCGGGGGCGGTGGCGGTGAGGAAAGGTGATGGTGGCGGTGGCGGTGGCGGCGGTTGTGGTGCGGTGGAGAGGCGGTGGCGATGGTTACGGCGGTGGTGGGGGCGACGGTGATGGTGGCGGTGGGGGCGAACGGCGGCCGGTGGCGGTTACGGGGGTGGTGATGAGGGGGTGCCGGTTACGGGGGTGGTGGGGAGGGGGGGCGGGGGTGCGGTGGAGTGGCGGACCATGAGGCGGCTGGGTATCACGGTGCGGCGTTCGGCCGGTTGTTTGCCGTCCAGCAGGTCGAGGAGGATCTGGGCGGCGCGCCGTCCCAGGTCCACGCTCTGCAGCGCGACACTCGTCAAAGGCGGCTCGGACAAGGCACCGGCAGACGTGTCGTCGAATCCGGCGACCGAGACGTCACCAGGCACGGCGCGTCCGCGTTCCCGCAGCCAGCGCAGCACCCCGAGGGCCATGCCGTCGTTGAACGCGAAGACCGCGGTCGGTGGGTCGGGGCGGTCGAAGAGCAGCCCGGCGGCGGTGTAGCCGGACTCGACGGTGAAGTCCCCGCGGACCGTCAGCTCGGCGGAAGGGGCGAGCCGCGCGTCGGCGAACGCGCGCTCGACGCCGCGCAGCCGGGCGGCCATGGCCAGGCGGTTCTCCGCCGCCCCGTCGACGACGCCGATCCGGCGGTGGCCGAGGGCCAGCAGGTGCTGGGTGACGGCGTAGGCGCCGCCCTCGTCGTCGGGGTGGACCATGGGCAGGTCGTCCTCGGCGTACCCGATCACTACGGTCGGGTAGCCCTGCGCGAGCAGGCCGGACAGCGCGCGCAGCCCGGCGCCGCCCTCTACGAGCAGCCCGTCGACCAGGCGTCGCCGGTCGAAGCGGCGGTAGGCGGAGGCCGCGTCGCCGGCCGCCTCGCGGGTGGACAGCAGCAGCCCGTGACCGCGCGCGGCCACCTCCTGCTCCGCGCCGCCGATGAGGCGCATCAGGTGGTCGTTGGCGAAGGTGAACCCCGGGTCGTGCGGCACCACCAGCCCCACGACCTCGGTGCGGCCGCGGGCCATGGCGCGCCCGCCGGCGCTGGGCCGGTAGCCGAGCGCGGTCATGGCCGCGACCACGCGCTGCCGGACGGGCTCGGTGACCGACGGCTCCCCGTTCACCACCCGCGAGACGGTCTGGTGCGAGACTCCGGCGCGCGCCGCGACGTCGCGCATGGTCGGCCGGCCTGCCATCGCGTCTCCTCGCCATGAACGTTCACGTGACGATATGTCGGATCCCGGCACATTACAAGCCGTTGACACCGCAGTAATGCGATCTTAACGTCATTCTGGGTCGAGTGAACGTTCACTTGACCATTCCCATCGCCTGGAACAAAGGATTCTGGCCATGGACGACAAACCCCACATCACCCGCCGGCAGGTCCTCGTCCAGGGCGGCGGCGCCGTCCTGTTCACCACGCTGTTCGCCGGGGAGCGACCGGCGCGGGCCGCCGCCCCGAACGTCACCACCTCCTGGGTGGGGAACACCTTCTCCGGTGCCACCGAGTGGGTGCAGGACTTCGTGTTCAACATGGCGGTCACGCCCGACGGGACGATCTACACCGTCAGTTTCTGGGACGAGGCGGGCAACTACGCCGGCGTCTACAAGGACGCTCACATGACGGGCAACTGCCCCCGCGCCAACGGGGACGCGGTCGCCGTCAACAGCACCAACGCCTACCTGTCGATCGGCACCGGCCTGACCGCGTTCACGCTGGCCGGCGTCGCCACGTCGCTGACGTTCGACGTCGGCAGCCCGCCCGCCGCCGCGGCCGCGACCGACACCCAGGTGATCGCCACCGACCGGACCAGGAACCGCGTCATGGTCTTCGACGCCACGACGGGCGCGCTGACGCGTACGTGGAGCGTCAACCAGCCGGGCGCCGTGGCGGTCGACAGGACGAGCGGCGAGATCTGGGTCGTCGCCAACGTGACCAGGGACACCAACGACGGCCACTTCTGGCACGTCGATCCCGCCAGACCCGCGCAGATCCTGCACTTCTCCAACACCGGCGCGGCGCTGCCCGGCACCATCGCCGGCCCGTCGCCGGACTGGATCCCCACCTCGCTCGCGATCGACCGCGACCGCAACCTGCTCGTCGGCGACAACGGCCCGCTGCGCCAGGTGCACACCTACACCGGCCTGTCCGCGGCCACGCCGACGAAGGCCAGGAGCCTGGGCCAGGCCGGCGGCATCGGCGCGGGCAACCCCGGGCTGGTCAGGCCGGACAAGCTGTTCGGCATCACCGGGGTCGGCGGCGACTCGGCGGGCAACGTGTACGTCGCGATGTGCGAGTTCGGAACGTGGCTGCGCAAGTACGGCCCGAGCGGGAACCTGGTGTGGCAGCTGATGGGCGCCGAGTTCGTGACCACGGCCGACTTCGACCCGGCCACGGACGGGCGGGACGTCTTCAGCCAGCAGAACCACTACCGGATGGACTACACCAAACCGCCAGGCAGCAACGCGACCTGGGTGGGCTACTCCCTGGACTCCGTGAAGTACCCGCAGGACCCGCGGCTGTTCCTGACCGGGCACCAGCACCACGTCAGCTCGCCGTTCCTCAGGCGGCTCAACAACAACCGGCTGTACATGTACGCCACCGGCATGTACTGCTCGCACCTGCTCATCTACCGCTACGAGGGCGAGATCGCCAAGCCGTCCGGCGCCGTCTTCAAGGCCCACTGGACCGGCGACGACCCGACCTGGCCGCCGTACCAGCCCGCGTCCGGCGAGTGGATCTGGCGGGACAAGAACGGCGACGGGAAGTTCACCGCCGACGAGTACATCACGACCGGGACCGGCGCGAACTCCCCGGGCAACTGCTGGGTGTGGTTCGTGGACGACCGCGGCGACATCTGGGAGGGCGGCGACCGCAACCTGCGCCGCTACCCGCTGCAGGGCTTCGACGCTCAGGCCAACCCGATGTACGACTACACGAGCCGGGTGACGTCACCCCTGCCGCAGCCGTTCACCAACGTCCGGCGGCTGCACTACGAGGTCGCCACGGACGTCATGTACATGTCCGGGTACACCGCCGCCCAGCCGTTCGAGAACGCGTACTGGAAGGAGTGCGGCAAGGTCCTGGCCCGCTACGACCGGTGGAGCACCGGCAACACCACGCCGACCTGGACCATCCTGCTGCCGTGGAACGTGTCGGCGACGCCGCCCGTCACCACGGTGTCCTGGGCCCTGGCCGGCGACTACCTCTTCAGCTGCGGGGTGACCACCCGCGGCCAGGTGTGGGCCTGGCGGGCCGCCGACGGGGCGGCGGCCGGGAACTGGCTGCCGGGCGCGAACGTCGGCGGGGTCTCGCGCACCGGCTGGGTCGACATCCCGTACGGCCTGAACGCCGTCAAGCGGTCGGACGGCTCGTACCAGATCGCCGTCGAGGACGACCTGTTCAACAAGGTCCTGGTATACAGCTGGTTGCCCGGCTGACGGCCCCGGGCTCAGCCGGCGAACGCCGTCGAGGGCCTGCCGACGGCGCCCGGCCGGTCGAGGGCGAACACCGATCCGGCGGGGTCGTCGTCGGGCAGGTCGAGCCCTTCCCTGGCCGAGGTGACGTACAGGACGTCGAGGCGGGGCCCGCCGAACGCGCACGAGGACGGCTGGTGCACGGGCATGGGGATCTCGCCGAGCAGGTCTCCGTCCGGCGAGATGCGGGCCAGGCGGTCGCCGCCCCAGACCGCGACCCACAGGCAGCCCGCCGCGTCGACGGTGAGGCCGTCCGGCATCCCGGAGCGCGCGGGGATCCGGAACAGCGTGCGTCGCCGGCTGATGGCGGTGGACCCGGGTTCGCTGTCGAACGCCGAGATCTCGCCGGCGATGCTGTCGGCGAGGTAGAAGGTGCGCCCGTCGGGGCTCCAGTCGAGCCCGTTGGGCAGGGCCAGGTCGTCGAGGACGACGCGGCTCGTCCAGTCCGGCATGAGGACGTGCAGCGCGCCTTTGCCGGGCTCGAAGTCCATCGCGGTGCTGCCGGCCCAGAACCGCCCGTGCCGGTCGCACTTGGCGTCGTTCATGCGCTCCCCGTCGGGCAGGATCGCGCGCCGTACGGTCATCGACCCGTCGGGCTCGACGGTCGCGAACCCTTCGCGCGTCGCGGCGACGAAGCCTCCACCGCGCCGGGGCACCGCGGCGCCGACCAGCGTCGGCAACTCGACGCTGCTGGTCCGGCCGGTGGCCGGGTCACTGGTGTGGAGGTGGCCGGCGGGGATGTCGACCCAGTGCAGGCGGCCGGTCCCGGCGTCCCACACCGGTCCTTCGCCCACCCGGGCCCTGCCGGGAACCGCGACCTCGATCCTCATGTTCATCCGGGGAGCACCACCGCGGCGTTGGCCAGCAGCCCGCCGTCGACGGGCAGCGCGACGCCGGTGACGAAGCTGGCGCGGTCACCGGCCAGGAAGGCGACGGCCTCGGCGACCTCCTCCGGCCGTGCCACCCGCCCCATCGGGTGCATGCGTCCCCACGACTCGACCAGCTCCTGAGCGCCCTGGTCGGTGCCGTCGGAGAAGGCGCGGGCCGAGGCCCGCAGCATCGGGGTGTCCACCGACGCGGGGCAGACGGTGTTGGCCCTGATCCCGTTCTTCGCCTCGTCGATCGCGATCGAGCGGGCCAGGGCGTTGAGCGCCCCCTTGCTGGTGGTGTACGCGGCGACGGCGCTCTGGGTGACGAAGGCCTGAACAGAGGAGACGATCACGATCGAGCCCGCCCCGCGGGCGCGCAGGTGCGGCAGCGCGTGCTTGACGGCGTGGAAGGCGCCGGTCACGTTGACGGCGAGCACCTCGTTCCACTCGTCGGCGCCGGTCTCCGCCGCGGTGCCGTAGCGCTGGATCCCGGCGGCGGCCACGACGATGTCCAGCCCGCCGTGCGCGGCGGCGACGTGCTCGACCAGCCGCGCGGTGGCGCTCTCGTCGGTGACGTCGAGCTCGACGTGCTCGACGCCCGGAAGCGGAGCGTCGGCGCCGCCTGTCGGTGGCATGCCCGCGGCCACGACCGTCGCGCCGCGCGCCGAGAGCAGCCGGGCCGTGGCCCGCCCGATGCCGCTGTGCCCACCGGTGACGATGGCGACCTTGCCGTCGAACTCCGCCACGATCCACTCCCTCGATGTCGTCCACGGGCGGCGCCGGAGGTCAGCCGCGGCGGGTGGGTGCCCGATCACCGCGGCAGTCGTGCCAGGACGGGCTGCGAGCCGCTTACGCGGGATCACTCTAAAACAACGTTGTCTCAAGCCGCTAGTCTGATCACCCCGCGGCCTGACGGTGAGGAGAAGAGCGCGTGACGGCTGAATGGATCCGGTGGCCCGCCAACGTCGTGGCCCGGTTCGGCGGCGAACCCATGGCCTTCGGCGGCGACTACAACCCCGAGCAGTGGGACGAGAGCGTGTGGCACGAGGACGCGCGGCTGATGCGCGCGGCCGGGGTCAACCTCGTCACGGTCGGCGTCTTCGCCTGGTCGACGTTGCAACCGGCGCCCGGCCGCTGGAACTTCGAATGGCTCGACCGCGTGCTCGACCTCCTGCACGCGAACGACATCGCCGTCGACCTCGCCACGGCCACCGCCTCGCCGCCGCCGTGGCTGACCACCCGCTTCCCGGAGGTGCTGCCCGTCGATCGGCACGGGCGGACGATGTCGCAGGGCGGACGCCAGGCCTGGTCGCCGTCGTCGCGGGTCTATCGCGAGCACTCGCTCGCGCTGGTGGAGAAGATGGCGGCACGCTACGGCGAGCACCCCGCTCTCGCGCTGTGGCACGTCTCCAACGAGCTCGGCGGCCACAATTCGCGCTGCTACGGCGAGGCGAGCGCCGTGGCCTTCCGGGCCTGGCTGAAGGAGCGCTACCAGGGCTCGCTCGACGACCTGAACGCCGCCTGGACGACCGCAGCGTGGAGCCAGACGTACTCGGCGTGGGAGGAGATCCAGCCTCCGAGGCTCACGTTCACGGACTCGAACCCCACGCAGGTGCTGGACTTCGACCGGTTCAGCTCCGACCAGCTCCGCGAGCAGCTGAGAGCGGAGATCGCCGTGCTGCGGCGGGTCACCCCGGGCGTGCCGATCACCACGAACATGGTGCTCTTCGACGCCGGGAAGAACATGGACTACAGCTCGTGGACCGCCGACCTGGACCTCGTCGCGAGCGATCACTACCTGCGGCCGGCGCCTGACGCGCACGTCGAGCTGTCGTTCTCGGCCGACCGCGCGCGCGGCCTGTCGAAGGGCGATCCGTGGCTGCTCATGGAGACCGCCGCCGGCGCCACGAGCTGGCGTTCCGTCAACCCCGCCAAGCGCCCCGGGCAGCTCAGGCGGGACGTGTTCGCCCACGTCGCCCGCGGGGCCGACGGGATCTGCTTCTTCCAGTGGCGGGCGGCCAGGGCCGGCGCCGAGCGGTTCCATTCCGCGATGCTGCCGCACGCCGGCGCCGGCAGCCGGAAGTTCCGGGAGGTGGCGGCGCTCGGCGCGGAGCTGAGTTCCTGCGCCGGAGTGCTCGGGACCCGGGTCGTGGCGGACTGCGCGCTGCTGTTCTCCGAGGAGTCGTGGTGGGCTGCCGAGCGGGAGTCGCATCCGCACAACGGCCTGTCCTACGCGGAGTCCGCCCTCGGCTGGTACCGGAGCCTGTGGGAGGCGGGCGTCACCGTCGACGTCGTGCCGCCGTCGGCCGACCTGTCGGGCTACCGGCTGATCGTCGTGCCCATGCTCTACCTGGTCTCCGACCAGGACGCGGCCGCCGTCGCCGCCGCGGCGGCCGCGGGGGCGACCGTGATCGTCACCTACTTCTCCGGCATCGTCGACCCGCTCGACCGGGTACGGCTCGGCGGTTACCCCGGGGCGTTCCGCGAGCTGCTGGGGGTGCGCGTGGAGGAGTTCGCGCCCATGACGGACGCGGACTCGGTGGAGATCGATGGGGTCACGGGGCCCGCCCGGGTCTCGACCTGGCACGAGGAGATCGACCTGACGGACGCGGTGGCCGCGGCCCGCTACCTCAGTGGCGACTTCGCGGGCGCGCCGGCGATCACGCGCGCGGCCCGGGGCGCGGGGGAGGCCTGGTACGTGGGCGTCGAGCTGGACGCCGGCGCCCGCGCCCGCCTGCTGGAGGCGGTCGCGCAGCGGGGTCCGGCGGGCGGGCTGGAGGTCGTGACCCGCCGCTCGGCCGGTCACGAGTACGTCTTCCTCATCAACCACGGCGACACCGAGTCCACCGTCCCCGGAGCCGGAACCGACCTGCTGGACGGGTCCGTCCACGAGGGCAAGATCACGGTCCCCGCGGGCGGGGTACGGGTGGTCTCGGCGGCCCGCTGAGCGAGGAGCCTGCACGTCTCGGCGGTCCGCCGAGCGATGAGGGCGCGGGTCTCGGCGGTCCGCCGGGCGAGGGAGACGCGGGTCTCGGCGGTCCGCCGAGCGATGAGGACGCGGCGAACGTACACTGCACCTGCCTGCCGGGGCCCGGCAGGCTGCGAACGGGCGGTCCGGCCGCCGGACTGGAGAGACCTGGTGCTTCGCAACCCCACGATGAAGGATGTCGCGCACGAGGCGGGAGTCAGCCTGAAGACCGTCTCGCGGCACGTCAACGGGGAGACGAACATCGATCCCGACCTCGCCGGCCGCATCAGCGCGGCGATCGTGAAGCTCGGCTACCGCCGCAACCTCTCCGCGGCGAGCATCCGGCCCGGCCGCACCGGCAAGACCATCGGCCTGGTCATCAGCGACCTCGCCAACCCCTACTACTCCACGCTCGCCCGCGCCATCGAGAGCGTCGCGGACGCCGCCGGCTACCTGGTCACGATCGCCAGCTCAGAAGAGGACGGCCGGCGCCACGATCGCCTCGTCGACCGGCTCATGGAGCAGCGGGTGGACGGCCTGATCGTGGTGCCGCCGCGGCGGGTCGCCCGCGACTGGTCCGAGGTCGCCGCGCCGATCCCGCCGCTGGTCCTCCTCGACCGGCCCGTGCCGTACGCCGGCGCCGACGCCGTGCTCGCCGACAACGCGGGCGGGGCGCGCGCGGCCACCCTCGCGCTCGCCGCCGCCGGATCCCGGCGCATCGCCTTCGTCGGCGACTCGTTCGACATCTACACGATCCGGGAACGGCACGCCGGATACGCCGCGGCGCTCGCCGAGGCCGGGCTGGGCGGCGCCGGCGACGCGCGCACGATCACCGCGGCGCACACCCGGGAGCAGGCCGAACGCGAGGTCGGCGCCGTGCTCCGCGACGGCTCCGCCGACGCCCTCTTCACCGCCAACAACCGCGCGACGATCGGCGCGCTGCTCGCGTTCCAGCAGGCCGGGCGGCGGCTGCCCCTCGTCGGCTTCGACGACTTCGAGACGTCCCTGCTCGGCGACCCTCCCGTGTCAGTGGTCAGCCAGGACATCGAGCTGATGGGGCGCACCGCCGCCGAGCTCGTGCTCGCCCGCCTGAACGGCGACACCTCGCCGTTCGCCGACCGGGTGCTCCCCACCCGGCTCATCCTCAGGGGCTCGGAGAAACCGCCCGCGCGTCACACCCCGGCCGGGAGCTGACCGTCCGCCGGTCGCGCACGGGTGCCGTCCGCCGGGCGCGCCCGGTTGCCGTCCGGCTCGTCGAGTGCCAGGCCGTTCAGCACGCCCTGCAGGTATCCGATCGCGTGTGCCCGGCCCCGGCTGCAGTACGCCTCGGACGAGGTGTCGCCCCAGGTGTCCAGGTCGCCGATCATGGCCGGTACGTGGTCGTCGATGAGGAACCCGGTGAACCCCGAGTCGGCGAGCCGGCGGATCACCCGCGCCGGGTTGTAGTTCCCCTCACCGAGGAAACATTCGCTGAAGCGCGGCACCGTCCCGCGTACGTCCCGGAAGTGCACGTAGAAGATGGCCGGCCCCAGGAGGTCGATGACCTCGTTGACGCTCTGCTCGCCGGCCATCTCCGACACCGTTCCGAGGCAGAGGTTCAGCCCCCATGACGGGCTGCCCCCGGCCTGCTCGCGCGCCTTCCCGATGGCCGCCGGGGAGGTGAAGATCCGGCCGACGCCGCCGAGGGGCTCGTCGACGGGCGGATCGTCCGGGTGCAGGGCGAGCCGCACGCCGACCTCCTCCGCGACGGGGAGCACGGCGTCGAGGAAGTACTGGTGGTTTGCCCACATCTGGCCGGCCGTGATCGGCTCGTCCACGGGCTGGTCCGGGGTCAGCCGGTAGCCGGCGAGCGCGTTGCCGCGGTGCGCGTCGTCCAGGTCGAACGCGGTGACCATGGCGCCGCCGCGGCCCTTCGCGGCCATGTCGGTGCGCCAGACGTAGGTGGCGAGGAAGTTGTAGCCGAGCAGGTCGATGCCGACGGCGGCGAGGTTGCGGAGGGTCTTCCGGTAGTTCTCGATCTGCTCGTCCCTGCCGGGCAGGCCGCGCTGGATCTTCCAGAAGTGGGCGAGCGGGACGTTCTCCAGGCCGTCGATCGACAGCCCGTCGGCGTCGCAGCGCTCGCGCAGGGCTCGCAGCTCGGCCAGGCTCCAGCAGCCGTCGGTGCCGGGTAGCAGGTCGGGGGTGTGCAGTTGAACGCCGGTGAGGCCGAGCTGGTGGGCGAAGGTCGCGACGCGGGAGTCGTACCTGTCGATGTGGCCCAGGGAGATGCGGATGGTCATGGGTGACGCGCTCAGTCCGTGAAGTAGTCGGGGTGCTTGGCGCGCAGCGACGGGCCGAGCTCGAGGGCGCGCCTGGCGTGCCGGCTGATCAGGGCGCGGCCGGTCGGCAGGTCGGCGGCCTCCAGCGCGTCGACGATCTTCGTGTGCTCGTCGATCAGCTCGCGCACCGCGGCCAGGTCGGGCTGGGCGAGCCGGCGCAGCCGGTCGAGCTGCAGCTTCATCCGCTGCACCGCCTGCCACGCGCGCGGATAGCCGCTGAGCGAGAAGATCTCGCTGTGCAGCGCCTCGTCGGCGGCGAAGAAGGCGTCGTAGTCCTCCGTGCGGTAGCTGTGCTCCTGGCGGTCGAGCAGCTCGCGCAGCACGGTGACGTCGGGCGCCGGATCGGCGCACACCACCTCGAAGGCCGCGACCTCCAGGCTCTCGCGGACGAAGCGCGCCTCTTCCACATCGCGCATGCTGATCAACCCGACCCGGGTGCCGACCTGCGGCACGACCCGTACGAGCCCCGCGTCGACGAGCCGCGCGAGGGCTTCCCGCACCGGCGTGCGGCTGACGTGCAGCCGCTCGGCGAGGTCCGTCTCGGACAAAGAGGCTCCAGGGGCGAGCCGCAGGTCCCGGATCGCGGAGACCAACTCGTCATAGACGCGATCGGAGGTCCGTGCCGGCGCACGGTCTCGGGTGACCGGCGACAGCATCGGATCGCGCCCGGCGGGCGTGGGCTCGGGAACGAGCGCTCGATGGGAACTCACGAAATTGATCGTTGCATGCCAGGGGCTTGTATGCAAGTATCCAGCCATTAACCTGATCGTCGTAAAGGGGAAATAAATGCCCTCCGAGACACGGTCAGCCGCCGGACCCCGTAGCAGGCGCTGAAGGCTCGTGCATGCCGCCGGTGATCACCCGACAAAGACCTGAACGAACAGTTGAGAGGACGTCATGCTCAACCGAAACGCGCGACTCACTGCGGCCGCCGCCCTCGCCGCCACCGGACTCGCGCTGACCGGGTGCTCCAGCACCACCGGGGCGAGCACCAGCGGCCCGGCGACCATCACCTTCTGGGGCTGGGCCTCGGGCTACGAAAAGTCCGTGGCGCTGTGGAACGAGTCCCACCCCGGCATCCAGGTGAAGTACGAGGCCATCGCCAACGGCGGCGCGGGCGGCTACGACAAGATGTTCACCGCCGCGAAGGCGGGCACGGCCCCGTGCCTCGCCCAGATCGGCTACGAGACGTTCGCCAGCTTCCTCGCCGCCGGATTACTGCAGGACGTCGGCGAGCACACCGAAGCCCGGCGCGCCGAGTTCCCCGACTGGGTGTGGGGCAACGTCGGCATCGACGGCAAGACCTTCGGCGTGCCGGTCGACACCGCGCCGATGGGCCTGTTCTACCGCTCCGACCTCTTCAAGGACGCGAAGATCGAGGTCCCGAAGACCTGGGAGGAGTTCAGCAAGGCCGCCGCCGCGGTGAAGGCCGCCGACCCGAAGTCCCGCATCATGAACCTGCCGACCGACCCGTACCTCTACGCCGGGTTCGCCTGGCAGGGCGACGCCCCCTGGTTCGGGGTCAACGGCGACGCCTGGACGGTCTCCCTGAACAGCGCCGCCAACAGCAAGGTCGCCGGCTACTGGCAGGGGCTCTTCGACCAGGATCTCGTCACGTCGTACCCGGCCTTCGACGCGGCCCTCTACACCGCGTGGAACAGCGGCAAGGTGTGGGCCGAGGTCGGCCCCGTCTGGTCGGCGTCGCTGATCCGGGACAACGCCGCCGGCTCCGCGGGCAAGTGGGCCGTCGCGCCCATGCCCCGCTGGGACGCCACCACAGACACGGTCGGCAACTCCGGCGGCTCGGCCACGGCCGTCATGAAGGGCTGCGCGCATCCCAAGGAGGCCACCGAGTTCGCCCTGTGGATGTCGACCGACGACAAGTCCGTGTCGAACCTGATCAAATCCGCGGCCATCCTGCCGGCCTCCAAGTCCGGGCTCGCCAACCCGGCGCTCGACGCCCCGGAGAGCTACTACGGCGGCCAGGCCATCTACCAGCTGTTCCGCGCGGAGTCGGCCAAGGTGAACCCGAACTGGCGGTGGGGGCCGGTGATGTCCACCACGGCCTCGACGCTCGGCGACGGCCTCGGCAAGGTGCCCGCCAAGAGCGCCACCCTCCAGGACGCCCTGAACGGCGCCCAGACGGGCACGGTGTCCGCACTGCAGGCCCAGGGCTTCTCCGTCAGCAAGTAGCCCCGAGCGTTCCCCGGTACTTCGAAAGACAAGGTCACCGTGTCCCCTCTGACGAGACAGCGGCCGAGCCGACTTCGCGAGCTTCGGCGGGCCGCGCCGTTCGTGCTGCCGTTCCTCCTGCTCTTCTTCGTCGTGTACCTGGTGCCGGCCGGCTACTCCGTGGTGCAGAGCTTCTTCGCGGTGAAACGCTCCGGCCTGGGCCTCGGCGGCGCCGAGACCGTCTTCGCGGGGCTCGGCAACTACGTGCGGGTCTTCCAGGACGGGGAGTTCATCGCGTCCCTGGGCCGGGTGGGCTTCATCGGCGTCATCCAGGTGCCGGTGATGCTGGGCATCGCGCTCGTCCTCGCTCTGCTGCTGGACTCGTCCGTGCCGAGGGGACGCAAGTTCTTCAGGATCGCGTACTTCGTGCCCTACGGGCTGCCCGGCGTGATCGCGGCCCTGGTGTGGTCGTTCCTGTACGCGCCCACGCTGAGCCCCGTCACCCGGCTCTTCGCCTCGATCGGCGTCGACGTCAGCTTCGTCACCGACGGCGCCCTGCCGTTCTCCATCGCGAACATCCTGACGTGGGCCTGGACCGGCTACAACACGATCCTGATCTTCGCGGCGCTGCAGGCCATCCCCGAGGAGACGATGGAGGCCGCCGCCCTGGACGGCTGCTCCGGCTGGAAGGCCGCGCTGCTCATCAAGGTCCCGCTGATCCGGCCGGCCCTGCTGCTCACCCTCGTCTTCTCCATCATCGGCACCTCCCAGCTCTACAACGAGCCGGTCACCATGAAGTCGGTGGCGCCGAACCTGCCCTCCACCTACACCCCGATCATGGCCGCGGTGCGTTCGCTCTCGGCCAATGACTTCAACTACGCGGCCGCGCAGTCCGTGGTGCTCGGCGCCCTGATCTGCGTGCTGTCCGTCCTCGTCTTCCGCGCATCGGCCAGGAGCGTCACCCGATGACCGCCGCACTGCAATCGCCCCCGCGAACCGAACCCGCCGCCAAGGCGCCGAGCCGCCGCAAGCGGCCCCGGACGCATCCGCTGAGGACCGTGAGCCCCGTCTCACGCGCGTTCGTGCTGGCCGTCATGACCATCTTCGCCGTCTACTTCCTGCTCCCGGTGTGGTGGCTGGTCGTCTCCGCCACCAAGGGCGGCGGGGAGATCTTCTCGGGCAACGGCTTCTGGTTCGGCAAGGACTTCGCCCTCGTGGAGAACGTCCAGACCCTGTTCCAGGCCCAGGGCGGCATCTACGCACGCTGGCTGCTCAACTCGCTGCTGTACGCGGTGGGCGGCGGGATCGTCTCCACGATCCTGGCGTCCATGTGCGGGTACGCGCTCGCGAAGTTCTCCTTCCCGGGGCGCGAGGCGGTCTTCGGCACCGTGCTGGCCGCGGTGCTGCTGCCCGCGCCCGTGCTGGCCATCCCGCTCTACCTCGTGTTCAGCTTCACCGGCACCATCAACACGTTCTGGGCCGTCTTCATCCCGAGCATCGTCAGCCCCTTCGGCGTCTACCTCAGCCGGATCTACGCCGCGTCCTCGATCCCGGACGCCCTGCTGGAGGCCGGCCGGATCGACGGCGCCGGAGAGCTGCGCATCTTCGCGATGGGCGTGCGGCTCATGGCGCCCGCGATGGTCACGATCTTTCTCTTCCAGTTCGTCGCGATCTGGACGAACTTCCTGCTGCCCTCGCTCATGCTCGCCGACACCTGGCTCCAGCCGGTGACCGTCGGCCTCGTCGGCTGGCGCGAACTGCAGGGCTATCCCATCGGTTACAGCACCGTCGTCACAGGCGCGCTCGTCTCGGTCGTGCCCGTGGTCGCCATGTTCCTGTCGCTGCAGTCGTTCTGGAGCAAGGGCCTCGCGACGGGGGCCGTCAAGTAGCCGACCCGCACACCAGCGAAAGGGTGACTCATGACCATCCTGGCCGGGGCACTGGCCTCCTTATGCGCCGCGGCGCTGCTCGTTGCCCCCCAAGGAGCCCCCCACGCGGCCGTCGCCGACCCGTCGCCGACCAACCTCCTCGCCGCGGACATGGACACCGGGTTCGACAGCGGCACGAGCTCGCTGACCGTGGCCAACCCGGCGTCGGGAGGCACGCAGCAGATCGTGAGCGTGGACGGCGACAACGCCGTCGAACTCCGGGACGCGGCCCAGGGCGCGAACCTTTCGAGCTACTTCTACCGGCGGTGGTCCGCCGGCACGCTCAAGGACCGCATCAACGCCGTCTACCGCCAGCCCGTGGGCAGCCCCGCCCAGCAGTTCACGCTGGCCTACGACCTCAAGCGGAGCGCGGCCGGCGACAAGCCGGTCGCGAAGGACATCTACGCGCAGATCCAGTTCGGCAACTTCGACAACAACCTGGTGCCGCGCTTCCCGGTCCCGGCCGTGAGCGTCACGACCACCTCCGCCTACACCGGCACCTCCGGCGCGCTGTCGCGGGTCGACGACACCGACCTCCCGCAGTACCGCTTCACCATCGTGCCCAACGGCGGGCAGCGGGTCATCTCGACGGTCGAGCTCGGATTCTCGGTGCGCGTCGACACCGGCGGCACCGACGAGGCGATCACCGTCGACAACCTCGGGGTCTACGAGCTGGGCAGCGTCTCCGACGCGGGGCCCCCGACCGCGCCGACGGCGCTCACCCGCGGGAACGTGTCCGCCAGCGGCGTCTCGCTCAGCTGGACGGCGTCCACCGACGACGTCGGCGTGACCGGGTACGACGTCTACCGGGACGGCTACCTGGCCGCGTCCGCCGGCGGGAACGCCACCTCCGCGGTCGTGAGCGGCCTGGTGCCCGCGACGAGCTACGAGTTCACGGTGCGGGCGAAGGACGCCAGCGGCAACGTCAGCGCGCCGAGCGCCCCGCTCACCGTCGCGACCGGCCCGTACGTGCCCGAGTCGCCCGCCCCGTTCCCCGGCACCCACGAGACCCGGGCCGGCTGGCTGTGGGACAAGACCAAGGCCATGGAGGAGGAGAGCGGCGCCGTCAACGTGGCGCAGTACGCGGCGCAGCTCGCCGACCACGAGAACGTGGCGGCCAACCTCGCCAAGCTCGACACGCTCTTCCAGAGCTACGACTACGAGCAGTACAAGACCATGGCGAAGATGTACGCGTACCTCATGGTGGGCGACCAGTTCAGCGCCGGCATGCTGGCGCACGTGCGGAGCTACTTCGCCTCGTACGCCTACCAGAAGCTCGCGCAGACCGAGAACCTGCGGATGAGCAACTACGCCACCGGCTACCTCGTCGGACAGTACTTCCCCGACCTCGCCGACCTGAACGGCAACTCCGGGGCGCAGCTGAAGAGCGTCAACAAGGCCAACATCCTCGAGATGGTGGAGGCGGGCGTGCGGCGGGGCTGGGCCGAGTACCAGAGCCCCGAGTACACCTTCATGACGTACTTCTGCCTCAACGCCGTCTACCAGTGGGCCGACGACGCCGACCTCCGCCGGCGGGTGAAGATGGCGATGGACGTCATGTGGTTCGAGTGGGCCAACGACTGGATCGACGGCTACATGATCTCGTCGGAGAGCCGGGCCAAGGGCGACGCGCACGCGGCCAACGACCCGACGTGGCGGGCCGCGGACCACTCGACGCTCGCCTGGACGTACTTCGGCGCCCACCGCGCGCAGCAGGGCGTCGGCGAATCGGACAACCCGGCGCCGGCGGCGTACCGTCCGAACCTGGAGTACGCCGGTCTGGCCGCCTGGAAGGGGATGACGTACGCGCCGCCCGAGCTCGCGGTGCGGATCGGCCGGCTGACCGACAAGTCGTACACCTCCCACAAGACGAACCTGCAGAACTCGAGCGGGCGCGCGATGGACATCTACCGCACCAGCTACGTGCGGCCCACCTGGGGGCTCGGCACGGAGGTCCAGTACCGCCGGGTCGACAACTGGATCGAGGACCTGCCCGTCGTGCTCCGCTGGCACTCCGACGCCGCGAACCCGCTGTTCCGGCTGTCGGCGGACCAGGGCACCGCGCCGATCGGCACCTACAACCAGCCCGCCAACCAGCGGGTGATGCAGCACGGCCCCACGGCGGTGGGCGTCTACAAGTCGTCGGGCGACCAGACCTCCAACTACCTCAACGCGCTGTTCCCCACCTCCGGGTCGATCCGCGAACGGCGTGAGGTCGACGGGTGGACGGTCGCCGACGCCGGGTCCATGTACTTCGCGTACAAGCTGGTCAAGCCGGGCAAGTGGTACCACCAGACGCCGAACGACCCGGCGAACAAGGTCAAGACGACGGCGCAGACCCACCCGACCGCCGCGCTCAGCTACAGCTACGACATCCTGCGCAGCCAGGCCGACAGGAACGGGTGGGCGCTGGAGACGGCCGACAAGTCCGCGTACGCCGACCTCGACGCGTTCGCGAGCGCCCTGGTGCGTACCACGAGCATGGACGTCAGCCGGCTCGACGACGCCGAGCCCCGGCTCGTCTACCACAGCCTGAACGGGGACGAACTCGACATCACCTTCGACTCCGCGGCCCAGGCGCCCGGCCCCGCCCACCTGGTGAACGGCACGGCGATCGACTACGACTCGTTCAAACTGTTCGACACCCCGTGGCTGCGGCAGGACAAGCTGGGGTCCACGTTCACCGCGTCGCTGGACGGCGCCTCCGTCGTCTACGACTTCGACCGGTGGACCGTGACCGCCGTGGAGGACGGGGCCGCGACCGTCCCGGCCGCGGGCCGGCTCACGTCGGACAACGGGTGGGACACGGGCCTGCTCGACGGCGCGTACACGATCTCGATGAACCTCTGGCACGGCGAGAACGCCACCCGGTTCCGCCTCTTCGAGAACGGCGAGCTGATCGGCACCACGCCGCTGACGATGAACTCGCCCGGGGCGCAGCACGCCGAGGTGAAGCTCTCGGGACGGCGGAACGGCTCGTACGTCTACACCGGCGAGCTGGTCAACTCGAAGGGCGTCCGCGCCGTCGACCCGCTCAAGGTCACGGTGCGCGACGCAGGCCCCGGCACGCCGTCGCTCGGCGATGACAACCGGGACCACGACGGCACCTTCACCGTCCGCGCCGACCTGTGGTGGGGCACCAACGCCACGCGGTACCGCTTCTTCGAGAACGGCGTGCAGGTGGGCCAGGGCGACCTCGTGGCCGCGACGCCGAAGGCGCAGCAGGCGTCGCTCGACGTCACGGGCAAGCCGGCGGGGGAGTACGAGTACGTGGTGGAGTTCGCCAACGCCCTCGGCGCGACGAGGAGCGCGCCCCTGTCGGTGATCGTCCGGTAGCGAAAAGTCACAGCACTCTGCCGAGGAAGCCGCGCATGTATCCGGCGATCACGTCCAGGTGGCTCTCCAGCGCGAAGTGCCCGGCGTCGAGCAGGTGCACCTCGGCCTCCGGCAGATCCCGGAGAAAGGCCGTGGCGCCGGCGGGGCCGAAGATGCCGTCGTTGGCGCCCCAGACCGCCAGCAGCGGCACCTGGCTGGTCCTGAAGTACTCCTGGACCCTGGGGTAGAGGTCGACGTTGGCCGGGTAGTCGCGGAACAGTGCGAGCTGGACGTCGGCGTTGCCCGGCCGGTCCAGCAGCGTCTGGTCCAGGGTCCAGGAGTCCGGGCTGAGGAGGGAGGGGTCGGGGACGCCGTTCTCGTACTGCCAGCGGGTGACGTCCGGGCCCAGCGCGGCCCGTACCGGAGGTTCGGTGTCCGGGCCAGGAGCGGCGGCGTAGGCGAACAGGCCGGCCCAGAAGGCGTCGACGAACCCGTCGCTGTAGGCGTTGCCGTTCTGGGTGACGATCGCGGTGATGCGGCCGGGCGCGCCCATGGCCAGCCGCCAGCCGATCGGGGCGCCGTAGTCCTGCACGTAGACGGCGTACTCGCGGATGCCCCGCCGGGCGAGGAAGGCGGCCGTCACCTCGGCCAGGGAGTCGAAGGTGTAGGTGAAGTCCTCGACCGGCGGCGCCGAGGAGTAGCCGAAGCCGATGTGGTCGGGCGCGATCACGTGGTAGCGGTCGGCGAGGGCCGGGATCAGGTGCCGGAACATGTGCGAGCTGCTGGGGAAGCCGTGCAGCAGCACGATCGTCGGCGCGTCCTCGTGGCCCGCCTCGCGGTGGAACACGCTCAGGCCGTCGACGTCCTCGGTCAGATGGTGGACGGAAGTCATGGTCGCCTCCTGGTCGTCGGGTCGCGCGGGCCGGCCGACGGCGCAGGAGGACTCGGCGACATCGCCCGAACAGGGACGTCGCCGCGGCGCCAGCTGCCGGCCAGCCTATCGGCGACCAGGCCCCGCGGGCGGGAACGGCCCGCGGGCACCCCCGCTGGGCACCCCCGGTGGGCCCTCCGCCGAGGGATGGGACATCCTGTCATCCACGTCCGATGGGTGGAATGTCCTGATCGTGAGGGAGAACATGGACGATGTCGCGGCCTCGCCGGAGACGATGCTCGACCTGCTGGAGCGCCGGGCAGCCGCCGCGCCGGAGGCGGAGCTCGTACGGTTCGACGACGGCGCCTCGCTGCGGGTCGGGGAGTGCCTGGAGCGGGCGACCGCAGTCGCGGCCGGGCTCGCGGGCCTGGTGACCGGCGGGGACCGGGTCCTCACGTGCCTGCCGCCGGGGCCGAGGCTGGTCGAGGTGATGTTCGCCCTGGCCAGGCTGGGTGCCGTGGAGGTGCCGCTGCCCCTGGACGTGCGGCTGGACGCGGCCCGGCGGCTCGCCGAGGCAACCGGGGCGCGCCTGCTCATCGCCGGGACGGACGCCCTGCGCGCCAACCCCGAGCTGATCGCGCTGGCCGAGGCGACGGAGCACGTGGTGCTCGTGACCGGGCGGGAGGAGGCCGGGCTGCCGGGCGCGGCCGATCTCGACGACCTGCTCGCCGCCCCGCGCCGCCTTCCGGCCTGGCGGCCAGGACCGGCGGACCCCGCCGTCGTCATGGCGACCTCGGGGACCACCGGCCGCGCCAAGGGCGCGCTGCTGCCGCACTTCGCCGGGGTGCGGCACGCCCGGCGGGTGGCCCGCACCATGGGCTACGAGGCGGGGGACGTGCTGTTCAACGTCTTCCCCTGGAACCACATCAACGTCCGGCACGCGGGCCTGCTGCCCGCGCTGATCTCCGGCGCCACGCTGGTGGCCCACCCGCGCTTCTCCGCCTCCCGGTTCTGGGAGATCTGCCGGCGGGAGGGGGTCACCGCGTTCAACTTCATGGGCGCCGTGGCGGCCATCCTGGAACGCGCGCCCGCCACCGGCTCCGACACCCGGCACCAGGTGCGCCGCGCCTACGGGGGGCCGGCGCCGGCGGACCTGACGAGGCGGTTCCAGGAGCGGTTCGGCGTGCTGCTGCTGGAGGCGTACGCGTGCACCGAGCTCGGCGACGTGGCGGCCAGCTCGCCCGGCGCCCGGCGGCCCGGCTCGGCCGGACGGCCCGTCCCGGAGTACGAGGTGGTGATCAGGGACGAGGACGGCCTGCCGGTCCCCGCGGGCGGGATCGGGCAGATCACCGTCAGGCCCAGGGCCGACCGGATGATCTTCAGCAGGTACGCGGGCGACCCCGCCGCGACCGGCAAGGTCCTGCGCGACGGCTGGTTCATGACGGGCGACCGCGGCCGGCTCGACGACGACGGCTTCCTCCACTTCGCCGGCCGCCGCGCCGACGTGATCAGGCGGCGCGGCGAGAACATCGCCACCTGGGACGTGGAGCAGGCGGTGGCCGCGATGCCGGGCGTCCTGGAGGCGGCCGCGGTGGGCGTGCCGTCGGAGCTGACCGAGGAGGAGGTGCTGGTGGCGGTGACCGCGGCGCCCGGAGCCGTGCTGAGCCCGTCACAGGTGCACGCCTGGTGCCTGGACCGCCTCCCGCGCCACGCCGTCCCCCGGTACGTGCGCGTCCTCGACGCCCTGCCGCGCAACGCCTCGACGAAGGTGGTCAAGGGCGACCTGCGCGAGCAGGGGGTGCCGTCCGACGCGTGGGACGCCTGCGCCACGCCGACGTGACGACGTGGACCGCTGGACAGACCGGTACGGTCGCGCCCGGTGAATTCCGGGCTCTAGCGTCGAGCCTCCGGCACATACGGGAGGAGACGACGTTGCGGGTTCTCGACCTCACCGACGATCTGGCCTTCAACGGGGCGCGGCTGCTGGTCGGCCTCGGCGCGGACGTCGTACGCGTGGAACGCCCGCGGCTCCCGGCGCTGTCGCGGGCGGAGGCCCTGCACTGGCACGCGGGCAAGCGGGTCGTGAGCGCGCCGGTGAGCCCTGACGCGCTCGACCGGCTGGCAGGGCAGGCGGACGTGGTCGTGGAGAGCGGCCCGCTCGCGGAGCTGCGCGGCGTGCGGACGGAGTCCGGCGCGGTCGCCTCGCGCTGGCCGCACGCCGTCCACGTCGTGGTCACGCCGTTCGGCACGACCGGCCCCCGCAGCGGCTGGCGCGCCGACGACCTCGTGGCCGCGGCGGCCGGCGGCATGGCCTGGCTGGGCGGCAAGCCCGGCGGGCCGCCCAAGCCCCCGCCCCGCGAGCAGGCCACGCAGCTCGCGGGGGCGCACGCCGCCATCGCCGCGCTGCTCGGCGTCATCGCCCGCGACCGTACGGGACAGGGGCAGCTCATCGACGTCTCCGCGCAGGAGGCGGTGGCCGCCACCCTTGAGACGGGCGCCATCGCCTGGATCCACGCGGGGCGCTACCCGTCCCGCACCGGCGGCGTGTACGAGCACGTGGCCCACCGGATCTTCCGCGCCGCCGACGGGCACGTCGCGGGCGGATACTCCGGCAGCGACCGGATGTGGACCGACCTGCTCGCCTGGATGGCGGAATCGGGCGAGGCGGAGGACCTGACCGAGGAGAAGTGGTCCGACCCCGTCTTCCGCTGGCGGGGGCGTGAGCACGTGGACGAGGTGGTGGCCAGGTTCGCCGCCAGGCGCTCCGCCGCCTCCCTCGCGGAGCAGGGGCGGACCCGGGCGCTGCCGTGGGCGGAGGTCGCCACGGCCACGAGCCTGCCCGCCAACCCGCAACTCGCCGATCGCGGGTTCTTCACCCGCGTCCTGGGCGAGGGGCTGCCCGAGGACGGCGTCGTCGACGTCGGGTTCCCGTTCGAGGCCCTGCCCCGTCCGGTACGCCTCACCGAGCCGCGGCCCGCCCCCGCCGAGGCGCCCTGGCGGAGCGAGCGCCCCCGTGACCGCCGGGACGGGAGCCGCGGACCCGCCGCGCGCCCGCTCGACGGGATCCGCGTCCTGGACCTGACGTGGGTGCTGGCCGGCCCGTACGCCACCAGGACGCTGGCCGAGCACGGCGCGGACATCATCAAGATCGAATCCCGGCACCGGCGCGACCCCACGCGCTTCGCCCCGTCGATGCGGCTGCGGCCCGATGCCGGGATCGACGACGGCGGCTACTTCGTCAACTTCAACCGGGGCAAGCGCGGCGTCGCCCTCAACCTGCGCACCGAGCCCGGCCTCGACGTGCTGCGGCGCCTGGCCGCCGAGTGCGACGTGGTCGTCGAGAACTTCAGCCCCGGGGTCCTGGCCAGGTGGGGGCTGTCCTACGACCGGCTGGCGGAGCTGCGGCCCGGCGTCATCCTGGTGTCGATGGCCGGGGTCGGGCAGAGCGGCCCCTGGCGCAACGCGGTGACCTTCGCCGACACGCTCGCCGCCATGTCCGGCCTCACCAGCGAGACCGCCGATCCCGGCGAGGCGCCGCAGGGGCTGACCTTCGGGCTGGGCGACATGGTGGCCGCGAACTCGGCCGTCCTCGCCGTCCTGGACCTGGTCGCGGCGGGGCGCGGGGGACACGTGGACCTCTCCCAGCTGGAGGCGATGGCCGCGTCGATGGGACCGGCCGTCCTGGAGGCGGAGCTCGGTGAGCGCAGCTCCGGCCCACTATCCGGGGCCCGGCCCGGCCGGCACCCGCGCATGGTCCCGCACGGCGTCTACCCGGTCAGGGGCGAGGACCGCTGGATCGCGCTGGCCGTACAGGGCGACGAGGAGTGGCGGCGGCTGGCCGGGCACGCCGGGCTCCCGCAGCCGGCGTCGGCGAGCCTGGAGGAGCGGCGCCGCCGCGAGGACGAGATCGACGCCGCGCTGGCGGCCTGGTGCGCGGAGCGCGACGGGGCGGAGCTGGCCGCCGAGCTGCAGGGGCTCGGCATCGCCGCCGCCGTCGTCGCCACCGGCCGGGACCTGGTGGAGGGCGACGAGCACCTGGCCGCACGCGGCTTCTACCCGGTGCTGGAGCACCCGCTGATCGGCCCGGTACGGCACGAGGGCATCGTGGTACGCATGTCCGCCACCCCGGGAGCGCTGACCGCACCGGCCCCCTTGCTGGGCGAGCACACCGATCGGGTGCTGAAGGACCTGCTCGCCATGGATGACGAAG
Organism: Nonomuraea sp. NPDC005650; assembly: GCF_040605375.1. Taxonomy (NCBI): domain Bacteria; kingdom Bacillati; phylum Actinomycetota; class Actinomycetes; order Streptosporangiales; family Streptosporangiaceae; genus Nonomuraea; species Nonomuraea sp. NPDC005650. The sequence goes on from NZ_JBEXCR010000012.1 coordinate 194,908, forward strand.
AGCTCGCCCGGCTGCGTGACGCCGGCGTCCTGGAATAGGAGCGCGGATGGCGAAATATCTGGATGTGCTGCGTGATGGGGGGACGGCCACCGTCGTCATCGACCGGCCGCCCGCCAACGCCGTCGACCCGGCGCTGATCGAGGAGTTCCTGGAGGTGATCCCGCCGCTGGCGGAGGACCCGTCGGTCCGCTGCCTCGTCATCCGCGGGAGCGGCCGCTTCTTCGTGGCGGGGGCCGACATCGCCGTGATGCGCGACCTCTCCGAGGCCAACCACGTCAGGATGCGCCGCTGGGTCGAGGTGCAGCGCCTGCTCGAACGCGCGCCCAAGCCGGTGATCGCGGCGATGAACGGCCACGCCCTGGGTGGCGGCGCCGAGCTGTCCCTCGCCTGCGACCTGCGCATCCTGGCGGCTTCGGCGACCATCGGCTTCCCCGAGATGAAGCTGGGCCTCTTCCCCGGAGCGGGCGGCAGCCAGCGGCTGCCGCGCCTGCTCGGCCCGCATCGCGCCAAGCGCCTGATGATCGACGGCGCCCGCCTGTCGGCCGCCGAGGCGCTCGACCTGGGGCTGGTGGACGTGGTGGCCGACGACGACGACTTCGACCGCGTGGTGGCCGGGCACGCCGAGGACCTGGCGGCCCGGCCGACCGCGACGATCGGCCTGCTCAAGCGCGTCGTGGACGCCGGGTACGACCTGCCCCTCGACCAGGCGCTCGAACTGGAGTGGCAGGCGGTCCTGGAGCTGATCCGCACCGGGGACACCGCCGAGGGGCTCCAGGCGTTCCTGGACAAGCGCCCCCCGCGGTTCACCGGCCGCTGATCAGGTGCCGTAGCCGGTCACCAGCGCGGTGTCGGCGTCGAGGTCGCCGACCTTGCGGGCGCCTCCCGGGCTGCCGAGGGGTTCGTCGCGGCCGGGCAGCACCTCGGTGAAGAAGGCCCTGGAGTCGTCGAGGAAGAGCGTGCGCGTCTCGTCGCCCCGGGCGGCGCGGTCGACGAAGATCGCGTCCACCGGGCACTCCGGCTCGCACGCCCCGCAGTCGATGCACTCGGCGGGGTTGATGTAGCTCTTGCGGTCGCCGACGTAGATGCAGTCGACGGGACACACGTCCACGCACGCGCGGTCGTTGACGTCGACGCAGGCGGGGCCGATGACGTAGCTCATGAATGTCTCCTGTCAGACGCTTTCCGTGGAGTGCCCGGGGAAGAGGGACAGCTCGGGGTCGAGTTCGACGGCGGCGTTGTTCACCGCGGTAGCCACCTCGCCGAAGCCCACCGACATCAGGCGGACCTTGCCGTCGTACTCGGCGAGGTCGCCGGCCGCGTACACGCGGGGCAGGCCCGTACGCATGCGCTGGTCGACCAGGACGGACCTGCCGCGCAGCGACAGCCCCCAGCCGGCGAGCGGGCCGAGGTCGCTGATGAACCCGAGCGCGGCGACGACGGAGTCGGCGGGCACGGTGCTGTCGGCCTGGCCGCGCGTGCGCAGGTGCGCCCGCTCCACCCGCTCCTCGCCGGACAGGCCGACCACCTGGCTGTCCACGACGATGCGGACCCCGGCGTCGCGGGCGGCCGCGACGCCGCCGGCGTGCGCGCGGAACGCCGCCCTGCGGTGCACCAGCGTGACCGACCTGGCCAGCGGCGCCAGGGCCAGCGACCAGTCGACCGCGCTGTCCCCGCCGCCCACGACCACCACGTGGTGGCCGGCGTGCGCGGACGGGTCCGGCACGAAGTACGTCAGCCCCCGGCCCAGCCACTCCTCACCGGCCGGCAGCGGCCGCGGGGTGAACGTCCCGATGCCCGAGGTGAGCACGACGGCCCCGGCGCGGACCGCCGTGCCGTCGGACAGCACCACGACCGGCCGCGGGTCCCCGTCGCGGCGCAGCTCGACCGCCTGCCGCCCGAGCAGGTGGACCGGGTCGTACGCGGCCGCCTGGGCCGCGAGCGCCGCCACCAGCGAACGCCCGAGTACGCCGGGGACGCCGGCCACGTCCCTGATCTCCTTCTCCGGGTACAGCGCCGAGATCTGCCCGCCGACCTGGGGCAGCGCGTCGACGAGCACGGCGCGCAGGCCGCGGAAGCCGGCGCAGTAGGCGCCGTAGAGCCCGGTCGGCCCCGCTCCGATGATCGCGATATCGGTTTCGATCTCCACGTCGGTCTCCTTTCAGGCCACGGAAGCTACACAGCGCCGGGGCGGCTTCCCACGGGTCGCGGCCCGCTGACCGGAACACGGCTCGCTCAGCGGGACACGGTCCGCTGGGCGGGATGCCGCACTGGGCCACTCGGCCCCGCGGATGGTGAACTGCCTGTCGCGGCGCATCAGGAGCCGCCGACAAGCCATGGAAGCGGAGGCGAGAATGAGTGCGGAGGCGGGTACGCCGGCTGCGACCGGGGGTGACGCCAGGCGCCGGCCGTCGCGGCGGGGGCGGCTGCCGGGTCGTCAGGACTGGTCGAGCTGGCCCCATTATCAGGCGGCGGCCAGCGGGTTCCGCGGCTACTGGTATCCGGTGGCGTTCTCCTCGCACATCACGGGGAAGCCGAAGGCGATCACCCTGCTCGGGGAGCGCATCGCCGTCATCAGAGATGGCGGGAAGGTCTACGCGCTCAAGGACCGCTGCCCGCATCGCGGCGTGCCGCTGAGCTACGGCAACCAGCAGTTCCCCGGGACGATCTCCTGCCCGTACCACGGCTGGACGTTCGACCTGGAGACCGGCGAGCTCAAGGCGGTGATCACCGACGGGCCGCAGTCGCCGATCTGCGGCAAGGTGACGCAGCCGACGTACGAGGCCGAAGAGCGCCTCGGGATGGTGTGGATCTTCGTGGGCGACGGCGAGGACGCCCCGCCCATCGACGACCAGCTCCCCGAGGAGCTGCGCGACAACCCCGCCGTGATCGGCGCGCGCATCCAGACCCGCGAGGGCAACTGGCGCTTCGCCTGCGAGAACGGCTACGACGAGGGACACGCGAAGTACCTGCACCGCACCGCGCTGTGGCGGCTGTTCAAGGCCATGCCGGTCTGGAACGAGACCCGGATCGTGCGCCGCGGCCGGTGGATCTACCGGGTGCAGGACGCCCAGCACTGGGACGCCGACTTCCCCGGCCTCGGCCCGTGGAGCAACCAGGCGTGGTACAAGCTCAAGCCGCCCAAGCAGGTCGCCAACATCGGCAACACGGGCAGCCACCGCAAGGTGAACCCGGCCATCGCCGCCGAGGAGTTCCCCGGGTTCGCCTCGGTCAGCATGCCGGGCGTGCTGCGCATCGTCTACCCGACCTTCATCCACTACGAGTTCTACGTGCCGGTCGACGCGGACAACCACCTCTACGTCGGCGTGATGGCCAACTTCGAGAAGGGCATCAGGACGCTGCCCTTTTACGCCAAATACCTGGGTGCCATCCGCTGGCTCTTCCACGGCCAGTTCTCCGGCCAGGACAAGTGGATGGTCGAGGTGACCGACGCGCCGCCGGAGCGGCTCTACCGTCCCGACGACTCGCTCCTGCAGTGGCGCAAGCTGGCCGAGGAGATCACGGAGGAGCGCGCCGAACGCCTCAAGAGCGCCGGGGACCTCGGCTGATGGGCGAGATCGTCCTGGGCGTGGGCGCGTCCCACTCGACGCTCATGAACACCCACTGGGACCAGGTCGAGCACAAGGACCGGGCGGAACGCTTCCGCGACGCGCTCGGGGCGGCGCGCGACGCCCTCGCCGCGGCCCGCCCCGACGTGGCGGTCATCATCGGGTCCAACCACTTCCGCGGCTTCTGGCTGGACCTGATCCCCGCCTTCACCCTCGGCGTGGACGAGGTCGTCGCGTCCGGCGAGTCCGGCACGCCGTCGGGCCCCCAGCGCACCAGCCCCGCCGTCGCCCAGGCCGTCGCGGAGTCCCTCGTGGCCGCCGGTACCGAGGTGGCGATCTCGGCGAAGCTGCAGATCGACCACGGCCAGAGCCACGCCATCCAGTACCTGCTGCGCGACCTCGACGTGCCCGTGATCCCGCTGGTGGTGAACGTGTTCGCCACGCCGCTGCCGCTGATGCGGCGCTGCGCCGAGCTGGGGCGCAACCTCGCCGCGGCGGTGGCGGCGCTGCCGGACGGGCTGCGGGTGGCGGTCATCGCCTCGGGCGGGCTCTCGCACCGGTTGCCGTGGCCGAGCCGCTGGCAGGACCCCCAGGGGGCGGACGAGGAGTTCCTGGTGGAGGCCTGGCGGGAGGGCCGGGGCGACTGGGAGCGCTACGACGCGCGCCGGCGGCAGATCATCACCGCCGCGCGGCCGACCATCTTCCCCGAGTTCGACGGGGAGTTCCTGGCCGCGCTGGAGCGGGGCGAGCTGGAGCGCTACGCGGGCCTGTCCACCGCGGAGATCGAGGAGGCGGCCGGCAACGGCGGCCAGGAGCTGCGGTCGTGGCTGGCCATGGCGGCGGCGCTGGGCTTCGCGCCCGGACGGACGCTGGCCTACGAGCCGATGCCCGAGTGGCTGACCGGCATGGGAGTCGCCGTCATCGAGCCGTCGTCGTGAACGGCGACGAGCTGGTAAGAAAGGCCCTCGCCTCGATCACCGAGGACCGGCTGCGCGCGGCGGCGGTGGACGTCACCTCCATCGCCAGCCCCACGGGCGGCGAGGCGCCGCTGGCCCGGTGGCTGGCCGACCGGCTCGCCGCCGCCGGCCTGGAGGCGCAGGCGCAGCGCATCGACGACGGCCAGGCCAACGCGGTCGGCCGGCTGAAGGGCGACGGCACCGGCGCCGACCTCATGCTGTACGCCCCGATCGACACCCTGACCACCGGCGACCCGGACCTGGACGTGCCCTGGATCGGCCCGGAGCTGCGCCCCGACATGCGGGCAGAGGCCCGTTGCGAGGGCCCCTACGTCAGCGGCCTCGGTGCGAGCAACCCCAAGGGCCACGCCGCGTGCGTCCTGGTCGTGGGCGAGGCCCTGGCCGCCCTGCGCCCGAGGCCGGCCGGCGACCTGCTGGTGGCCTTCGGGGCGGGCGGCATGCCCACCAACGCGATCGACGGCGCCGGCCGGGCGAACACGGGGCACGGCGTCGGCTGCTCGTTCCTGCTCGAACGCGGCTGGCACCCCGACCACGCGGTGATCGCCAAGCCGGGGGACTTCGTCGCGCACGACGAGGTCGGGCTGTGCTGGTTCGAGATCGTCGTCCCGGGGACCCACACGTACGCGGGGAGCCGGCACCGCCTGCCGTACCGGAACCCGATCGTGACCGCCGCCGAGGTGGTGACGCGGCTGGAGCGGTGGCTGGCGGACTATCCCGAGCGGCACCGCACCGCGACCGCCGCCCCCCAGGGGATCGTCGGGTCGATCGCGGGCGGCTGGGAGCGCATGCTCGCGGTCACGCCCGCGGCCTGCCGCATCCGGCTCGACCTGCGCATCGCGCCCGGCACGACCCCGCTGGAGGCCAAGCGCGAGCTGGCGGCGTACGTCCGGCAGGTGTCGGCGGAGCTGGGCACGGAGCTCACGGTCGAGATGGCGCTGGCCATCCCCGGCACGCGCACGCCGCCGGAGAGCTGGGTGGTGCGCAGCGCGATCCGCGCCTGGGAGAGCGTGAACGGGCGCCCGCACGAGCCCGTCGACGGCAACAGCGGCGCCACCGACGCCAACATCCTGCGGGCGCGCGGCATCCCGACCGCCCGCGTGGGCATGCCGAAGGTCGCGCCGGAAGGCGTCGACGTCGACTTCGCCCTCGGCATGAACACCGTCGACGTCAGGGCCATGCGCCGCCTGTGCGAGGTGCTCCTGCGGGTGGCGGCCGACACCGTCACGCGCACGCGCGCCGAGATCGACGAGACCAACGACTGAGGAGGCGACATGGAACCGCCCAACGGTTCGTACGCCGACGCCGACGGCGTCAAATACCACTACCTCGACCTCGGGTCGGGACCGGACACGATCTTCCTGCACGGCGGCGGCCCCGGCTGCACCGGATGGAGCGACTTCGGCCCGGTGGCGCCGCTGTTCGCCGCCGACCGCCGCTGCCTGATCGTCGACATCCTGCAGTACGGCAAGTCGGAGAAGTGCGTCATCACCGGCCCGATGTGGGACTTCCACGCGGCCAGGACCGTCGCGCTCATGGACGCGCTGGGCGTGGAGCGGGCCGACTTCGTCTGCAACTCCTGGGGCGGCACCATCGCGCTGTGCCTGGCCGCGCGCTTCCCCGACCGGGTGCGCTCGCTGGTGATCACCGGCAGCATGCCGGTCTTCTACGGCCCGCTCGCGCCCCTGCCCGAGGGCGGCCGCCGGGGCCGCAACGCGCGGGACGTCTACTACGGCGGCGAGGGGCCCACGCGGGAGAAGATGCGCGACCTCATCACCCGGCTGGAGTGGTACGACGGCGACCGCCTGCCCGAGTCCACGCTGGACCTGCGCTACGAGCAGAGCCTGGACCCCGAGGAGCGGGCGCTGGCCGCGATGTCGGACTCGCCGCGCGGCGAATGGCAGGACCTCACCGCCGAACTGGCCGAGATCCAGGCGCCGGCGCTGTTCATGTGGGGCATGCAGGACGCCTTCCTGACGCCCGACTATCCGCTCATGCTGGCGCGCATGGTGCCCCGGGGCAACCTGTACGTCATGGACCACGCGGGACACCACCTCCAGGAGGAGCGCCCCGAGGCGTACCACGCGGTGGTCACCGGGTTCCTGACGGGGGTCGCCGGATGAGGAAGCTGCTGATCGCCGTGCCCGCCGTCGTGCTGGCCGTGCTCCTCGCCCGCCTGCTCGCGGCGCGGAGCAACACCCAGGTGCACCGCATCAACCAGGACAAACCCTCTCTCGATCGCTGAAGGTGACGTGACGATGACCATATGGACCGAGTTGAGCCCGTTGAGCCTGAGCGTCTCGTACGTGGACGCCGGGGGAGTGCCGACCCGCAGCCTGCGGGCCGGTTCGGGCGAGCCCGTGGTGTTCCTGCACGGGACCAGCGGGCACCTTGAGGCGTTCACCCGCAACCTGGCCGCCCACGCGGAGGGGTACGAGTGCCACGCCATCGACATGCTGGGCCACGGCTACACCGGCAAGCCGGACTATCCGTATGAGATCCCGCGCTACGTCGAGCACCTGCTGGCGTACTTCGACACGGTGGGCATCGAGCGCGCGCACATCGTGGGGGAGTCGCTGGGCGGCTGGGTCGGGGGGCGCGCCGCGATCGACCACCCCGACCGCGTGGCGAGCCTGCAGCTCCTCTGCGCGGGCGGCACCGTCGCCAACCCGCAGGTCATGGAGCGCATCAGGACGAGCACGCGCGAGGCCGTGCTCAGCGACGACGTGGAGCTCACCCGCAAGCGGCTGCGGCTGCTGATGGCCGACCCGGCCGACGCCACCGAGGAGCTGGTGGAGGTGCGCCACGCCATCTACCACGAGCCCGCGTTCGTGGCAGGCGTCGACAACCTGCTCTGCCTGCAGGACATGGAGACCCGGCAGCGCAACATCCTGCGCCCCGACGACCTGGCCAGGATCTCCCAGCCGACGCTGATCGTCTGGGGACGCAAGAACCCGTTCGGCGACGTGCCGGAGGCGACCGCCATGCACGAGGCCATCGCGGGCTCGCAGCTGGAGCTGTTCGAGGAGTGCGGCCACTGGCCCCAGCACGAGCAGGCCGCCCGCTACAACCCGCTCAGCCTGTCCTTCCTGGCCAAGAGCTCGGCGGCGGGCTTCTCCGGACGGGTGTCGGGCCGGTGACGCGCGCGGCGCGGTTCCACGGCTGGGGCGCGTCCCCTGTCGTGGAGGACGTCCCCGAGCCCGTGCACGAGCCGGGAAGGGTGCTGGTCGAGGTCAAGGCGGCGGCGCTGAGCCATCTCGACCTGACCGTCGCCACCGGGTCCTTCGCGATGAAGCCCGCCCTCCCGTACGTGGGCGGGGTCGAGGCCAGCGGGGTGGTCCTGGCCGCCGACGACCTGCCCGCAGGCACGCAGGTGCTCCTTCGCGGGGGCGGGCTGGGGCTGCTGCGCGACGGCTGCTGGACCGAGCGGGTCAGCGTCAGCCCCAAGGCGGTCAGCCCGCTGGCCGCGCCGCTGCCCCATGAGGTCGCCGCGTCGTTCTTCGTCCCGGCCACGACGGCGTACGTCGCCCTGCACGACGTCGCCCGCCTGGAACCGGGCGAGGAGGTCGTCGTGGCGGGTGCCGCCGGCGCGGTCGGCGCGATGGTCGCCCAGCAGGCGCGGCTGGCCGGGGCCACCGTGACCGGGCTGGTCGGGCGGGCCGATCAGCTCGACCGGGTGCCCGAAGGGGTGCGCGCGGTGGCGGCCGACGACGCCGCGGCGCTCGCGGAGCTGGCCTCGGCGCGCTCGGCGTCCCTGCTGGTCGACACGCTCGGAGGCGCCGGCCTGGTCGAGCGGACGCGCTGGGTCCGCCCAGGCGGCCGGGCCGTCGTCATCGGTTACGTGCTGGGCGCGTCGGTGACGGTCGATCTGCCGTCGTGGCTGCTCGACGACGTGGCGCTGCTGCCCGTGAACATGGTCCGGCACGAGCGCCGGGCGCGCGAGGTGGCCCCGTCGCTGGTCGCCCGCCTGGCCTCGGGGGAGCTCGGCGTGGAGGTCGAGCGGTTCGACCTGTCCGAGATCGCCGAGGCCCTGGAGGCGCTGCGCGCCGGCAGGGTGCGCGGGCGTGCGGTCGTCACGTTCGGGTAGCCGCCGGGCCCGTTCCGCTCAGCGAGACGGTGCCGTTGTCCGGAACGGGCATGGGCCCGATTATCGGCCAATGGCTCTTATGCACTCCCCGACGCCACACGACGTCCAGCCCCTGGCCATCGTCCCTTCACCCGTCCCTTCACCCGAGCACGACGCGGCGGCGAACAGCGTACTGGGCAAGGTGCGGCTGATCCTGGAGGCGTTCGGCCCGGACGACGAGAGCCTGGGCCTGTCCGAGATCGTCCGCCGCACCGGCGTCGCCAAGGCGTCGGTCCACCGGCTGGCCCAGGAGCTGCTGCAGTGGGGCCTGCTGGAGCGGCGCGGGTCCGAGTACTGGCTGGGCATGCGCCTGTTCGAGATCGGGCAGCGCGTGCCGCGCCAGCGGATCCTGCGGGAGGCGGCCCGGCCGTTCATGGAGGACCTCTACCAGGCGACGGGGGAGACCATCCACCTGGCGGTGCTGGACGGGCTGGAGGTCATCTACCTGGAGAAGGTCTCCGGCCACGGCCAGGTGTCCCGGCCGTCGCGCATCGCCGGGCGCATGCCGCTGCACTGCACGGCGACCGGCAAGGCCCTGCTGGCCTTCGGCCCGGCGGCCCTGTTCGGCGACGTCGTGGCCGCCCCGCTGGCCCGCGTGACGCCGCGCACGGTCACCGCGCCGAGACTGCTCGCCCAGGAGATCCAGCAGGCCAGGAAGGCCGGGTACGCCGTCGAGCGGGAGCAGACCCGGGTCGGCTACCTCAGCGTGGCCATCCCGCTCACCGGGGCCACCGGGACCATGGTCGCGGCGCTGTCGGTGACGGCCCCGACCTTCCGCGCCGACGTCAACAAGTACGTGGGCCTGCTCAGCATGGTGAGCAGGCGCATCACGAAGTCGATCATGGCCGCCGACGGCGGCAGGACCTGATCAGGCCGTCAGGAACGCCGCCACGGCCGCGGCGACCTCGGCGGGTTTGTGCTCCATGAGCGGGATCGTGCCGCCCTCGATGACCGCCGACGTCACGCTCGCCGCCCCGGTGAGACGCTCCCGGAGCGGGGCCAGGTTCGGCAGCGCGAACGGGTCCGCCGCGCCGGCCAGCAGCAGCACGGGCGCCGTCACCAGGCCGATCCTGTCCTCCATGACGTAGCGCGCGCACGCCCGGTGGCCTTCCGCCGGATCGACGTCCGGCGCGAGGGCGTCGCGGACGAACCGGTCGAGCAGGCCGGTGACCGGTTCGGGATAGTACGGCTGCCGCAGCCGCCACAGCTTGACCAGATGATCCCCTTCCGGGGACGCCTCCGCCTCGTCCACCCCCGGGCCGCCCGCGTGGGACGCGCGGTAGCGGGCGTCGGTCCACGGCGCCGACGACAGGACCAGCAGGCCGACCCGCTCCGGCGCGGCCGCCGCCAGCTCGACGGCCACCGCGCCGCCGGTGTGGTGGCCGAGCACGTCGGCGCGCTCGATGCCGAGGCCGTCCATCAGCGCCAGGGCGCCGGCCGCGAACAGCTCGATCGTGTGGGGCGCCGGGGGCTTCGCGCTGGCCCCGAAGCCGATCATGTCCATGGCCAGCACGCGCCGGTGCGGTGCCAGCAGGGGCATCAGCTCGCGGAACTCGTCCCACGACCTGGGGGTCTGATGCAGGAGCAGCAGGGGGTCGCCCGTGCCCTGCTCGGCGTAGTGAAGCTGGCCGAAAGGCGAGTCTGCGTACCCGAAGCGCAGCGGCGCCGTGATGTCCAAGGGGTCCTCCCTCATGCCGGGTCGTCACCTGATCTTTACATCGGCCCGCCCGGCGAAACCTATACATTTCAGACGTTCTGCACTATTCATGGGACAAATGGAAAGTGGTCGCGAGGGGAGTCCCGATGTCCTCACAGGTGTTCGTGGCGGTGCCGACGGACCCCGACGGCGATGAGGAATACCCCAATTCGGTCCTCGGCAAGGCCCAGTTGATCTTCGGGGCGTTCGAGTCGGGGGCGGTCCAGCTCCGGCTCACCGAGCTCAGCCGGCGGTCGGGGGTGCCGAAGGCGTCGGCGTACCGGCTCGCACAGGAGCTGGTGCAATGGGGGTTACTGGAGCGCAAGGGGGACTCCTACCAGCTCGGCGTGCGCATGTTCGAGCTGGGCCAGCGGGTGCCGATCTCCGCCGTGCTGCGCCGGGTGGCCCGCCCCCTCCTCACCGACCTGTTCGCGGCCACCAGGGCGACCATCCACCTGGCGGTCCTCGACGGCGGCCACGTGCTTTACGTGGAGAAGGTCGCCGGGGAGGCGAACGTGAACACGCACTCCCGGGTGGGCGGGCGCCTGCCCGCGTCGTGCACGGCGACGGGCAAGGCCCTGCTCGCGAACCTCCCCGACCTCGAAGAACGGCTCCGCCGCCTCGCGCGGACCGGCCTGCCGCGCCTGACGCCGCGCTCGGTCGCGTCCGTGGAGGACCTGCGGCACCAGCTCGCGGTCGTCAGGGAACGGGGTCACGCCGTCGAGCGGCAGGAGGTCCTGCTGGGCTTCGGCAGCATCGCCGTGCCCGTCATGGGGGCCGATGGAACGGTCCTCGCGTCGGTGTCGGCCGCCGCGCCGCTGTCCCGCCTGGGAGCCAGGCGGCTGGTGCCCGGACTGCTCGCGGCGGCCGACGGCATCTCCCGCGCCGTCGAACGGGAACGCTGACGATCAGCCTGGGGTCAGAACGCGCCGCGCATCCAGCGGGCCGACACCTGCGCGCTCTCGTACGGGTCGGCGATGTCGGGCCGGTCGACCTCCACCATCAGCCAGCCGTCGAACGCGTCGGGCAGGTTGCCGATGATGCCGGTCAGGTCGAGCTCGCCGCGGCCGGGCTCGACCCAGAGCCCCGCGAGCACGGTCTGACGGTAGTCCCACCCCTTCTCGCGGCCTTCCGCGGCGACGCTGAGCCGGCAGTCCTTCACGTGCACGAACGGGATCCGGTCCGCGTAGTCCGCGACGAGCCGGGCCACGTCGGCGCCCGCCCACGCCAGGTGCCCGGTGTCGGGCAGGAAGCCGAGCCGGTCCGCCGGCAGGGCCTCGAGCACCGCCCGGCCCTCCTCCTCGGACTCGATCCACGTGCCGACGTGCGGGTGCAGGCACGGCCGGACGCCCTCGGCGCCCATGGCGTCGCAGATCTTCCCGATCAGCTCGGTGACCGCCTCGACGCGGGCGGGGTCGGCGTCGTGTGCCAGCGCCGGGTTCAGGACGCGCGGCGCCTCCTTGCCCATGCCCAGGCCCAGGCCGATCTCGGTCAGACCGAGCTGGGCCTGCGTGCGGGCGACCTCGGCGGCGGCGGCCACGACCGTGGCCTCGTTGCCGTCCCTGCCGTCCGAGCGGCAGGGGAAGTAGCCGGGCGCGAGCGACAGGCCGACCTCGTCCAGCAGCGCCCGGTACTCCTCGACGCTGAAACCGGCGGGCAGCTCGGACATCACGTGGCCGAAGCCGGCCTGCTTGATCCGGGTCAGCAGCTCCTTCGGAGCGGGGGCCAGCGACGGGTCCAGCCAGCCGTCGGCGCTGGCCATCCACTGGATCGGGTTGAGCGCGATCTTCGCGGTCATTCAGATTCCTCTCTTGTTCCGGCGGCTATTTCTTGGCGAGCTCGCCGGCGAAGTGGCAGGCGGCCCGCTGGCCGGTGGCCGTGGGGGTGAGCTGGGGGTCGATCTCCGTGCAGATCGTCCGGTCCGGGTTGACCAGCGGCCCGATCGGGCACCTGGTGCGGAACCGGCAGCCTGACGGCGGGTTCGCGGGGCTGGGCAGGTCGCCAGGGAGCACGATGCGCTCGCGCGTGCGCGCCGAGACCGACGGGACGGGCGAGGACGACAGCAGGGCGGCGGTGTAGGGGTGCTGCGGGTTGGCGTAGACGTCGGCGGCGTCGCCGTGCTCCACGATCCGGCCGAGATACATCACCGCGACGGTGTCGCTGAGGTGGCGCACGACCGACAGGTCGTGGGCGATGAACAGGTAGCCGAGCCCGAGCTCCTGCTGCAGCTTCTCCAGCAGGTTGATGATCTGCGCCTGGATCGACATGTCCAGGGCGGAGACCGGCTCGTCGAGGATGAGCGCGCGCGGCTGCCTGGCCAGCGCGCGGGCGATGCCGATCCGCTGGCGCTGGCCGCCCGAGAAGGCGTGGGGGTAGCGGTCGAGGTGCTCCGCGCGCAGCCCCACCTGCGCCATCAGGGACCGCGCCGCCTCCTCGCGCTCCCGCCCGCCGATGCCTCTGAACGCGAGCGCCTCGGCCAGCGACTGCCGGATGGTGCGGCGCGGGTTCAGCGACGCGTACGGGTCCTGGAACAGGTACTGCACCGAGGACCTGACCCGTCCCAGATCCGCCTGGCCCATCGTGCTCACGTCGGCGCCGTCGACGAGCACCGACCCGCCCGCGACCCGGTTGATCCCGACGATGCTCCTCGACAGCGTCGACTTCCCGCAGCCGCTCTCGCCCACCAGCCCGAGCGTACGTCCGGCGTGCACCGACAGGCTCACCGAGTCGACCGCGTACACGGGTGGGTCGCGGTGGAACAGCCCGCGCCGCCGGGACCCGACGTCGATCCGCAGGTCACGCACTTCGAGGACGGGCGTCGTGGTGTCCGGGACGGTCTGGGGCCCGGGGACGTCGGCGGTGGGCGGCTCGGGGGCGGGGACCGAGACGTCCGTGGTGGCGCGCTGGGCGACGAAGCAGGCCGCCGCCTGCCCGGCGGAGCCGATCTGGAGCAGCTCAGGCGGCTCGTGCTCGCAGGCGTCCTCGGTGAAGCGGCACCGCGGGGCGAAGGGGCAGCCAGGGGGCGGCGCGGCCGGGTCGGGCGGCGCTCCCGGGATCGCCGGCAGCGGCTGTCCGATCCGGTCGTCGTCGAGCCTGGGCATGGCCGCCAGCAGCGCCGCGGTGTACGGGTGCCGCGGATGCTCGAACACCTGCTCGACGGTGCCCTTCTCGACCGTGCGACCCCCGTACATGACGACGACGTCGGTGCAGAGCTCGGCCACGACCCCCATGTCGTGGGTGATGATCGCGATGGCGATGCCGAGCTCAGTGCGCAGCCGGGCGAGCAGGCGCAGGATCTGCGCCTGGATGGTCACGTCGAGGGCGGTCGTGGGCTCGTCCGCGATCAGCAGCGCGGGGTCGTTGGCCAGCGCGATCGCGATGACGACCCGCTGGCGCATGCCTCCGGAGAACTGGTGCGGGTAATGGTCGATCTTCGTCCGCACGTCCGGGATGCCGACCTGGTCGAGCAGCTCGGCCGCGCGCCTGCGCGCGGTCTGCCGGTCGGCGCCGTGCAGCGTCATGGCCTCGGCGATCTGGTCGCCGACCTTCATGACGGGGTTGAGCGCGGCCTGCGGGTCCTGGAACACCATCGCGACCTTGCTGCCGCGGCGGCGCCGCATCTCGCGTTCGGGCAGGGCGAGCAGGTCCTCCCCGCCGAGCCGTACGGAGCCGGCCACGACCTCGCCCGGCGGGCGCAGCATGCGCATGATGGAGCGCGCCGTCACCGACTTGCCCGAGCCGGACTCGCCGACGATGCCGAGCACGTCGCCCGGGTAGATGTCGAAGCTGACGTCGTTGACGGCCTTGACGCCGCCGTTCCTCAGACGGAACTCGGTGCGCAGGCCTTCGACCCGCAGCAGCGGCACGTCCTTGGCCGTCACGGGGACCAGGGATTCGGTGGAGGTCACCGACGGTTCACCGCCTCGTTGAGCGCGTCGGACACCAGGCTGAAGCCCACCGCCAGCAGAAGCAGCAGGAGGGCGGGGCCGACGATGTAGGTGGGGGACTGCGTGACGAACCGCAGCCCGTTGTTCAGGAGCACGCCGAGCGAGGGCGTCGGCGGCTGCACGCCGAGGCCGACGATGCTCAGCCCGGCCTCGATGTAGACGCCGACGACCATCCACACGGCCGCGTTGACGACGGCCGAGTCCATGGCGTTCGGCAGGACGTGCCGGACCAGGAGCTGCGCGCGGGTTACGCCGAGGACCCGGGCGGCGAGGACGTACTCCCTGCCCTGCTGGGCCAGCCAGGCGCCGCGGGCCAGCCGCCCGGCCGTGGGCAGCCCGCTGATCAGAATGGTCAGGAACAGCGCCGGCCAGCCCGGCCCCAGGATGGCCACCAGGCAGATCCCCAGGATCAGGCCGGGGAAGCCGATGATCACGTCGAGCAGCCGCTGCACCGCCGAGCCCACATGCTCCGACAGCGCGCCGGCCAGCCCGAGCAGGGTCCCGATCGCCATGCTGAGCGGCACCGCGGTGAAGATCAGGCTGAGGTCGACGCGCAGGCCGTAGACGCTGCGGACCAGGATGTCCCGGCCGAACTCGTCCACGCCGAAGATGTGCCCGGCCGAGATCCCGGTCAGCGCGTCCCGGCCCTGCTCGTCGTACCCGCCGGGGAAGATCACGGGGGCGAGCAGGGCGGCCAGGCTCATGACGGCGAGGATCGACAGCCCGATGAGGCCCTTCGGCGTGCGCAACGCCGACAGGTAGCGGGCGAGCGTCGGGTTCAGCCGGTGTGCCCGCGGGATTCCCCCTTCGAGTGGAATGTCTGCCATGCCTACGCTCCCAACGTGATCCGGGGGTCGAGTGCTGCCAGGATCATCTCGGTGAGGATCTGGCAGATCACCGCCACGAAGACGACGGCCAGGATCAGCACCTGCAGCACGGTGAAGTCGCGGGACTGCACGCTGGAGACGGCGAGCTGGCCGAGGCCGTTGCGGTTGAAGATCGCCTCGATGATGACCGCGCCGGCGAGCAGGTTCCCGACCTGCAGGCCCACCGCGACGACGGCGGTGCCCACGCTGTTGCGCAGCACGTGCCTGATCGTGATCCGGGCGCCCGAGGCTCCCTTGCTGAGCGCGAGGTCCACGTAGTCCTCGTTCCTGGCGACCAGCATCTCCGCCTGCAGCAGGCGGGCCACGACCGCCGCGGGCGGCAGCGCGAGCGCGATCGCCGGCAGGATCAGGAACTGGAAGCCGATCACCGGATTGTCCAGGAAGGCGACCTCGCCGCTGACGGGCAGCCAGCGGTTCAGCACGCCGAAGACGAGGATCAGCGCCAGCCCCGTGACGAACGACGGGACGGCCACGAAGAAGCTGTTGACCAGGTCGAGGCCGGCCCGCGCCCAGCGGCTGCGGACCGAGCCGACCACGACGCCCAGGGCCGTGCCGATCGCGATGACCAGCAACGTGGCCAGGGCGGCCAGCTCGACCGTGCTCTCCAGCCGGTCGCCGATGAGGCTCGCGACGCTGCGGCGCAGCAGGTACGACTGGCCGAGGTCGCCCTGGAGCAGCCCGGCCATCCAGTCCGCGTACTGGATCACCAGGGGCCGGTCGAGGCCGAGCTGCTGGCGGATCGCGGCGATGTTGGCCGCGGTCGGATCCGCCCCGGCGAGCGTGACCGCCACGTCGCCCGGCGCCAGCCGGGGCAGGGCGAAGGCGACGATCGAGCTGGCGAGCAGCACGAACACCAGCGAAGGGAGCTTGCGTATCAGGAACCGGACCATTCGTCCTGCCTCCGGTTACTTGGACAGCCAGGCCTGGCTGAGGTCGAGGAAGCCCATCTGCGTGGACTTGATGCCGTTCACGGAGTTCGCACGCAGAGTGAGGGTGGGGCGGGTGACCAGCGGGAGCACGAACGCCTGGTCGATGAAGTAGGCGTCATAGTCGCGCAGGGCCTTCTGCTGGTCCTCCGTGGTGCTGGCACTGGTGACCGACTTGACCAGCTTCGTGTACTCGGGGCTCTTGAAGTGCGAGACGTTGCCGTCCGCCAGCAGCTCCGGCCGGCTGACGACGGCGGTCGCCGGGGACAGGCCGTTGCTGTTCTGCATCAGGAAGGCCGGGGCGCCCATGTCCTTCTTGGCGATCCGCGCGTCGTAGTCGGCCACGGGCACGACCACCGGGTTGGCGTTCAGCCCCACGGCCGCCAGGTTGTTCTTGACGATCTGGAAGACGCCGGTGGCCTCGGGCGAGTTCAGCGTGAGCACGTCGAACGAGACGTTCTTCACCCCCGCCTCGGCCAGCAGTTGCTTGGCCTTGTCCGGCTGGTAGGCGTACTGCTTGGCCTGGGCGGCGTCGTAGCCGACCGTGGAGGTCCGCCAGGGCACGTTGGTCGGGTCGGCCTGGCCGCCCATGACCTGCTGCACGATGCGGTCGCGGTCGATCGCGTAGTGGACCGCCTGGCGCACGGCCTTGTTGTCGAACGGTGGCTTGGTCACGTCGAACGCCAGCGGGATCGCCGCGCCGCCCGACGTCACGAGGGAGAAGCCGGGCTGCTGGCTCAGGGTCCTGGCGTCCAGGGCCGCCATGCCGACGCCGTATTGGACGCGCCCGCTGCGGATGGCCGCGACCATGGCCGTGGGGTCCTTGATCAGGTTGATCTCGATGGTGTCGAGCTGGGTGCCCGCCGCGTCGCGGTAGCTCGCGTACTTGCCGAGCACGAGCTTGCCGCCGGGGGTCCACGACTTCCACGTGAAGCGGCCGGTGCCGTCGACCTTCGTGCCCGCCGCGTAGTCGGCGTAGGAGTCCTTGTTGAGGATCGGCATCGTCTCGAAGAGGTCGAAGATGTTGGGCAGCGGCTGCTTGAACGTCAGCGTCAGCTCGTGCTCGTCCTTGGCCTTCATGTCGGAGATCTGGGCGGCGATCGACTGGTTGGCCGCGCCGGTGGCCGGGTCCTGGACCTTCTGGATGGCGAAGATCACGTCGTCCGCGGTCAGCTTGCGGCCGCTGTGGAAGGTCACGTCGTCGCGGAGCTTGACGTCCAGGCTCTTGCCGTCGGGGGCCAGGGTCCAGGACTCGGCCAGGACGCCCTTGGGCTGGCCCGTCTTGCCGTCGATGAGGGTCAGCGTCTCGAAGACCGCGTACTCGGCCACGACGTTGCCGAAGGAGGTCTTGAGGAACGAGCCCGGGTCGGCGTCGCTCGTCTGGGCGACGATGAGGGTGCCGCCCCCGCGCACCGGGCCTTCGCTCGCGCTCGCGGAGTTCCCGATGGCGCCCTGGTTGGCGGCGCTGCACGCGGCGGAGGCGAGCAGGGCCGCGCCGGCGGCGCCCGTGGCGAGACGACGGCGCCAAACTGACTTCGTCAGTGACATTGGTACTCCTCGAGACAATCTGGGGGCGTGCGGTGTAACGAGGTGTCGGGCATCGTACTAATTGCCCGAATTGTTGCCGGACGCGGAGTCACCGTTCTTCAGGTGGTGGCCTCACACCCTAGAGCCGGAAATTTCGGGCGGCTCCCGCGCCGGTTCGCTGACCGGAACAGCCCTTCACCTCGGTCGGGGCCCGGGAAGTAGCGTCCCTGACCATGCCTCTCGCTTACGGCTTCATCGACTACGGCGGTCCGGACGTCCAGCGGTTCCTCGACGTTCCCGCACCCGAGCCGCGCCAGGGCGAAGTGCTCGTCGAGGTGCGCGCGGCCGGGGTCAACCCGGTGGACTGGAAGGTCCGCGCCGGCATGCATCGCGCGTTCCTGCCGCTGAGCCTGCCCGCGATCCTCGGGCGCGAGGTGGCCGGGACCGTGGTCGGGACCGGGCCGGGAGTCACCGGGCTCGCCGCCGGGGACGCGGTCTTCGGCAGCACGGTCGGCGGCAGCGGCGGGTACGCCGAGCTGGCGGTGCTGCCGGCGGATCGGGCCGCCCGCATGCCGGACGGGCTGAGCTTCACCGACGCGGCGGCGCTGCCGATCGCGGCGGGGACCGCGTACGAGGGGCTCGCCACCCTCGCCCCGGCGGCCGGGCGGACGCTGCTGATCCTGGGCGCGGGCGGGGGAGTCGGCGCGGTCGCGGCCCAGCTCGCGGCCATGGACGGGGTCCGGGTCGTGGGCACGGCGAGCGGGGCCAAGCGCGCGTTCGTGGAATCCCTGGGCGCCACGGCGGTCGCCTACGACCACGACGGCGTCGGGGACCGGCTGCGGGAGCTCCTTCCCGGGGGCGCCGACACCGTTCTCGACCTGGTCGGCGGTGACGCCCTCCACGGCGTCGCCGGGGTCCTCACCGCCGGGACGCGCGTGCTCACCGTGGCCGCCGAGGAGACCGCGGCGCGCTTCGGCGCGCGCCCGCTCTCGCGGACCGGGGACCCGGGGACGCTGTCGGCCCTGGCCGAGCTCGTGGCCGCAGGGAAGCTGGACCCGTGCGTGCGCCGGGTCTTCCCGCTCGCCGCGGCCGCCGAGGCGCTCGCGCTCGTGGAGGACGGCCACGTCACCGGCAAGGTGGTGCTCGACGTCACCACCTCCTGAACGGTGCCGTGCTATATGTTAGAGACTAACATCTGTTAGTCTCTAACATGTGAGCGACGAAACCGCAGGGCTACGTGAGCGTCGGCGCGCCCGCACCCGGCGCGCCATACAGGAGCACGCGATGCGGCTGTTCCTCGAACGCGGCTACGACGCCACCACCGTCAGCGACGTGGCGCAGGCCGCCGAGGTCTCCTCGATGACCGTGTTCCGCTACTTCCCCACCAAAGAGGACCTCGTACTCGCCGACGAGTACGACCCGCTGATGGCCGACCGCATCGCCTCCCGCCCCGCCGACCAGCCCCTCATGCGGCGGCTGTGCGAGGGCCTGCTGCTCGGCGTCGCCGAGCTCTCTCCCGACGACCGCCGCATGCTGCTGGACCGGCTGCGGCTCACCCTGGCGACGCCCGCGCTGCGCGCCCGCCAGTGGGACCACCAGTACGCCACCCACAAGGCCATCGTCGAAGCCCTGCGCGGCCACCGGCAGGACGGGGAGCAGGAATTCCGGCTCTGGGTCAGCGTCGGCGTCTGCCTGTCGGCCGCGAGCGCCGCACTCGTCCGCTGGGTCGAGCAGGACGGCGATCCCGACCTCGACGACCTGATGACCCGCGCCCTGGCCATCGTGGCGAGCGCCACCGGAGAGGACGTGCCCGATGCCCGCTGACACCGAATCGGCCTACCGCACCCCACAGGGACAGCAGATCGTCCGTGACTGGTGCGCCCGCCGACTGGACCGGTGGCCCGTGTCGCACCGGCGCCGCGACCTGCACACCTCCCACGGCCAGACCCACCTGCTCACCGCAGGACCGGCCTCAGGCCCTCGTACGGTCGTCATGATCCCCGGCACCAGCGCCAACGCCGCCACCTACCTACCCCTGGCCGAAGCGTTGGCGGCCCACCGGCCCACGGTCATCGCCGATCTTCCCGGGCAACCCGGCCTCAGTGGCCCCGAACGTCCCCGCGCCGACCGGCTGACCTGGTACGGGCACTGGCTGGGCGAGGTCCTCGACGCGACCGGCATCGACCAGGCGATCGTGCTCGGTCACTCCCTGGGCGGCGCCATCGCCCTGGCCTGCGACTCCCCGCGCATCGCCGGCCGAGTGCTGATCGCCCCCGGCGGCCTGACCCGGCTCCGGCTCGGCGTCGCCACCCTCACCGCCACGATGGCCTGGATGGCCCGGCCCACCCCCAAGACCAGCGGCGCGCTCGTACGCCGTTTTCTGGCCCCCGGCCACACCCCACCGCCCGACCTGACCGAGTGGTACACCCTCATCGCCCGCCACTGCCGCACCACCCTCGCCCCGCCGGCTCTGCCCGCACCGCTGCTCGCCCGCCGCCGGCTGGTCCCCGCCCTCGTCGCCACCGGCGAACACGACACCTTCCTGCCCCCGCGCCGCCTCTCCCCGGCGGCCGAAGCCCTGCTGGACACCCGGCTACGGGCCATCCCCGACGCCGGACACCTCGTCACCGACGAGCACCCCGAGACCGTCGCCGCCTTGGTGAACGAGCTCGCGGGCCTGCCCGGCCTCGCCCCGTAACCGGCTCGGCAAGTCCCGCAGGCGTCACCACTCGGCGCACAGCCGCTCGGCGGTCCTGAACGCCAGCGCCATGACCGTCAGTACGGGGTTGACCCCGCCGTTGGTGACGTGCACGGAGGCGTCGGCGACGTAGAGGTTGTCGTGGCCGTGCACCCTGCCCCACCGGTCCACGACCGACGTCCGCTCGTCGTCGCCCATCCGGCACGTGCCCGACTGGTGCTGCCCGGCGTGCAGGGTCAAGGGCATCGGTGCCGACCACGTCCGGCGCGCCCCGGAGGCGAGCAGCCATTCGCGGGCCCGATCGGCGATGAAATCCCCGGTGCGCACGCTCTCCGGATGGGTGGTGCCGGACAGGCGGGCGACGGGGATGCCCCACCGGTCGCGCACGTGGGGGTCGAGCCGCGTCCTCGCCTCGGGGCTGGGGATCTCCTGGACCGGGCCGCCCACCCGCATGACGCGGCGGTAGTTCTCCCGCAGGTACGCCTTGTTGCGCGCGCCCCAGCGGGGCAGGTCCGGCGGCAGGTTCCGGGCCCAGAAGGCCAGCGGCAGCACGATGAACTCGTCCGCCAGCATCGCCCCGCCGACGAGGCCGTCGTTGTGGTGAACGAACTCCAGCGTCGCGAGCGAGACGCCGGGGCCCAGGCCGTCGTACACGGGCTCGTCCATCTCGCCCAGCGCCCACGCGTAGGCGTGGCCCTGCAGGTGCCGCCCCACCTGATCGTGGTTGTTGCCCAGCCCGTGGGGCTCGCGCCGGGTCGGCGAGTTCTGCAGCAGCCGCGCCGTCTCGATCGCGCCGGCCGCGCAGACCACGACCTCGGCCTCGACGACGTGGCGCGCCCCCGAGCGGTCCACCCAGCGCACGCCGGTGACGCGGCCCGACGGGTCGCATTCGATCCGTTCGGCGACGGCCTCCGGCAGCAGCCGGGCGCGGCCGGTGGCGAGCGCGCGGCTCAGGACGGTGTTGTGCGAGCCGTTCTTGGCGTCCGCCGGGCAGGCGAAGCCGACGCAGTGCCGGCAGCGGGTGCAGGCGGCCCGCCCGCCGTACGGCACCGAGTTGATCAGCAGCGGCACCGGCAGCACGTCCCAGCCGAGGGCGGCGGCCCCCCTGCGCAGGACGCGGGCCTGCGGGCCCGCCGGAAGCGGGGACATGGGGTACGGCCTGGCACGCCGCCAGTGGCGGCCGGCCGCCGCGTGGTCGCCGCAGACGCCGACCTCCCACTCGGCGCGCTCGTAGTGGGGCTCCAGGTCGTCGTAGCCGATGGGCCAGTCGGCGAGGCTGCTGCCGGCGGGCACGCCGTACGTGCTCGCCATGGTGAAGTCGGCGGGCAGGAACCGCCACGCCTGGGCCCCGTAGAGCCGCGTGCCGCCGCCGACCAGCGTGGCGTTGCCGTGGAAGCCCGGCTCGTGCGGCCGCACCACCTGCTCGCGGCCCGTCGCGTCGACGACGACGCGCGGGCCGCCCTCGTAGTCGGGCCCGGACCGGTGCGGGTAGCGGGTGAGCCGGTGGTTGCGCAGATGGTCGCGGCCGATCTCCTCGAAGGTGAGGTCGCGGCCGCGCTCCAGCACGAGCACGTGCTTGCCCGCCTCGGCGAGGACCGCGGCGGCTACCCCGCCCCCGGCCCCCGACCCGATCACGACCGCGTCCACCCGCATCAGCCTTCTCCCTCGAATCCGGCGACCTCGAATCGGGCGACCTCAACTTCGGCGACCTCGAATCCGATCATCCGCCAGGAGACGGCGTCGCGGTTGCCGCCGTTGCCGGGGTCGCCGTAGAAGCCCTCCATGACGTGCCCGACCACCGTGTCCACGAACGCCGCCGCCTCGAACGGCCACGGCACGCGGGTGTCGCCGGCCTCCAACGCCTGCAGCAGCGCCTCGCGCCGCGCGGGCGGAAGCTCGGGGAAGGCGGCGCCGTCCCGCTCGCGCGCCTCGGCCTCGACGGCGTCGAGCCCGGCGGCGTAGTACGCGCGCAGCCCGGCCAGGTCACGGTCGAACTGCCCCGCCAGGTAGTCCAGGACGCCCGCCTCGGTGCCGCTCGGGTAGTCGTCGGCGGGGACGATCGTGTCGACGACCGCGCTCAGCGTCGCGGCCTGCGGCGGGGTCACTCGGCGAAGCGGGGGGCCGGGCGCTCGCACGTGCTCTCCAGGCGGACGACCTGGCCCGGCCCGTCGATCGCCGAAAGGGCCTCGAGCACGTGGAAGGCGAACGCGGCGTTGGCGCGGTGCGGGCCGCCCTCGATCGCGTCGGCCAGATCCCGGACGCCGAGCCCGCGGCGCGTCTGTTCTTTGGTGCCGACCGCGCCGAACAGGTCGACGACGGGCGGCAGGACCGACCAGTCCGCGTCTCCGTGCCGCCGCACCCGTACGTCGCCGTCGAAGTGGTTGGGGTTGGGCAAGGTGAGGGTCCCTTCGGTGCCGTAGACCTCGATGGCGGGCAGACCGCTGTCCCAGACGTCGAAGCTCATCAGCGTGGTGCCGATGACCCCCGAATCGAAGACGAGGACGGCGGACGCGTGCGTCGCCACCTCGACGTCGATCCGGTCCACGACGCGGTCCGGCGCGGTCACCGCGCGCACCGGCGCGCCGACGCGTGCGGCCCCCGCCACGGACCTGACCGGGCCCAGCAGGTTCACCAGTATGGCCAGATAGTACGGCCCCATGTCCAGGACGGGCCCGCCCCCTGGCTGGAAGAGGAAGCGCGGGTCCGGGTGCCAGGTCTCGGCCTTGCTGTGCCGGACGAACGCCGACACGCCGATGGGCTCGCCGATCAGCCCGTCGTCCAGCGCCTTGCGCGCGGTCTGGGAGGCGCTGCCCAGGAACGTGTCCGGCGCGGAGCCCAGCACGCGCCCGCCGGCCTCGGCCGCCGCCAGCACCTCCCGCGCCTCGGCGACGGTCGCGGCCAGCGGCTTCTCGACGTAGACGTGCTTGCCGGACTCGAGCGCCCTGATGACGGTGCTCGCGTGGTGGGCCGGCGGGGTCAGGTTCACCAGGATGTCGATCGAGTCGTCGGCGTAGAGCTCGTCGCCGTCTCCCCAGGCGGGGATGCCGTGCTCCGCGGCGGCCCGCTCGGCCCGGCCGGCGTCGATGTCGCCGACGCGGACGATCTCCAGCTCCGGGTAGCGGGCCATGCCGGTGACGTACCGGCCGAAGATGTTGCCGGTGCCGAGGATGCCGATGCGGTGGTGCACGTGTTTCCATCCTTTGATTGCGTACGGGGCCAATGGAAGTGAATGTCCGCCCGCGCTCCGCCCTCAAGCCGGCCAGTCCGATCAGCGGACCCCGTCCTCGCGTTTCGCTGGCCGAACCGCCGGGATTGATCCGCTCCCGCGGGCCGCGCATAGTGCGGGGATGAGCGACACCGACAGGGACGTGGTCAGTCCGGTGGTGCACATCGTCGACGACGACCACGACCTGAGACAGTCGCTCGTCTTCCTTTTCGAGAGCGTCGGGGTCCAGGCGCTCACCTATCCCGACGCCGCGACGTTCCTGGCCGAGTACGACGCCGCCGAGCCCGCCGTGCTGATCGTCGACGTGCGGATGCCCGGCCTGAGCGGGTTCGAGCTGCAGGAACGGCTGCTCGGGCTCGACTATCCCGCCCCGATCATCTTCTGCTCCGCCCATGGTGACATCGCGATGTCGGTACGGGCCCTGCGACGGGGCGCGGTCAACTTCCTGGAGAAGCCCTACAAACCGCAGCAGATGCTCGAAGTCGTCCAGGAACAGCTGCGGGAGGCCGGGCGACGCTTCCGCGAGCACGCCCACCGGCGGGTCGTCGGCGACCGGGTCGAGTCGCTCACCACGCGTGAGCGCGAGGTGCTCCGGCTGGTCGTGGACGGCCTGCCCAGCCAGCTCATCGCCCGCCGGCTCGGCACCAGCGTCAAGACCGTCGACGTGCACCGGGCCCGGATCAAGGCCAAGACCGGCGCGGAAAGCCTGGGCGCGCTGGTCCGTGACGTCCTCCAGTGCCGGATCGAGCTCTGAGAGACGAGCCCGGCGGCTTCAGGCGGTGAGACTGTGGAAACGGCGCTGGAAATAGACCAGGGCACCGCTGTCCAGACGTGAGGTGACCGCGTCGATCTCGACGAAGGCCACCGTGTGCGAGCCCTGCCTGCGCCTGGTGACGATCCGCCCGACGACCGACGCGAGCGCGTCGCGCAGCACCGGCACGCCGTAGGTGCCGAAGTCCCAGGAGCCCGCGCCGAACCGCTCGGAGGTCGGCACGTTCGTCGCGCCGGCGAAGTGCATCGCCAGTTCCTCCTGGTCGGTGCCGAGCACGTTGACGCAGACCCGTCCGTTGGCCATGACGATGTCGTGCGAGCTGCTGGAGCGGTTGACGCAGACCAGCATGGTCGGCGGGGAGTCGGTGACCGAGCACGCCGCGCTCACGGTCACCCCGGCCCGGCCGTGACGGCCGTCGGTGGTGACGACGTTGACGGCGGCGGACAGGTTCGCCATCGCGGCACGGAAACGGCGCTGCGCCTCGGTCACGGCTGCCTCCTGAATGTGATCGGCTCCCTCCGAAGCTAGGCCGCGCCCGCCGGCGCCGAAATCGAGACTTTATCCGCGCCGGCTGAGGATTTCCCCTACTCGCCGGCAGGCCGCTCCGGCTCGGCGAGCGGCAGCGCGAACCCGAACCGCGACCCGCCCTCCTCCCGTTTGGCCGCCCAGATCGTGCCGTGCTGGCGGGTGATGATCCGGTGGCTGAGCGCCAGGCCGATCCCGCTGCCGTGCTCCTTGGACGTGAACGACTCCGCGAACGGGTCGCGCGGCAGCCCCCGGCCCCGGTCCTCGACGGTGAAGGTGCCGTCGGGGGCGGTGGCCACGTCGATCCGCTTCGGGGCCGCCGGAGACTGCCCCATCTCGTCGACGGCGTTGAAGCAGAGGTTGAGCACCACCTGGCCGGTCAGCACCCGTTCGCAGCGCACCGGGACCGGCTCGGGGGAGAGCCGGACCCGGACCTCGACCCCGAGCGGCGCCGCCCGCAGCCGCACGAAGTAGAGGCACTCCTCGACGACGTCGTTGAGGTCGGCCACCTGCTCCACCTGCTCCAGATGGCCGACGAAGGCCCGCACCGAGCTCACGATCGCCGAGGCGCGTTCGATCTGGCTGACCGCGCTGGCGACGCCCTGGGCCAGCCCGCCGGCCTCCGGCAGCCGGGCGGCGCGGTTGTGCACGCCGGCCAGGAAGTTGGCGGCCGCGGCCAGCGGCTGCCCGAGCTCGTGGGCGATCGCCATCGCCATGTCGCCCATGGCGTTGTAGCGGGCCAGGTAGTTCTCCCTGTGCAGCTCCCGGGCCCGGCGGACCTGGTCCTGAACCCGGTCGGAGACGTCGTGCAGGATCATCAGCAGCGCGGTGGTGTCCTCCTCCCGCAGCCGCTCCAGCGAGCCCTCCAGCCACACGCGGCCCGCCTCCAACTGGACGGGGGTGACCGGGGTGGCGCGGGCGAGCACGTCGGCCCAGCTGGCGTCGCGACCGTCGAGCCGCAGCCGGGCGAACGCCGTCAGGGGCCGCATCGGCCCCTCCACCGGGGCGCCGATCGCGGTGAGCGCGGTGTCGGTCGCGAACCTGATCGTGCCGGTCTCGTCCAGCATCAGGGCGAGGGTGGAGGTGTAGTGGGCCAGCGCGTCGACGTACGACGTGGTGAGCCGCAGCTCGCGCTCCACCCGCTGCTCCCGCTCGATGTCGCGGAACTGCACCATCACCGCGGGTCCCCGCGCGAGCTCGACCCGCACCGCGAGCGCGTCCGTCGGGATCACCCGGCCGGACTTGGAGCGGTAGTGCCACTCGATCCGGCTGGTGCCCTTCTCGACGGCGTCCTGCAGCCAGGCCCGGCCGATGACCCGGTCGTACTGCTGCGCCGAGCTGCTCATGTGGTCGGCCTTGAGCGGCCGGATCTCACTCAGGGTGAACTCCAGCAGCTCGCAGGCGGCCGGGTTGGCCCACAGGATGTTCTTGGTCGCCGCGTCGTGGACGAGGACGCACATCCGGGAGGCGTTCATCATCGCCACGAAGTCCGCGGCGACGAGCTCGGGAGCCCGCGGATCTACTCGCACCGACACAGGGTAAGTCACCCGGAGAAGGGGCAGACGATGAAGATATCCCCTACGTCAAGGTGAGGAAATGACGACTGACGGGCGGGAGCGTTCTTCCTAACCTCAGAGCACACCGCGAGACCCATGAGGAGCAAGGATGGCGCAGGACGATCCCGCCGCGTTCGACGCGATGCTGGCCGAGCTGGCCGAGCGTCGCCAGGAGTTCCGCGAGCAGCGCTACGTCCCCAGAGACTTCGTCGAGCGGCTCAAGCGGCTCGGCCTGTACCGGTCCGCGACGCCGGAGCGGTTCGGCGGCGAGACGATGCCGCCCGCCGAGTTCCTGAAGAAGATCGAGCGGATCTCGGCCGTCGACGGCTCCACCGGCTGGGTCGCGAGCTTCGGCTCCCAGCTGGTCTACCTGGGCTCGCTGCCGCTGGAGACCCAGGCCAAGCTGTACGCCGGCGGCCCCGACGTCGTCTTCGCCGGGGCGCTGTTCCCCATCCAGCAGGCCACCCCGACGGAGCGCGGCTTCCTCGTCAACGGCCGGTGGAAGTTCGCCAGCGGCTGCATGGCCGCCGACATCATCTGTGTCGGCATCCCCGGCGACGACCTGACCTCCGGCAAGCCGCGCGGGGCGCTGGTGCGCCCGGAACGCCTGGAGATCGTGCGGGACTGGGACGTCGTCGGCATGCGGGGCACCGGCTCCTTCGACCTGGTCGCCGAAGACGTCGAGGTCGACCGGGAGTGGACCTTCATCCGCGGCGGGGAGCCCGTGATCGACGAGCCGCTCTACCGCTACCCCGCGATCACGTACGTCGCCCAGTCGCTCTCCGTGGTCTCCGCCGGCGTCGCCCGCGCCGCCCTCGACTTCGCCGAGGAGGTCGGCAGCGGCCGGGGCAGCATCACCGGCGCCCCCAAGCTCGCCGACCGGGCCTACTACCGCGCCGGCATCGCCGAGGCCGAGGCCACGCTGCGCTCCGCCCGCGCCTACTTCTACGAGGTCGCCGACGAGGCCTGGCAGGCGCTGGTCGCCGGCGGCCTGGTCAGCGACGAGCAGAACGCCCACCTGCGGCTGTCCGCCGCCCACCTCGCGCGGACCTCCTCGGAGGTGGTCCACAAGGTCGTCTCGCTCTCCGGCACCGCCGCGATCTACCAGGACCACCCGCTGCCGGCCCTGCTCGGCGACGCGCTGGTGCCGCAGGAGCACGCCTTCCTCAGCCCGGCGATGTACGACGCCGCGGGCGCCGTCCTCATGGGCCTGCCGCCCACCGTCCCCGCCTTCCGGTGAGCGGCGCTCATTCTTGGCGGATCAGCGATTCGAGGAGGTCGATCCCGATCGGGATCGACTCCTCCGCCACGTCGAAGTCCGCGCTGTGGTGGGGCCCCGGGCTGCCGGCTCCGATCATCAGGTACGCGCCCTTGCCCGCGCGCCGCTGGACGTGCCGGATGAGCAGGTTGGCGTCGTCGCTGCCGGCGAACGCCTGGGTCCTGGTCACCTCCGTGACGCCGGGGCGTCCTCCGGCCACCTCCACGATGCGGTCGACCAGGTCGTCGTCGGGCGACACGGTGGCGGATCGGCCCGTGATCGCGAGCGCCGCCGCCACGTCCTGCGTGCGGGCGGCGCCGTCCACGATGGACCGGATCCGGTCCACCAGCTCGTCCACGACCTCGTCGTCGGTGGCGCGCGCTTCGCAGGTCATCACCGCCGAGGACGGGACGATGTTCACGCCCTCACCGGCGACGAGCGTGCCGACGTTGAGCCTGGTGTCCGCGGACCGGTAGCGGGGGATGGCCATGATCGCCAGGGCGGCCATGGCGGCGGCGAGCAGCGCGTTGCGCCCCGACTCGGGCGCGCCGGCGGCATGGGAGGCCCGGCCGGTGAAGTCGACCTTCAGCTTGCGGGTGGCCATGCCGCCGGTGAAGCTGCCCACCACGTGGCCGACGTCCAGGTCGCCGGCCATGTGCACGGCGAGCATGATGTCGATGTCGTCGGCCACGCCGGCGTCGATCATCGTCTGCGCTCCGCGCACCCCCTCTTCCGCGGGCTGGAACAGCACCCTCAGCGAGCCCGCGAAGTCGCGGTCGGCCAGGCGGTGCAGCAGGCCCACGCCGATGGTGGCGTTCGCGTCGTGGCCGCACGCGTGCATCGCGCCGTTCACCGCCGCGAAGCCGTTCGCGGCCGGGAAATGGGCCGGGTCGGCGGACTCCCGGATCGGCAGGGCGTCGATGTCGGTGCGCAGGCCCCAGCGCGGTCCCGGCCGGACGCCGGCCAGTTCGACGACCAGCGCGGTGCCGTTCTCCCTGAAATACCTGGCCTTTTCCGGTGGGATGCCGGAATCGACGGCGCGGGCCGCCCATTCGCCGAGCGTGCGCGGCGACGGATAGTTCACGACGGGGGAGAGGTCGTGGGCGTCTTTTCCGGTCAGGACGCTTACCGGCAGGTCTTCGACGGCCCTTGCTATCCGGGCCGCCGTGCCGATCTCCACGAACGCGGGTTCCGGATTGCGATGCAGTTCTCGCCGGAATGCCCTGAGCTCCTCGATGTCCACACGACCTCTTTCTCTGCGAAATGATCAACGGCCGGGCGGTCGTCCCGCTCAGGCTAGGAAAGACGCCGCGAATGGGCGTAGATCGGCGTTGATCCCGCATGAAACATCGGATTTTCGCGCCGAGCCCGCACGAAGCTGGTCATCGAACACCGGCTGGCCGCCGACGGGCACGTAACGCAGGCGCCGGCTGTCGAGATCGAGAATGTAACCCGTGCGCTTGGCGATCCTCGGCACGATCCACCTGTCCTTGACCAGCAGCTTCGGGAACAACGACGACAGCCGGCCCTCGATCTCGTCCAGCTCCTGCAGGTTGCGCAGCCACAGGAAGACCGCGAGGTTGGCCTCGCCGGTCACCGAGGCGCACAGCCGCACGTGGCAGAGCAGCCGGAGGGAGGCGATGAGGCGTTCCAGGTCGGGGTGTTTGACGTCGAGCCACAGCACCGCCGCCGCCGACCAGCCCAGCAGGGTGTGCGCGAAGTCCACGCGCCATCTGACCCAGTCCGCCGCGAGCAGCGCGTCGATGTCGCGGGAGATGACCGAGATCGAGCGGCCCAGCTCCCGCTGCATGTCGGCGGCGGTGCGGCGCACGTCCGTGCTGAGCGCCGTGACGACGTCGAGGTGGGCGGGCTTGCGGTGCTCGGGCGGCTCGGACGGCCGGAGCAGGTGCAGCGCGCGGGCCTGCGCGTCGGAGAGCACGTTGAGCCGAAAGCCCGACCCCTCCAGGAAGATCCTGCGCAGGTAGTGGGTACGGGTGCCGACGATGCCGGGGACACTGGCGACGTGCTCGTCGATGTAGCGGTCCATGGCGAGCAGGGTGCGCATCGAGATCATGACATAGAGGTCGCGGGCGCCCGACGTGCAGTGCACGCTGATGATGGGCCCCTGCCGGCTGAGCTCGGCGATCACGTCGCCCCGCAGGCCGGGCGCGCATCGGATCTCGACCAGGGCCGAGATCTCCTGCTGGCCGGTACGCGGCTCGCACTCGAAGCAACTCGTCCACACCTGCCGCTGCTGGGTGAGGGCCGACCAGCGGCGCGAGATCGTCGAAGGATCGACCCGGAGAATCCTGCCGAGTTGGACCCACGGGACCCGGGGGTGGATCTGGAGCGCGTTGATGATCTGAAAGTCCAGCCCGTCGACCATGCGCTCATCCTGCAGGCAAAGGCCGGATCCGCCCATAATCGTGTACCGCCTGCCGGACCACCGCGTAAGATCGGCTCGTCGGCCGGGATGAGGCACGCTCGCGTGCAGGCGGCCGTAACGTGAAGGAAACCGCCGGCGAAGCCCGCGGGAAGGATCGTGCGCCCGGGCCGCGATATCGCGCAATTCCGTGCGCTCTGCGTCGCGAAAGACCTGAGATCGGCAGGCGACACCTAGGCTCGGCGCCATTCATTCTCGCGAGTGCGCTGGAGGATCAGTGTTGCGCAATTCCATTCTCGCGATGGTGCTCGTGGCGGGCCTGGCCGGATGCGGCGTCGCCGAGGGGGCAACCGACACCATCAACATGTCGCTGAACACCGATCCGGCGACCTTCGACCCGGCGCTGGCCAAGGGCGGCGACGACTTCACCGTGGCCCGGCTGCTGTTCGACACGCTGGTGCGCAAGGACTCGGGCAACGCCCTCGTGGGCGGCATCGCCTCCGCGTGGCGCGCGGAGGACGCGGCGAACTACACGTTCACCATCCGCGGCGGGCTGACCTGCTCGGACGGCTCGCCGATCACGGCGTCGGCGGTGGCCGCCTCGCTGACGCGGTTCGCGGCGAAGGAGACCGGCTCCTCGGGCCGTACGCTGGCGCTGGGTTCGGGCACCGCGACGTTCACCGCCGACGACAAGGCGGGCACGGTGAAGGCCGCCCTGTCCGTCCCGTGGTTCGACTTCCTCACCGGGCTGACGCTGCCGCAGGCCGGGATCGTGTGCCCGGCGGGACTGAGCGACCTCAAGGGACTCGCCGCGGGCAAGGCCGCCGGAGCGTTCTCCGGCCCCTACACGCTGACCTCGTCCCAGGCGGCGGTGTCCTACCAGCTGACGCTGCGCGACGGCTACACGGCCTGGCCGGCGTTCGCCAAGCCCCTGGAGGGCGTGCCCGCCAAGCAGCTGAACCTCACCCCGATCACCGACTACGCCACGATCGCCACCCAGTTGCTGGCCGGCAGCCTGGACGTCGGCGTGGTCGCCGACGAGAACGTGGCCCGGTTCGACGGCAACACCCGCTTCTCGACGTCGAGCGCCTCCAACACCACGACGTACCTGCTGTTCAACGAGCGTCCGGGAACGGCGTTCGCCGACAAGGCCGACCTGCGTACCGCGGTGGCCCAGGCCGTCGATCCGCAGACGTTCAGCGACATCATCAGCGGCAAGCGGGGCAGCACGACCCTGTCCGTCGGATCGGCCAAGCTCCCCTGCGTCAACACCGACCGGTCGCTGCTGACCCCCCAGGATTCCGCCGCCGCCGCGAAGAAGCTGGCCGGGGTGCGCATCCGCCTCGTCGGCACGACCCTGCTGCAGGGCGGCAACGACTACATCGGCGAGGCGCTGCGCAACGCCGGCGCGACCGTCACCGTCAACTCCCTCGACAACGCAAACTGGGCCACGCTGACCACGGCCGGCGGCTCGGACTGGGACATCAACGTCCAGGGCGACAACAACCAGCTGGGCACCCTCACCTCCTCCCTGCTCCGGGTGATGGGCCCGGTGACCGAGAAGGGCGGCCGCAACAAGACGGGATCGGTCAACGACGAGGGGTACGGCTTCGTCACCCAGGCCATGAGCGCGATCGACAACGGCGGGCGCTGTGCCGCCCTCCAGTCCGCGCAGAAGTCGTTCCTCCAGCGGGTCGACGCGGTCCCGCTGTCGACCCTGCCCTCCACCACCGTCGTCGCCGGCGGATTCGCCATCCGCACCTTCGACGACTACCTCGACCCCGCCACCCTCCGCATCCTCAAGTAGCCGCCATGACCTCTCTTTCCACGCCTGGTCCGGCAGCCCGGTCGCGGAGCTCCTCCGCCTGGCCCGGTTTCGCCGCACGACGGCTCACCAGCCTGGTCGTGATCTTCATCGCGCTGCTGGTCGTGTCGTTCCTCATCGTCCAGCTCATCCCCGGTGACCCGGCGGTCGGCGTCGCCGGGGCCAACGCGGATCTCGCCGACGTCCAGCGCGTCCGGGCCGAGCTGGGGCTCGACCGCCCGATCTGGGAACGGTTCCTCGTCTACGCGGGCGGCGTCTTCTCCGGGGACCTCGGCACGTCGTTCATGTACCGGCAGCCGGTGGAGACGATCATCATGAACCGTCTCCCCTTCACCGCCACCATCGCGGTGACGGGAATCGTCGTCGTCCTGCTGGTCGCCGTCCCGCTCGGCATGGTCATCGGCGTGCTGACGCGCGGCGGCCGGCGCAGGTGGCTGGACGTCGCCTTCGGGGTGGTCACCGGCTTCCTCGACTCGATCCCGGGCTACATCATGGCCTCGTTCCTGGTGGTGATGTTCGCCCTCGGCATCGGGCTGGTGCCGCTCTTCCCGCCGGCCTACGCGCCCCGGTTCGGGGGCGCGTCGTTCGTCCTGCCGGTCGCAGCGATCGTGATCGGCCCGATCTGCACCATCTCCCGGGTCGTCCGCCGCGAGACGGCGGTCGTGCTCGACACCGACTACATGCGGACGGCCCGCGGCTGGCGGCTGCCCGCCTTCCGGCGCCACGTCCGGTGGGCGCTGCCGAACCTGCTCACCACCACGCTCACCCTGAGCGGGCTGATCCTGACCGGCATGATCGGCGGCGCGATCATCATCGAGTCGGTGTTCGCGCTGCCCGGTCTGGGCAGCGGCATCATCAAGGCCATCCTTGACCGCGACTATCCGGTCATCCAGGGCATGGTGCTGGTCATCGGCATGATCGCGGCACTCGTCAACCTCCTCGTCGACGTCCTGCTCGGGCTGATCGACCAGCGGACCCTCGGGGGATCGCATGTCTCCGCGTAGCCGCGCCCGCCGCCGCAACCCCGGGCTCGTGCTCGGCCTGGCCCTGCTGGGCGGCATCGTGCTGATCGCCGTGCTGGCCCCGATCCTGTTCACGGAGCGGGCGGCCGTGCTGGGCCCGCGCTTCGCCCCGCCCTCGTCCGGACACTGGCTCGGCACCGACGCGGCCGGCCACGACGTCCTGCTGCGCAGCCTGGTCGCCACCCGCCTCACCCTGCTGATGACCGTGGGCGCGACGGCCATGTCGGTCGTCTTCGGCGTCGTCCTGGGCACCGGCGTCTGGCTCGTCCGGCCCCGCGTCAGGGAGGTCTGCCTGCGCGTCATCGACGCGATGGTGGCCTTCCCCGGGCTCCTCCTCGCGCTCGTCGTGGCGGCCGTGCTCGGGGCGGGAGGCTCCTCGGCGGTGGTCGCCATCGGCCTGTCGGGCATCCCCTACTTCGCCCGCCTCACCGCGAACCTCGCCGCGAAGGTGTCACAGCAGGACTACGTCTCCACCGCGGGCCTCCTGGGCGTGAGCCGCGCCCGCGTCGCGACCAGGCACATGCTGCCGAACATGGCCGAGCCGCTGCTCGTGTTGTCAGCGTCGACGTTCGCGGCCACGCTCACGGCCATCTCCGCGCTGTCGTTCGTGGGCCTCGGCGTCCAGTCGCCCGCCTACGACTGGGGCAAGCTCCTGAACGAGGCCCTGCCCTCGCTCCTGGCGGACCGGCCCTTCCAGATGGCGGGCCCGGCGTTCCTCATCGTCCTGACCGGGCTGGGGGCGGTCCTGGTCGGCGACGGCCTCGCGGCCGCGGCGAACCCGCGGGGGCACACGGCGCCGGGCCGGAGCGAACCACCCCCGGCCGCGGCGGAGGCGACGGCCGAGCAGTTGGCCGACGTCCGCGACCTGTGGATCCACGCCGGTGACACACCGCTGGTCAAGGGCATCTCCTTCGGCATCGGGCGGGGCGAGATCGTCGGCATCGTGGGCGAGAGCGGCTCGGGCAAGACCCTCACCGCGATGTCGCTGGCGCGGCTGCTGCCGGACGGCCTGACCTCGACGGCGACCCGCATGGCGGTCGGCGACCTGGACCTGCGCCGGCCCGTCCCGCCGGCCCTCATGGCGGAGGCCGTCAGCCTGATCTACCAGGACCCGGGCTCGACGTTCAACCCCGCGCTCCGCATGGGCACCCAGCTCACGGAGGTGCTGCGCACCCACAAGCGCCTCAGCGGGCGAGAGGCCGGACAGCGCATCCTCGACGCCCTCCGGGTGGTCCACCTGACCAGGCCCGAGCAGCGCATGAGGCAGCATCCGCACGAGCTGTCGGGCGGCATGCGGCAACGGGCGATGATCGCCGCCGCGCTTGCCGTCGAGCCGCGGCTGATCATCGCGGACGAGCCGACCACGGCCCTGGACGTCACCGTCCAGGCGGAGATCCTGCGCGAGCTCAAGCGCGTCAACAGGGAGTTCGGCGCCTCGATCATGTTCATCTCGCACGACATCGGGGTGGTCCGCGCACTGTGCGACCGCGTCGTCGTCATGTACCAGGGCGAGATCGTCGAGGAGATCGCCGCCGGGGACCTCGCCGTGGAGACCGTCCGCCACCCGTACACGCGGGCCCTCCTGGAGGCCACTCCGGCCATCGACGAGTCGTGGACCCCGCCGCGCACGAAGGAGCACTCGCATGGATGACGCGATGGCCG
The DNA here is from genome assembly GCF_040605375.1 of Nonomuraea sp. NPDC005650. NCBI lineage: Bacteria > Bacillati > Actinomycetota > Actinomycetes > Streptosporangiales > Streptosporangiaceae > Nonomuraea > Nonomuraea sp. NPDC005650. The sequence continues at coordinate 229,484 of NZ_JBEXCR010000012.1, forward strand.
TCGAGGTACGCGACCTCGAGGTGGGCTACGGATGGGGCAAGAACGCGACGCGCATCCTGCACGGCATCACCATGGACGTCCCCCGGGGCCGTACGGTCGGCATCGTCGGCGAGTCGGGATCGGGCAAGTCGACGCTGGCCAAGGCGCTGGTCGGGCTCGTCCGGCCGACCGCCGGGAGCGTCAGGATCGGCGGCGTCCCCATCTCCTCCGCGCGGGGCGCGGGCCGCCGGGCGCTGCGGCGCAAGGTCCAGATGATCCCGCAGGACCCGTACTCCTCGCTCGACCCCCGTCGCACGATCGGCGAGGCGCTGGCCGAGGCCGTGGACCCGCGGCGGGCGGACGTGCGGCGGCACCGGGACGAGATCGTCCAGTGGCTCGACGCCGTCAGGATGCCGGCCGACACCATCGACCGCTATCCCCACGAGTGCTCCGGCGGGCAGCGGCAGCGGGTCGCGATCGCCCGCGGCCTGATGATCCGGCCAGAGGTGGTGATCGCCGACGAGATCACCTCCGCGCTCGACGTCTCGGTGCAGGCGGAGATCCTCAACCTCCTCGCCGCGCTGCGCCGCGAACTCAACCTGACCATGGTCTTCATCTCGCACAACCTCGCCGTCGTCCGGCACGTCAGCGACGAGGTCGTGGTGCTCTACCACGGCGACGTCGTCGAGCACGCCCCGGCCGCGGACCTCTACCGGCACCCGCGGCACGACTACACCCGGACCCTGCTCGACTCGGTCCCGGGCGCCCCAGGCTTCGACATCGAACCCCGTCAGAAGGACTCCGCTTGACCAGCCATCGAAACCTCCGGCTCACCAACGTCAGGATCATCAACGGCACCGGGACGCCGCCGGTAGAGGACGGCGTCCTCGACGTGACCCCGGACGGCGTCATCGGGTTCGCCGGCGCGGCGGCCGAGGCCCCGGACGCCCAGGGCGCGGACGTACGCGATCTGCGCGGCAGGACGATTCTGCCCGGGTTCATCGACTGCCACGTGCATATGGGCTTCGCCCTGGCGAACGGCCCGTTCCACGCCCTCCAGAACGATCCGGCCCTGACCGTCCTGGAGTCCGCCGCGCGGCTGCGGGCGACGCTAGAGGCCGGCGTCACCAGCGCGCGCGACCTCGGCGGGCTGTCCTCGGGCTTCCGCGAGGCGATCGACCGCGGGCTGATCCCGGGCCCGCGGCTGAAGCTCGCGGTGAGCCCGATCAGCCACACCGCAGGCCACGGGGACATGCACCTGCCCGGCGGAACGATCACGCCCACCGCGCCCGAGCTGATCGAGATCGCCGACACCGTCGACGAGGTCCGCAAGGCGACCCGCCGGGTGCTCCGCCAGGGAGCCGACCTCATCAAGATCTGCACGACCGGCGGCATGGGCAGCAGGCACGACCACCCCGACGACGAGGGCCTGCGCCTGGACGAGGTGCGGGCCATCGCCGACGAGCTCGACCGGCACGGCGGCCGGCCCATCGCCGCGCACGCGCAGGGCCGCAAGGGGATCCTGACCGCCCTGCGGGGCGGGGTGACCAGCGTCGAGCACGGGTACGGCATCGACGACGAGGGCCTCGACCTCCTGGAGGAGCGCGGCGCCTTCCTCGTCCCGACGCTGTCGACCGTGTTCGCGATCGACAAGAAGGCGATGCAGCCGTACCACTACGCCAAGAAGGTGAAGTGGTCCGAGATCACCAAGAGGAACATCGGCCACGCGATCGCCCGCGGAGCCAGGATCGCGCTGGGCACGGACGCCGGAGTCTGCCCGCACGGGCAGAACCTGCGGGAGCTCGGGCACCTCGTCGAGCTCGGCATGTCCCCGATGGCCGCCATCGTCGCCGGGACCAGGACCGCGTCCGAGCTGCTCGGCATCTCCCACGAGGTAGGCACGCTGGAGGCGGGCAAGCTCGCCGACCTCGTGGTCACCGACGCCGATCCGCTGCGGGACATCCACGCGCTGGCCGATCCCGCGCACATCGAGATCGTGATGAAGGCAGGCGCCATCGTGAAGGACTCTTTGAAACTTTCTAAGGTCTGACGCCGATAGTTTCCAGCAGAAATCGCTGATCATTCGCCTCCTGTCGGAGCCGGGGCAGCTCATCGTTCAGCTCGGCTCCGGCGGCATCGTTGACGGAGTTTTTAACGTTTACTACGCTCCGCGCAGAAACTATCGAGATCTTTCTCTGAAAGTTTCACAACCTTCGGTCCCCAGGAGGGCGTTATGCGAGGGTCAATGCGGAGACGTGTCACCGGTCTGATCGCGCTCGCCGGAGCCACGATCGCGGTCGTAGGCGGCCTACCCCCCGTCCCCACGCCGCCGGCATCCGCCGCCACGACCGCCACCGTCTCGGTCGACGCCGGTCAGACGCTGGCCACCATCCCCGCCGCCGGCGTCGGCATGAACGTCGCCGTGTGGGACGGGCGGATGAACGATCCGGCGACGTCCACGCTGCTGAAGGACGCGGGCGTCAAGGCCGTCCGCTACCCGGGCGGCGGCTACGCCGACGGCTACCACTGGCAGACGCACACGGTCGAGGGCGGCGGGTACGTGGCGCCCAACACCGGGTTCGACGCGTACGTGGCCACCTCGCGCGCGGCCGGCGCGCAGCCGGTCGTCACCGCGAACTACGGCTCGGGCACGGCGCAGGAGGCCGCCGACTGGGTGCGGTACGCCAACGTCACCAAGGGCTACGGCATCAAGTACTGGGAGATCGGCAACGAGGTGTACGGCAACGGCCACTACGGCGCCGAGTGGGAGCTGGACAAGCACGCCAGTAAGAGCCCCGCCACGTACGCCACCAACCTGCTCGACTACGTCACCGCGATGAAGGCGGTCGACCCCACGATCAAGATCGGCGCGGTGCTGACCACGCCGGGCAACTGGCCGGACGGCGTCGTCGGCCCCGGCGACACGATGGACTGGAACCGCACCGTCATGTCCATCGCCGGCCCGCGGATCGACTTCGTGATCGTGCACCACTACCCGAACAGCGCCAACGAGGCCGAGCTCGTGACCAAGCCGCAGGCCGAGGTCCCGGGCATGACGAGCGCGCTGCGCGCGCTGATCAACCAGTACGCGGGCGGCAACGCCCCCAACGTCGGCATCGCGGTCACCGAGGACAGCTCCAACTACGCGCTGAACACCTCGCCGTCCGGCCTGTACGCGCCGGACGTCTACCTGACCTGGATGGAGAACGGCGCGTTCAACATCGACTGGTGGAACCTGCGCAACGGCACCGACTGCAGCAAGGTCACCACCATCCAGGGCGCGACGGACTACAACGACGGCGGCGTGGTGTCCAGCGGCGCGTCCTGCGAACCGCCCGCCAACACGCCGTTCCCGCCGTACTACGGCATCCAGATGATCACCAAGCTCGGCGCCGCCGGCGACGCGCTGGTGCGGGCGGCCTCCTCCACCGCGATGCTGTCCGCGCACGCGGTCAAGCGCGCCAACGGCGACGTGAGCGTCATGCTGATCAACAAGGACCCGAACAACGACACCACGGTCAACCTCTCCTACAGCGGCTTCACCCCGTCCTCGGCGACGCCGACCGTGTACTCGTACCTGAAGAACGCCTCGTCGATCGGGTCGGCGACCAGCGGCAGCGCGGCCACGCAGACCGTGCCCGCCTACTCGGTCGTGGTCGTCCAGCTGCGGGCCGGCAGCGGCGGCGGCGGGACCGGCGCCTGCCGGGTCGGCTACGACAAGTCGGAGTGGCAGGGCGGGCTGGTCGCGAACGTGACGGTCAGCAACACCGGCGGCAGCGCGGTCAACGGATGGCGGCTGACGTTCACCTTCCCCGGCGACACCAAGGTGACCAGCGCCTGGAACGCGAGCGTGACGCAGAGCGGCGCGGCGGTGACCGCCGCCAACGCCGCGCACAACGGCACCATACCGGCGGGCGGCTCCCAGTCGTTCGGCTTCCAGGGCACCTGGACCGGCAACGACGCGAACCCGACCGCCTTCGCGCTCAACGGAACCGCCTGCTCCACCAGCTGACGGACCCACCCCGCGAAGGCGGTGCGCACATGACAGTGGAAGACCACCCTTCGACGCCGGGCCTCATCTCCCGCCGCGGCCTGCTCGCCGGCGCCGCGGCCGCCGGTGCGCTGGCCGCGACCGGCTGCGGCTCGGGCGGCAGGCCCGGCGGACCGGGCACGACCGGCGCGGACGCGCTGAAGCGGGCGCTGCCCAGGTACCTCCCCGGCAGGTCCGTCTCGCCCGACCTGCCCAGCGTGGCGGGCGCGAACGGAGCGGCCTCCGACCCGGCGTTCCTCAGTTACCCGGCCCGGCCGGTGCGGACCGTCAGCGCCACGCCCGGCTCCGGCGGGACGTACGTCACGCGGACCCCGCTGTGGGGAGCCATCCCGCCGTCGGCCGGCAACTCGTACTACGACGCGGTGAACGCGGCGCTCGGCGCCACGCTGAAGATGCAGCCCGCCGACGGCAACACCTACGTCGACACCCTGCCGGCGCTGTTCGCGTCCGGGAAACTGCCGGACTGGATCCAGATTCCGTCCTGGGCCGGCCAGCGGCTGAACCTGGGCAGCGCGGTCGACCGGTTCGCCGACCTCACGCCGTACCTGGCCGGAGAGAACATCGCCAGGTATCCGAACCTGGCCGGCATCCCGCCGGCCGCGTGGCAGGCCGGCGTCTGGAACGGCAGGTTGTACGGCATCCCCTGCTTCTCCTCGCCCAACAACTTCCCCGGTTACCTCTTCTACCGGAAGGACCTCCTCGCGGCGGCCGGGGTCTCGCCGGAGGTCAGGTCCGCCGACGACCTGTTCGCCCTCGGCAAGGCGCTCACCGACGCGAAGGCTGGCCGGTGGGCGTTCGACGACCTGTGGCCGTACCTGCTCTTCCCGTTCCGGGTGACCAGCACGTGGACCGCCGGCCCCGGCGGCAGGCTGATCCACCAGTACGAGACGCCGGGCATGATCGAGGCGCTGAACTTCGCGGCCAGGCTCGCCAAGGCGGGTCACGTCCACCCCGACGCGCTCGCCGGCAACACCGCCAACGGCCAGCAGCGCTTCTGGAGCGGCAAGGTGGCCATCAGCGGCGGCGGCACCGGCGCGATGGACGGGATCGACGCGAAGGGCGGCACGGCGGCCGACCGCGACTACGACCGCCAGCCCTTCAAGGTCTTCGACGCCTCCGGGGGCACCCCCGCGATCCAGCTGGGCCCCGGAGCCGGGTTCTTCAGCTACCTGAACAAGAGGCTGACGGACCGGCAGATCCGGGAGTGCCTGTCCATAGCCGACTTCCTGGCCGCGCCGTACGGCTCCACGGAGTATCTGCTGGTCAACTTCGGCGCCGCCGGAGTGGACCACACGATGAGCGACGGGAACGCCGTCCTCACCGCGCGGGGGCAGAAGGACGTCGCCACCAGCTTCCAGTTCCTGGCCACCGGCCCGCAGGTGACGCTGGTCAAGAACGGCTTCACCCAGGTGGCCGAGGACTACGCCGCCTGGCAGGCGGACGCGGTGAAGCACGCGGTCAAGCCGCTGTTCTTCGCCATGAACATCTCCGAACCGCCGCAGTACGCCTCCATCGGCCTCCAGGTCGAGGACACCGTCAAGGACGTGCGGTGCGGCCGCAAGCCGGTGGAGGCGTTCAGGTCGGCCGTCGACACCTGGCGCAAACAGGGCGGGGACCAGTTGCGTGCCTTCTACGAAGGCATCCGCGACAAGTACGGCACAGGCGGGTGAGGTGGGGTGAGGCCGACGATCCGGACGCGGCTGCGGCGCGACCGCACGCTGCTGGTGATGACGCTGCCGGTGCTCGTGCTGCTCGTCGTGTTCACGTACGTCCCGCTGCTCGGCTCGGTCATGGCCTTCCAGGCGTACAGCGTCTACACCGGGTTCTGGGACAGCCCCTGGGTCGGGCTGGACAACTTCCGGCAACTGCTGGCCGACCCGCTGTTCTGGCAGGCGTTCGAGAACACCCTGGCGATCAGCGCGGTCCAGCTGGTCCTGTACTTTCCCGTCCCGATCGCGCTGGCGCTCCTGCTCAACTCGATCCTCGACAGCAAGGTCCGCTCGCTCGTCCAGTCCGTCGTCTACCTGCCCCACTTCTTCTCCTGGGTGCTCGTCATCACGATCTTCCAGCAGATGCTCGGCGGGGCGGGCGCGCTGAACTCGTTCCTGCGCCGGCACGGGTTCGCGGCGTGGGACGTCATGACCGATCCGGCCGCGTTCAAGTACCTGGTCACCGCGCAGGCGGTGTGGAAGGAGGCCGGCTGGGGGATCATCGTGTTCCTGGCCGCCCTGGCCGCGATCGACCAGCAGCGGTACGAGGCGGCCGCGGTCGACGGGGCCGGCCGGTGGCGCCGCCTGTGGCACATCACCCTGCCCGGCCTGCGCGGCGTCATCGTGCTCATGCTCGTGTTGCGCCTGGGCGACACGCTGACCGTCGGGTTCGAGCAGCTGCTGATCCAGCGGGACGCGGTAGGCCGCGACGCCTCCGAGGTGCTCGACACGTTCGCCTACTACTACGGCGTCGTCAACAACAACTTCGGCTACGGCGCGGCGGCCGGGCTGTTCAAGGGGGTGCTGTCACTCGTGCTGATCCTGGCGGCGAACAAGCTGGCGCACGCGTTCGGCGAGGACGGGCTGTACCGGAGATGACGACCGCCGCCACGCGTCGCCCGCCTTGGGAGGAGAGGTCGAGCGCGGGCGGCCGGGCCGCGAAGGGCGGGGTGTCGCTCGTCGTCCTGGCGGTCGTGCTGGTGCCGCTGTACTCGGTGGTCCTGACCAGCCTGTCGGACCAGGAGTCGATCAACCTGGCCGGCGGCATGGTGCTCGCGCCGCACCACCTGACGCTCGAGTCCTATCGGGCGATCTTCACCAACTCGCTGATCGTGCACGCGCTGCTGGTCAGTCTGATGGTCGCGCTCGCCGGCACCGCCTTCTCCATGGTGGTGACGGTGCTGTGCGCGTACGGGCTGTCGCGGCCGCGCTCCTTCGGCCACCGCGCCATCCTCATGACCCTGGTGGTGACGATGTTCTTCGGCGGCGGGATGATCCCCACGTTCATCGTCGTCTCGTCGCTCGGCGGCTACGACAACTACTGGTCGCTGATCCTGCCCAGCGCCGTGTCGGTGTTCAACGTCATCGTGATGCGCGGCTTCTTCACCGCCACCGCGCAGGACCTCGTCGACGCGGCCCGCGTCGACGGGGCGGGCGACTGGCGCATCCTGTGGTCGGTCGTCCTGCCCACCTCCCGCGCCGTGGTGGCGGTGATCACGCTGTTCTACGCGGTCGGCTACTGGAACTCGTTCTTCAACGCGCTGCTCTACCTGCCGGACAACGGCAAATGGCCGCTTCAGCTGATCATCTACACGTACACCCTGCAGGGCAACTTCATCCCCGGCACCGGGGTCACCAACGGGCAGCACCTGGGCTATCAGGCGCTCGCTCCGCTGTCGCTGCAGATGGCGGTCGTGACGCTCACGCTCGTTCCCATCCTGGTCGCCTACCCGCTCGTCCAGCGGCACTTCGTCAAGGGGATGCTGGTCGGCGCGATCAAGGGATGAGCGGGCGCCGCCGTCGTCCGGCCGGACGGCCGGACGGGTTATTCTGGCGCCGTGAACGGGCCCGGCGACGGCCGCCCGGACCGGTGAAGAGGGGAGCCAGGTTGTCCTACGCCGAGTCGGGCGAGCCGGTCGCCGACCGGGAGGCCCCGCGCGGCGATCCGGCCAGACCCGTGACGATCTCCTACATCGCGGAGACCGCCGGGGTGTCCATCCCGACGGTGTCCAAGGTCATCAACGGCCGTTCCGGCGTGGCCGCGGACACGCGTGCCCGGGTCGAGGCCCTGATCAACGAGTACGGCTACCGCAGGGTCAACCGCAGCAACGTCATGGAGCTGGTCTTCGACGAGCTGGAAGACCTGTGGGGGATCGAGATCATCCGCGGGGTCGAGCAGGTGGCCCGCGAGCACCGGGTGGGAGTCGTGCTGACGGAGTTCGGGCCGCAGCGCAACTCGGTCAGCTATCCGATCGACGACACCCTCGCCCGCCGCCCGGCCTGCGTCGTCTCGGTGGCCCAGCTGTCGGAGGAGCAGCGTGACCAGTTGCGCGCCAGAGGCATCCCGTTCGTGGTCTTCGACCCCACCACCGAGCTGCCCGACGACGTCCCCTTCGTCGGGGCGACGAACTGGGCCGGCGGCCGGTCGGCCACCCGCCACCTGATCGAGCTGGGGCATCGCCGCATCGCGATGGTCGGCGGCCCGGACCGGGTGCTGTGCTGCCGGGCCAGGATGGACGGCTACCGCTCCGCCATCGAGGCCGCCGGGCTGCCGGTGGACCCCGGCCTCGTGGTGCGCACCGACCTCACCCAAGCCGACGGCCGTGCCGCGGCGCTCCACCTGCTGAGCCTCCCGGAGCGGCCGACGGCGATCTTCGCCTGCAACGACCTGCAGGCGTTCGGCGTCTACCAGGCCGCGCGGGCGACGGGGCTGCGGATCCCGGCCGACCTGAGCGTGGTCGGCTTCGACGACCTGCCGGTCGCCGCCCTGGTAGACCCGCCGCTGACCACCGTCCACCAACCGCTCACCGAGATGGCCGTGGCCGCCACCGAGCTGGCCCTGGCCCTGGGCCGCGGGGAGAAGCCGCCGACGCCGCGGGCCGGCCTGGAGCTGGCCACCACCCTCACGGTCCGCGAGAGCACCGCCCCGGTGGCACAACCCCACGGCTGAAGGCGGGACGCTCCGCCGTGCGAGGCGTCCCGCCGCGAGCCGTCAGGCCGGGTAGTCCTTCGGGTTGATCTGCGTGGTCTGCGCGTTGCCGCCCCTGACCTGGTGGAGGGTCAGGGTCCAGATGCTGTACGAGCGGGCGGTCGTGACGAACTTCAACCGATCGTTGAACCGCTGGTAGCTGGCACCCACGGCGAACCGCCGCTTGCTGACGCTGAAGCGGGAGCCGGTGGTGAAGTAGATCCGGTACGTGCCGTCCCGGACGTCCTTGATGCTCGCGGACGACTTCGCGCGGACGTAGATGCTGATCGCCCTGGTCTTGCCCTTGACGAGGGTGACGACGCCGTCCCTCGGGGTGCCGTTCTTGATCTTGAGGGTGCCACGGCCGCCGCTGTAGCGGTCGTAGAGGATCCGGCCGTTGCCCGGGCGTGCGGCGGCCTGCTGCGACGCCAGGGCGACGGACTCCGTGCCGGTCACGGCGGTGGCGCCGGCCGGGGAAGAGGTCAGCAGGCCGCCGGTCAGCGCGACGGCGACGACACCGGCACGCAGGGCGGCACCTTCGAGAGGTCTCTTCACGTGGAACATCTCCTTGGGGGGGCACATGGTCACGGCCACGGACAAACATAGAAGAATCCGGGCGGATTGCGTACCTGTTATCTCCCAGGAGGCAGTAGTCGTCACCGGCCGTTCTTCACGAAGTCACGCAGATCGCCGGACAGCTCCCGCAGGCTCGACTCCACGCTGTACATCATGTGCCCCCCGGCGTAGCCGGCCGTCCTGACGCGGTCGCGCGGCCAGGCCGACTGGCGTACGGCGTGCCGGGCGGCGCCGATCGTGGTCGTTCGACGATCGCCGAGACGCCGGTGGGGTTCACCGGTCCCGCGACGTGCGCGCTGAACGACTCCTCGCCGGAGGGCTCGGGCACGGCCGGCGGCCCCGCGTACCTCCCGTCGTACATGTAGAGGACGAGCCCCTCCCCGGACAGGAGCTCGGCCCGGAAGTCGTGCTTGGACAGGCGCAGGCTCCGCTCCGCCCAGCGGCTCGCCGGGATCCCGGTGAGCGAGGCGAGCCGCTCCGCCAGGCGGTCCCGGCGCTCGGCGGGCAGGTCGTCGCCCAGGAACAGCCCGGCCAGATATTCCGTGTCGGCGAACTGCGACGACTCCGTGACCACGTCGTCGAGGGTGCGGCCGGCGCGGTCGATCCTGCCGTGGTACCACGTGATCGCCGCCAGGGTGGGCAGGGAGACCACGTAGCTGAGGATGTTGGCCGGGCGCCAGCAGGTCTCGATGATGTTGGTGGCCTGGCTCACCAGAACGACGCCCTCGACGCGGACCGGCTCGGCGAGCCCGGTCAGCAGCTCCGAGACCACCGCGACCCTGATCGACCCGTAGCTCTCGCCCACCAGGTACACCGGCGAGGCCAGCCGGTCGTGGTCGCGCAGCCAGCCCTCGATCCACGTCGCCATCTGGCGCGCGTCGGCGTCGACGCCGTAGTGCACGGCCGGGTCGACGCCCTCGGCCACCCTGCTGTAACCGGTGCCGGCGGGGTCGAAGAAGACGAGGTCGGCCACGTCCAGCAGGCAGTACGCGTTGTCGACGATCGGGAAGGCCGACGGATCGGCCCTGATGTCGTCCGGGTAGGCGATCCGGCGCGGCCCGAGCCCGCCCATGTGCAGCGGTGTGGCCGCGATGATCGGCCCGCCGTTTCAGGCGAAGATCACGGGGCGGCCGGCGGGGTCGCCCTGCCCGGCGAGCACGTACTGGGTCGACACCACGTGCGCGCCCGGATCGCCGCCCTCGAAGGGGACGGCGGCCTCCCGGACGGTGGCGGCGTAGCGCAGCCGGTGGCCGTTGAACACGCCTTCATGAAACGTCGTCACAGGCTCACGCACGGGGGTTCCTCTCCGGTCGGTGCTTCACGACGGCGCGCAGGTCGGCGGCCAGGCGTTCGCGCGACTCGCGCCCGAGATAGGGCATGTGGCCGGACTCGTAGGCGCGTACGCGGACCCGTGCCGGGTCGAGGGGGGCCTGCGAGATCGCGTAGTTCGTCTCGCCCAGGGTCGTGACCAGGTCGTACATCCCCACGCACAGCAGGACGCTCATGTCCTGGTTCCGGCGCAGGGCCGCGGCGAGGTCGTCGGCGTAGTTGCCCGCGGGCAGTCGCGCGCCGCCGCCGTAGTCCCAGCGGAAGTTGACCCGGGCGAACTCGATGGTCCGGTAGTCCTCGTCCCGATCGACGCCGAGTTCCTCGCGCAGATAGCCGTCGACGGCGCCGGCGAAGGAGGGGACGTACTGCCCCATCGCCGGATCGTCGGCCACGGGATCGCCGCCGGCCCCGGCCAGGGGCAGCCGGTAGCGGCTGTCGTACAGGCCCACCTGCTCGCCCTGGTCCTTGAGCAGGAGACGCGCGAACCGTTGCGGGGTGAGGCGCAGGTCGTGCTCGGCGATCACTTCGGGCGCGAGCCCGATGAGCTCGTGCAGCCGTGCCGCCACCGCGCCGCGGCGCCGCGGCGCCGCCGGTCGAGCCGGGAGCCGGCGAACAAGGCCGTCAGATATTCCTCCTCGGCGAAGCGGGTGGCGGCTTCGACGTGCTCACGGACGTCGGCGGGCCGCCCACCGACCTGGGGTTGCGCACGTTCAAGGCGGGCTGGACCGAGCACCTGATCGGCTACCGGTCCGAGACCGCGGACGGGCTGGTGATGCGCTCGTCGAGCATCTTCTTCCACGCCCCGCCCGGCAAGCCCGCGGAGACCTTCCCGGTGTCGCTGGACAGCCTCGGCGAGGGGATCCTCGACAACGCGGTCAACGGCGCCGGGGTGCCGGTCGACCTGATGAAGAAGTCGCACAAGGTCGCGGTGGTCGAAGACCTCGACAAGCGTGGCTTCTTCACCCTGCGCGGCGCGGTCGACGAGGCGGCCCAGCGGCTCAACGTCAGCCGCTTCACGATCTACAACTATCTCAACGAGCTCCAGGCCGAGACCGTCGAGTGAAGCTCCGGCCTCAGGCGCCGGCCCGCGTTCCCACGACGATCGCACCGGCCGTGTGCAGGCTGGTCAGCAGGGTCCAGTCGTCGGCCGGGTCGAGCCAGACCTGGAGTTCGGCGGGCCCCGACGGCCTCGGCAGCGCCCCGGCGGGCTCGTAGAAGGTCGAGACGAGCACCAGGGGGACCGGCGCCTCCCATCGGGCGGGCGCCGGTGGCTCGTGCCGCGCGCCGAGCACGACGGCGCGCTCCGTCTCGCCGCACGCGTCGAGCAGCGGCCCGGCCGCGAGCTCGGCCTGCACCCTGACCTGCAGGTCCAGGGCCAGCCGGACCCGCGCCGTGGCGCGCTCGCCGTCGGTGGCGAGCGCGGCGTAGCCGGGGATGAGCATGCCGACCAGCTCTGCGGCATCGTCGGCGTAGCCGCGGTAGGTCCCGCCCGCGTAGATCATTTCATGCCGGTACGGCCGGCCGTCGCCGTTGACGGGGGCGGCCGGTGGCGGCTCCATCGCCGAGGTGTTACGGATGATCACGGTCACTGGCCGGCATTCCGTTTCGTGGTGAGGTCGGTCATGCCGCGGGCACCCAGCGGGTGGCGGCGAACAGGGCGGTGAGCTGCTCCTTGTCGGCGGCCCGCCAGAACAGCTCGTCCATCAGGATCCGGAAGGAGAGGCTGCCCGGCCCGGAGAGGTCCGGCGCGGTGGCCCCCCTGAAAAGGTCGGCGTGGGTGCCCAGCCGGTCGTGCCGGCCCAGGTTGGGGAGCTCGCCCGTCGACGCGGTGCGGAACGCCGCCTCGACCAGCGCGAGCGACACCTTCACCTGAGACTGGATCACGGCGGCGTCGAGCGAACCGTCCCACAACCTGAACTCGACGTGGTCTTTCGCGGATCCCTTCATGCTCGCCATGTTGACCGCGAAATTGTGGCTGCTGTGGAAATTCCGCACCGGGGCTATCGTCGTGTAGCCCGCAGCGGGGAGCGGGTTGGGGTGGCAGTGTTTCAGACCCCGGTGGCTCGCCTGCTCCGGATTGTGCCCGAGCCTGAACAACGTGTCGGAGTGATGGCCCGCGTAGTTCAGCACACTGGTGTAGTTCTCCACGATGTGGTCGTAGTCGGGGGTGCCCGCGTGGACGTGCCCACCGGTCGAAACGCCGGCCCTGCCGCCGTGCGAGCGGATGATCTCAAGGGCGGTGAGGAGATTCTCCCACGTCGCCGGCTCGTCGTACAGGATGGGCGAGACCAGCTCGCCCTCGACCGTGCCGTCCAGCTCCAGACTCCACAGACCGCGCCCGCCGTTCTTGCCCGAACGGTAGCCCTGGTCCTGCATGGAATGGTAGGCGTGCACCTGGGCGTCGCCGGTCAGACCGGCCTTGCGCAGGGCTTGGGCGATGGACTGCCGGGCTTGGCGGGCGAGGTGCTTCGGCAGGTCGAACTCGATCTCCAGCCCGAACCCGCGCCCGCCGTCACGGGCCCCCAGGGACGCGGTGGCGTTCTCCATCATGTAGGGGATCACCGCCTCTCCTCTGGCGGCGCGTCGCACCGCCTGATCGTACGCGCGCTGATAGGCCCCGAAATCCTGTGTGAAGGACACCTCGGGGACCTCCGGCCAGCGCTGCCACGCCCGGGTGCGGGCCTCCAGCGAGGCGACCCGTTCCTGCGCGGCCACGACCCGCGGGTCGGTGGTGCCGGCCAGGCGCGACAGGGTGCGACCCAGAGACGGGTGGGCCTGCTGGAAAGCCTGCCGCGCCCGCGCGTGTTCGTGGACCGCGGCCTGCCGGGCGTCCCGGACGGCCGCGGGCGACAGGTCGTGCAGCCCCGGCGGGACGTGCAGCGGGTCCGGCCGCCTGCCGGTGTCCCGGGTCACGGTGTCGAGCACCTGCCGCCGATCGAGCGGCCCGGAGAGGTCGTAGGTGTGCGGCAGGTCGGTGACCGCCTGCCGCAGCAGCTGCTCGACGGAATGGTCGAAACCCGCGTCCCGCGCCAACCGGCGCAGCGGATCGAGCGCCCAGAACCGGGACGGCCACTCGGAGCCGGTGGCCTCGGCGAGGCGGGAGAGGACGCGCGCCGCGTCGTCGCTCGGCCGCGTGATGCCGTACTCGTCCGCGATGCGCAGCCCGTCCCAAAGGTGCGGGTCGCGCGCCCGGTATCGGGTGATGCGGTCGACGAGGTCCTGGCGGTCGGCCGCCCGCGCCAGGTCGGCTCCCTGCGCCTGCGCGTCCTTGGCCAGGCGGACGAGCTGTTCGACGGATCCTTGCCCGACGTCGCCGGCCAGCGGCTCCAGCGGGCGGGTGCCACCGGGGCGCGCGATGATCTCCTCCATGCGCGCGGCCAGACGTGCCGTCGGGTCGAGGAGATCGGTCAGGGAGTACCTCTCGGCGAGCAGCACCCCGTTCCACAGGTACGGGTCGTCGTGCCGGAACTGCCGCATTGCCTCGTGGAATGCCGCGTCCCCGGTCGTTCCGGCCGGGAGATAGCCCTTTTCATGGGCCGCCCGGACGACCGGGAGCACCTGCCTGGCGTCGCGCGGGCCCTGCCCGTCGAGCAGGGGTTTGACGAAGTTCCGGACCTTGGTCGAGGTGACGGGGTCCCCCATCATCCCCAGCAGGAGCCCCATCGTGCGCGCTTCGGCGGCGGTCGCGTCACGGACGGAGAACAGCGACTGGTGCCGGTACCCCGTCCAGCGATAGGGGTCCGCCGCCATGGCTCCCCGGAGAATGCCGGTCAGGTCCGTACGGCTGGTCGCGGCGTCCGGGTTCATGTCGTACCGCCGGGCGTCGTTGAAGACCTCGACCAAGGAGTCGAGATCGGCGTCCAGGCCGAGCTCGCGCGCCACGCCGTGCAGGGTCCTGCGCGGGTTCGCCTCGCCGAGGGTCCGGCCCATCGACGCCAGGGCCATCGCCGTCGTGTCGCTCCCGTCGACGACGGGCAGCTCTTCCACCAGGCGCCGGCCCTCCGCCAGGAGCGCCTCGTCCGGCCCGGCCGGGGGCGGCGGGTCGGTACGGTCCTGGGGGTTGCTGAGCAGCTGTTCGATCCGGTTCTGCGGGGGGTCCTGACGCGGGCCGTCGTTGCGCGGGGGGTCCTGGCGTGGGTTGTCCTGGTGCGGGCTGTCCTGGCGTGGGCCGGCGTGGCGTGGGCCGTCGTCGCCGGGGCGGCCGTTGCCCGGCGACCAGCGGTGGACGGTCGCCGCGGCTTCGGCGAAGTTCCGCGGTCGGGGGTCCGCTATCGGGGAGAATTCGCCGGTCTCCGGGAAGCCGGGCACCTGGTGCGTCTCCGCCGGGTGCGGTCGCCGCGGGCGGGGAGGCGGGATAACGCTGTCGAGCTCCGTTCGTACCTCGGGCCATGCTCGGGCGAGGTCGGGGTGCAGGTTGAGCTGCGGCACCTCGTCCAGCGGCACCCAGACGTTGTCGAGGGACTCGTGGGAGGCGGGCCAGACGTCGGCCAGGTGGGAGATCTCGCCGATGACGGTGCTGTACGCCCAGCCACCGTGATCGTCGTGGTGGACTCCCCGCACCTCCACCTCGCGAAGGTCCAGCCTGTTCTCCTGGCCGAACTCGCGGAAGCCACCGGCGACCGGGCCTTCGCCGGGGTGGAGAGCGCCACCGGGCAGCCCCATGGTCCCTCCGTGCTGCGTCTCCAAGGAACGGAGCTGCATGAGGACGTGGACCTCACCGCCGGGCGCGCGGTGGAAGAGCAGCAGACCTGCCCCGCCTTCCGTTCCCCAGTGACGGTGCCCCTGCGCGCACTGGACCCATCCGTCGCCCGGCTCCGAGATCAGCCAGCCGGCTGGAACGTGGGAATACGCCGCGGAGGCGTCGACGTGCGGTGGCCGCAGCACGGTGACCTCGCCGGGCGTGGCGAGCACGACGAACTCGTTGAGGGGCAGCTGGCCCATTCCCGTCCACGGGGTGGACAACACCTGGGAGGCAGGGAAGACCCCCGCCATGACCACCCCGTCCGCCAGGCCGGTGTACCGCTTGGCGACCCCGGGCATGGCGGTCCACGCCTGCAACGGCAGCCCCGGCGGAGCCGGCACGACGTCGCCGTTCGCGGCCCCGGCCAAGCGCGGAACCGAATGGGTGTACCGGTCGAACGTGATCCCCCGGTAGAGCACCAGCTCCTCGATGCCGCGGCGGTCCAGCTCGCGCTGGGTCTCCTCGTACTGCTGCCGGAGGAAGTCGTGCAGCGTGTCCCCGGCGCGGGCCTGGACCTTCCCGGCGGCCTTGGTGTCGTACCTCGTCAGATCAAGGGCTCCGGTCAGCCCGAACTCGTCGCGCGCGGTCATGTGCAGGGCCAGCAGGTCCGAGCGCATCGTCGTGCCGCCCTGTCCCCAGATCTTCATGAGATCCTCGACGGCCAGCCGTCTCACGGTGTGCTGCGCCTCGGACGAGTCGAACGGCATCCGGCTGATGACCCGGCGTGGGCCCTCGGCCTCCGAGCCGGGGTTGTCCACGAAGTGCTGGAAGGCGCTCCGTTCGACCGCGTTCCAGCTCCTGTTGGTGATCCCCAGGACGCGGACCTCGCTCTGGACGAGGTCGACGGCGGGGTCGCCGACCCCCGCCTGCAGGTGTCGTCTGCGTCCGACGCCCAGCATGTCCTTCGTGGAGGACCGCATCGAGTCCATCAGCCGCCCGACCGTGGAGGTGTGGGCGGCCTCCCAGGCGGGACCGCTGATCGGGTCGTACGCGCCGTCCCGGCTGAGCAGGTCCGCCACCCGCCGCGCCACCGGCTCGAACCGGCGCGGGTTGTCGGGCAGTGGGGCGGGCCTGGTGACGGGCGCGGTCTCGAGGTCCGTGCGCGCGTGCTGCGGGGAGTCCGGGGCCGCCGCCCGGTCCTGGGGCGCGTCCGGAGTCGCCTGCGGATCGGCCGGCGGCGGCGTGCCGTCCCCGCGTGCGGCATCGTCCGTGCGAGGGGGTGGTGCGGCGTCGTCCGTGCGAGGCGGAAGCGCGGCGTCGTTCTGGCTGGGGTGTTGCGGCTGTTCGTGGGTGGTCGCTGCTGTTTCGGTGGTTCTGGGAGCCGTGCTCTCCTGGCCCTGGCGGTTGTCCTGGTCGACGGCACCGGCGTCGTCGGGGGCCGGGGTGATGAGCGCCGGGACCGTGGCAGGGAGCAGTGACGTGCGAAGCAGGCTGCCCGAAGCCGCGGGCTCGGCTCGCGGGACGGCGGGAGCGGCGTCGCCGAGCGGGGCTCGCGTGGCCGGGAGGTGCTGCTGGGGCCGGGCGAGCGTGCCACCTGGTTCGGCTCTGTCACCGGCCGGGCCGTGCAGGAGCACGTCGTGGCGCCGGGTGACCTCACCCACGATCACCTGGCCCGAGTGCTGCTGGGGCAGGTTGGCGCCCGATTCGGGGTGCTGCCGGTTGATCAGGGCGCCGACGTCGGCATGCTCCGGCCGAGGGTGGTACTGCGCCAGGGCGGTGGTGTCGTGCGGCACGAGCCGGGACGAGGGTGTTGCCGCGGGCTGACCACCGGATGAGGGCGGCGGGTCGGAGTCACCGCGTGGAATCGCCGAAGGCGGCGCGTCGGTGTCAGCGCGTGGAGCTGTGAAGGGTGGCGGGCCGGTCGAGGCGTCGCCGAGCTCCGCGACCGCCCGCATCGGGAAGAAACTCGTCCGCGCCGAGGCAGGGACGTCGAGGCCGCCCGCGACGCCGGCGACGAAGGTGTACGCCAGGTGCTTGGCGTCAAGCTGCCCGCTGAGCGCCAGCCCCGGGATGGCCCCGGCGGTGCCCGCCGTGCCGCCGAGCAGCGCCTGGCCGTACATGCTCTGCGCGATCGCCGCGATCTTGTCGCGTACCGCCAGTTCGGCCTCGGACGCGACGTACACCATCCGCCGGCTCAGCAGCCGCGACAGAGCCGCGTTCGCGCCGGCGAACAGGGCCCCGGTCAGCGCGCCGCTGCCGATCGACATCGCCAGCGACGCGAGGTCGAAGTCCCCCGCCTCGCGATCCCCCCAGATCTGCTGCGCCACCTGCACGCCGAAGTCCAGGCCGCCCATGATCCCGGCGAACTTCAGCATGTTGACCAGCACGAGCCGCTTCAGCGTCTGGATGTTCACCTGGGTCAGCAGCGTGTTGTACTGGATCAGCTTGAGCACGGCCGGGCCGTTGACGTAGATCCACACCAGCAGCTTGACGATCATCGCGCCGAGCAGCGCGAGCGAGGCGTAGATCATCCACTCGGTGTGCTGCATCCGCACGCCGTGCTCGCGCAGGGACTCCGCCTCCTTCCTGAGCGCCTTCTCCAGGAGGTCGATCAGTGTCTCGTCCGAAGGGGCGCCGTCGCCCTCCGGCTGTCCGCCGAGCACCTTGAACACCTGCTCGAACGTCTCCTTGGCGGCCCCCTGCCAGGCGTGGTCGCGCAGCAACCGCACGACCGCGGCGGCGTCGTCCGACTTGATCTTGGCCAGGAGGTCCGCCAGGTCCTCCAGCGTCTGCGCCGCGGCGATGGCCCCGTCGATGTCGGTCTCGGGGAACGCGCCGCCCGTCAGCGGCAGTGCCAGCGGCTTCACAACCTCGGGCACCAGGCTGAGATCGAGCCCCATCAGACGGTGTCAGCTTTCATGGTCGAAGGACGTCGTGACCGGCGCGGGCTGATCACCGCGACTCTGGGGTGCCGGGCTTCGGCAGGAACGACTCGAAGTCCGTGCCCTCGCCGAAGAGGTCCTCGAACGGAAGATCCGGCACGCCGAAGGGCTCCATCAGCTCCTTCATCTCGGCGGACACCTGTCTGGTCGCCCGCCCGATCTGCTCGACGATCGAGGCGGACAGCTCCGACGGGGACAGCTTGCGGTAGACCCGCGGGTCGAACTCGATGGTCCGCACCTCGCCGCGAGGGCCGACGGTCACGGTCACCATGCCGTCCTTGGACTTGGCCGTCGCCGCCAGCTCCCGAACCTTCTCCTGCATCTGCTTGAGCTGTTCGGTCTGCTGGTTGACCTCCTGGACGAGTTGCTCCAACAGCCGCCAGGGCTCGTCCATCGTCATCTGTGTCCCTCACGTTCGGCCACACAAGCATCAAAGATCACAGCAGCACCATTCTCGCCCGATTTTTCGTAAATATCGACATGAAGCGCCAATGTCACCGCATGCCCGCTAGGCTCGCCAGCCGTGGAGTTCAACGGCGTCGTCTACAGCAAGAGCCAGCTGCACCGGCTGGCGAGCGCGGCGGACGGCATGGCCGGTGACGTGTCCGACGTCCACACCAGGTTCGACGCGGCGTCGAGCGCGACCCGCGCCGCCGTCGGCGACGACGACTACGGCCGCGCGTACTGGCAGGCCCATGGCCAGCGGATGGAGAGCCTCGGCCGAGGGCTCGAACTGCTCGCGGCCGCGCTCCGGGAGCAGGAGAACCGGCTTCACCTGGCGTCGAAGACGTACAAGGCGGGCGAGGACGCCAGCACCCTCCGCACCTGAGCCCTGCGGGCGCCCCTTGGCCGTGAGCCGGCGCGCAGGCGGCCTCCCACACGACGAGGTCCTTGGTAGGGGAGTGGAGGTCGTATCCGCGATTCGACCGGCCGCGCGGAAAGGCGGAGTCCGCCGGTCTTGTTCGTGCTCCTCAGGCCCGTGAGCAACGCAGCTCCGAACGCCGGGGTGACGCCGCAGTGATGGCGGGGTGACGGCCGGGTTATGGCCGGGCCCGACACTACCGGCAGAGGCTCTGCGGCTACGGGACGAGGAAGGCCGATGGCGACGAGATTCACCTATCCCGGTGTCTACCTTGAGGAGATCGAGAGTGCGGTCCGGCCGATCGTCGGCGTCGACACGTCCGTGGCGGCGTTCGTCGGCCTGGCCCTTGAGGGACCGCGCACCCCGACGACGGTCAACAGCTGGTCCGACTACGACAGCACGTTCGGCGGGCTGTGGACCGGCAGCGAGCTCAGCTACGCGGTCTACCAGTTCTTCCTCAACGGCGGCGCCAAGGCGATCGTCGTACGGGTCGGCGCCGACACCCAGTACGCCACCATCGACCTCGGCGACAACGTCAAGTTGCAGGCCAGGGCCACGGGCACGGCAGGCAACGCGCTGACGGCGACCGTCAAGCACGACGCCGCCGACAACAAGCACTACACCCTGACGATCAAGGTCTCCGGCAAGACGGCCGAGACGTACGAGATCTCCATCGACCCGGCCCTGCGCGGCAGGTGGGTGGACCGGGCGCTGGAGACCTCCCGGCTGGTCGAGGTCGCCGCAGGCAGCCCGGTCGACAAGCGGCCGCCCGAAGGGGACAAGGCCGTCACCGCGGCGGCCGACGTGACGCTCAGCACCTCCGACGTGATCGGCGACCCGGTCCGGCGCACCGGCATGCAGGCCCTGCTCGACGTGCCGATCTTCAACCTGCTGGTGATCCCGCCGCAGCTCGCGCCCCCCGCCTCCGGGTCTCCCGACGACCGGGACGCCCGCTGGGCGCCGGTGGTCGACGCGGCGGCCAGGCTGTGCGTGGACCGCAGGGCGATGTTGCTGCTCGATCCGCCCTTCGCCTGGACCAGCGTCGCCGCCGCGACGTCGGGCGCGGGCGCGGGGCTGCCGGTGACCGGCGTCGCCGGGCGCAACGCCGCCGTCTTCTTCCCGCGGCTCACCATCTCCGACCCGGCGGGCGGCGCCGACCTGACCGTGGGGCCCATCGGCACCGTGGCCGGGGTGTTCGCCCGTACCGACACGCTGCGCGGGGTGTGGAAGGCGCCGGCGGGGGTGGACGCGGCGCTGGCGGGCGTGCGTTCGGCGACCGTGACGCTGACCGACGCGGAGAACGGCGGCCTCAACCCGCTGGGCGTCAACTGCCTGCGCACGTTCCCCGTCTACTCGCACGTGCTGTGGGGGACGCGGACCTGCCGGGGCAACGACGAGGTGGGCGACCCGTGGAAGTACGTCCCCGTCCGCCGGCTCGCGCTGTTCATCGAGGAGACGCTGTTCCGCGCCACCAAGTGGGTGGTGTTCGAGCCCAACGACGAGCCGCTGTGGGCCTCCATCCGGCTGAACGTCGGCGCCTTCATGGACGGCCTGTTCCGCCAGGGCGCCTTCCAGGGCAGGACGGCCCGGGAGGCGTACTTCGTCAAGTGCGACAGGGAGAACAACCCGCAGGCCGACATCGACGTCGGCGTCGTCAACGTGGACGTCGGCTTCCAGCCGCTGAAACCCGCCGAGTTCGTGCGGATCCGGATCCAGCAGAAGCGTCCCGACGCCTGACGATCGGCCAGTCCCAAGGAGCGACATGGTTCAGTTCTCCGTCAACACCACTCGCCTGGACCCGTACAAGAACTTCAAGTTCCGGGTGAAGTGGGACAACAAGTACGTCGCCGGGATCAGCAAGGTCAGCGCCCTGCGCCGGACCACGGAGGTGGTCGAGCACCGCGACGGCGGCGACCACTCCAGCTCGCGCAAGTCGCCGGGCCGCACCAAGTACGAGCCGATCACGCTGGAGCGCGGCGTCACCCACGACCCCGAGTTCGAGCTGTGGGCCAACAAGGTGTGGAACTACGCCAACGCCCAGGCGGGCCCCGACCAGCGGGACCGCGAGGTGGCGCTGGCCTCCTTCAGGAAGGACCTCGTCATCGAGGTCTTCAACGAGGCGGGCCAGAAGGTGCTGGCGTACCAGGTCTTCCGCTGCTGGGTGTCGGAGTTCCAGGCGCTGCCCGACCTCGACGCCAACGCCAACGCCATCGCGATCCAGCACCTCAAGCTGGAGAACGAGGGATGGGTGCGCGACCTGAGCGTCACCGAGCCCACCGAGCAGGACTCCTGAGGAGCGGTCCGGTGACAGTGGTGGCCGGTGCTGCTGAGCTGCTCGACGCGTGGGAGGCGGGCTGGGACCGCACGCCGCTGGAGCGGGGCCTCGCCCTGCTCGCGGCCGGTACGGGCCGCTCCCCGGGCGAGCTGGCCCGCCTGACCATCGGGCAGCGCGACCGGGCCCTGTTCGAGCTGCGCGCCGCGCTGTTCGGCCCCGGCCTGGACGGGGTGTCGACGTGCCCGGAGTGCGGCACGGACGTGGAGGTCTCCTTCGACCAGGGGCAACTGCTCGACCCGCCGTCCTCGGCACCGTGCCGGCTGCCCACCAGCGCGGACGTCGCCGCCGCGCTGTCCGACCGGGACCCGTGCGAAGCCCTCGTCGGCCGCTGCTCCGGAGCGGACCCCGAGGAGACGGCCGCGACCTGGGCCGCCGCCGACCCGCTGCTGGACGTCGAGCTGTGCCTGTCGTGCCCCGACTGCGGCCGGGAGTGGGCCGAGTCCTTCGACATCGTCAGCTACCTGTGGACGGAGCTGGACGGCTGGTGCCGCAGGACCCTGCTGGAGGTGCACGACCTGGCCGCCGCCTACGGCTGGACCGAACCGCAGGTTCTCGCGCTGAGCGCCTGGCGGCGGCAGTGCTATCTGGGGCTGGTGAGATCATGAGCGGCCTGGTCCAGCGGCTGATTACCCGCAGCCGCGAACCGGTGACCGGCATCCGCCCCCGCCCGGCCGCACTGTTCGAGGACCACTCGCCGGTGAGCCGCGCCCAGGCCGAGCCGCCCGCCTTCTTCGACGTGCCGGACCACACCTCTGCCGCCCGGCCGCCCGGTCTCCCCGTGACCAGGCAGCAGGCACTCCGGCGGCCCGCGACGGGGGAGGCGGAGGCGTACGAGGAGCCCGGGATCGAGGTCGAACGCTCCCCGCGCGACGCCGGAGCGGCCGACCGCGTTCCACCGGCCGAGCCGCAGCCCGTGACCGGGCCCGACGCGCCGGGGGATCCCGCCGCCGCGGCGGTCCGGACGCCGCGTGCCGAGCGCCGCGCAGCCGCCCCGCCGCAACTCCTCGCGAGCGAGCCCGGCTCCCCGTTCCCCGCCGTCGCCGAGGCCGGGCGCGCCGTCGCGGGCGCGCCGCTGCTGCGGGTCCCGTCGGGTCCCGTGCTCGCCGCGCCCGCGCGGACTCCGCGTGGCCGGGCCGCGCAGGACGCCCCCGCGCCCCCGGTGGTCGAGATCTCGATCGGGCGTCTCGAAGTACGCGCCCCGCAGCCCCCGGCCGCCCCGCAGGCCAAACCGCCGCGCAAGGACCACGCCTCGGTGCTCCAGGCGTACCTGCGCAGGCGGAGCAGAGGGGAGTTGACATGAGCAACTCCCTCGCGATCGCTGCCGTGACCGCCGCGCTGCGCGCCAGGATCTTCAACCGGCTCGGCGGGCCGCAGGTGACGATCGTGCCGCCGGACCGCGCGCCCGACGAGGTCAACGGCGACCACGTGAACCTGTTCCTGTACCGCACCGACATGCACCCCTCCTTCCGCAACGCCGACCCGCCGGGCACACCGCCCGGGGAGTCGCCCAGGCCGCTGCTCCCACTGGTGCTGCACTACCTGCTGGCCGCCTACAGCAACGACGAGGGCACCGCCCACGAGTTGCTCGGCGCCGCGATGCTGGCGCTGCACGACAGCCCGATCCTGCCGGGCGCGGAGATCCGGGCAGCTACGGCGATCCCGCTGGCCGGCAGCGACCTGCACCTGCAGCCCGAACACGTGAAGGTCAGCTTCGAGTCGCTGAGCCAGGACGACATCGCCAAGATGTGGACCGCGTTCGCCACGCCGTACCGGGTCTCGGCGTCGTACCAGGTCTCGACGGTGCTCATCGACAACCCCGCGCCCGGCGCCGCGCCGCTGCCCGTGCTGAAGCGCGGCCCCGACGGCCGGTCCCCGGTCGCCCAGCCGGACGCCGCCTCGCCCTTCCCCGCGATCACCGGCATCCGGTACGGCGTGCCGGGCAGCCCGGGGGCGCTGCCCGGCGAGACCGTCACGCTGACCGTCCGCAACCTCCCCGCGGGCGCCCTCGTGGCCCACCTGCGTCACCTGCGGGTGCCGGCCACGGCCGAGGTCCACCTCCCCACCCCGGGCGCCGCCGAGGTCGCCGTCGCGCTGCCCGCCGCGGGGCTGCCCGCGGGGCCGTGGGCGATCTCCCTGACGCCCGCGTCCGGCGGTGCGCCCACCAACGAGGTCCCCCTCGCGGTCGCCCCCGAGATCGTCGCCCTCACCGCCGCCCCGGCAGGCGGCAACCCGCTCAGGACCACAGTGACCGCCACCGTCGCCCATCCGGTGCTGGTCGGCCAGCAGGCGGCCGTCCTCGTGGGCGGCCTGCACCTGCCGGTGCCCATGCTGACCGCCGGCACCGGCACGCTCTCGGTCACCGCCGCGATCCCGCCGGGCACCCACAAGGTCCGCGTCCGCGTGGACGGCGTCGACACCGACATCGTGGACCGCGCCACCGGCGCCTTCAAGACCGGCCCCACGGCTGAGGTGGTGATCCCGTGACCGACGCCCTCGCCTGGGAGCAGGCCAACGGCGCGTACCTGAAGGCGTCCCTGGCCTGGCTGGCCGCCCGCCTCACCGCCCTCCAGCCCTCGAGCCCCCCTCCCGTCCCTGCCGCGGAACCGTCCAGGGCGGAGCCGTCAAGGAAGGGCTGGCGCAGATTCCGCGACCGCACCGCCGCAGCACCTCCCTCCGGCGGTCCGGCAGCGAGGGAAACCGCGGCGGCGGACGCGTGGAAGGGCACGGCGGACGCGCTCCAGGGCGCAGCGCGGGTGGTGGCGGATGTGCGGGAGAGCGCGGCGCAGGCGGCGGTGCGGGAGGCGTCGGCGGCGGCGCGGGAGGCCGCCGCGCGAGCGATGGCCGACCTCGGTGCACCCGCCCTGGTGCAGATCGCGGAGCGCCTGGGCCTGAGCGACTTCGAACGGGACGTGCTCCTGCTGTGCGCCGCGCCCGCGATCGACCCTGGCACCAGTGCGCTGATCGCCGCCGCCCAGGGAGACCACGAGCCCACCTTCGCCCTGGCCCTGCGCCTGTTCGACGACGCCCGCTGGGACGTGCTCTCGCCCGAACGCGGCCTGCGGTTCTGGCGGCTGGTGGAGCCCGTGGGCGCGGGAGCCCGGCCGCTGGCCGCGGTGCCGCTCCGGGCCGACGACCGGATCGTCGACCTGATCAGAGGGCTCAACCGGCTCGACGAACGGCTGACGGGGCTGGTCGAGCACCGACCCGACCCCGCGCCGGGCCTCGGCCTGCCTGCCTCGTCACAGGCCGCGGCGGACGCCCTGGCCGGCGCGGCGCTGACCGACACGCCCGACGGGCGGCTCCCGGTGATCCAGCTGCTCGGCGGCGACGAGCCGAGC
This sequence comes from Nonomuraea sp. NPDC005650, assembly GCF_040605375.1. Taxonomy (NCBI): domain Bacteria; kingdom Bacillati; phylum Actinomycetota; class Actinomycetes; order Streptosporangiales; family Streptosporangiaceae; genus Nonomuraea; species Nonomuraea sp. NPDC005650. Next base: position 254,254 of record NZ_JBEXCR010000012.1, read on the forward strand.
TGCGAGCTGGTCGCCGTACGGGCCATGGCGCTGCTCAACCGCGAGCTGTACCACCTGCCGGTCGGCGCGCTCGTGGCGGCGGGGGCGGACCAGGACCTGGTGGCCAGGCTGTGGCAGCGCGAGAGCCTGCTGCTGCCGATGGCCCTGCTGCTCGACGCCGTGGACGCCGACCTGGGCGAGCCCGCCACAGCGGCGGCGCTGCGGCGGTTCCTGTCCCAGGTCGGCGGGCTCGTGCTGCTGGCCACGCGCGAGGTGTGGCCGGTCGCCGACCGGGCCACCTCGGTGGTCGACGTCACCCGGCCGGCCCTCGCCGAGCAGGCCGAGCTGTGGGCGGCCGCGACCGGGCTGCCCCTGGAGGGCGCGCCGCGCGCGCTGGCCGGCCAGTTCCGGCTGAGCGTGCCCGCGATCCATCGCATCGCCACCGCCCTGCGGCCCGCGCTCGACGCCCCCGACGGGCGGGCGCGCCTGTGGGCGGCGTGCCGCACCTCCGCCAGGCCGAGGCTGGAGGCCCTGGCCCGGCGGACCGTGCCCCAGGCCAGGTGGGACGACCTGGTGCTGCCCGCGGAGCAGACGGATCAGCTGCGCGGGCTCGTCGCGCAGGTGCGCCACCGCGCCACGGTCATGTCCGCCTGGGGGTACGGGGAGCGCAGGGCCCGCGGCAACGGGGTCACCGCGCTGTTCAGCGGCCCCAGCGGGACGGGCAAGACCTTCGCCGCCGAGGTGCTCGCCCACGAGCTCGGCCAGGACCTCTACCGCGTCGACCTGTCGGCCGTGGTCGACAAGTACATCGGCGAGACCGAGAAGAACCTGCGCCGGGTCTTCGACGCGGCGGAGGACGGCGGCGCGCTGCTGCTGTTCGACGAGGCCGACGCGCTGTTCGGGCGGCGCAGCGAGGTGCGTGACAGCCACGACCGCTACGCCAACATCGAGGTCAGCTACCTGCTCCAGAGGATGGAGGCCTACGAGGGGGTGGCGGTGCTGGCCACCAACCTGCGTGCCGCGCTGGACCCGGCGTTCCTGCGGCGGCTGCGGTTCGTCGTCGACTTCCCGCTGCCGGCGCTGGAGGAGCGCAGACGGCTGTGGTCGGCCGCCTTCCCCGCGGGCGTGCCGCTCGGCGACCTCGATCTCGACGCGCTCGTGGACCTGCCGGTCACGGGCGCCGCCGTACAGGCGATCGCGCTCGGCGCCGCGTTCCTCGCCGCGGACGCCGGCGGGCCCGTCGACACCGCGAGGGTGCTCACCGCCGCACGTACGGAGTTCCGCAAACTGGGCCTGCCGCTGACGGTCCCGCACCCCGAGCGGGTGGGCCGGTGACGCGCATCGTGCTGCACATCGACAGAGTCGTACTGGACGCGGCGGGACCCTCCAGGCAGGAGCTCATCGACGCCCTGACCGAGGCCGTACAGCGGGACCTGGCGGACGGACCCACTCAAAAGGCCGCCCGGGGGCGGTTGAGCGTGGACGCCGCCGACGGCTCCACGCCGGGGCTGGCACAGGCCGTCGTCGGCGGGATCCAGGGACTGGCGGAAGGCGGGCAGCGGTGAGCGCGCAGTTCGCACCGGGGACGCCCGTGGTGCCGAGGGGCGGGCTCGTCCTGCTCGACCCCGCCAACGGCGCGGTGCTCAGGGTCATCACCCTGCAGTACAACCCGGACACCATCACCCGCACGCTTCAGCCCCAGGGCGTGGGCGCCGAGCCCGGCGACCGCAGCGAGGCGCTGCGGCTGCGCGGGCCCGCGCACGAGACCATCAAGCTCGAGGCGGAACTCGACGCGACGATGCAGCTCGAAGACCCCTTCGCGCCGGGCAATGACGCCGTCGCCGCGCACGGCCTGCTGCCCGTCCTCGCCACGCTGGACCTGCTGGTGAACCCGACGGCCGGCGCCCTGCTCGCGCAGGACGAGGCGGCCCGCAACGGCGCGTTCGAGATCGTCCCCGCCGAGTCGCCGCTGACGGTCTTCGTGTGGAGCCGCGACCGGGTGGTGCCGGTCAGGCTCACCGAGTTCACCGTCACGGAGGAGGCGTTCGACTCCAACCTCAACCCGATCAGGGCCAAGGTGTCGCTGTCGATGCGCATCCTCACCGTCGACGACCTGGGGTTCACCCACCGGGGGAGCGGCCTGTTCATCGGCCACCAGCGGCGCCGCGAGCAGCTCGCCGCGCTGCACCCGTCCGACCAGCTGCGCGCACTCGGACTCGACGGCCCGCCAGGAGGCACCTGATGTTCACCGCGACCAGCCGCTACCACGGGATCGAGCTCGCGATCCACCGGCCGGAGGGCGGGGAGCCGATCCCGTACGTCCGCCGCAGGTTCCTGCCGGACCGGCGCACGCTCACCGTGATCGCCGTGCACGTGGTGCGCGACGGCGACCGGCTGGACCGGATCGCCGCGCTGCACCTCGACGACCCCGAGCGCTTCTGGCAGATCGCGGACGGCAACCCGGTGCTCGACCCCGCCGACCTCACCGCCCGCCCGGGACGGCGGCTGGACGTCGCGCTGCCCACCGCGACCACCGGGAGCCCGCATGGCTTCTGAGATGCTGGTCTCGCTCAGGCTCGGCGCGGTGCTGGCCGAGCAGGTGCCGCGCGAGGTCGCGGACGCGCTGCTGTCGGTGCAGGTGAGCGAGGGCGTGGGGCAGCCGGGCGGGTTCCGGCTGTCGTTCGGCATGGGCAAGCGGTCGCTGCTCTACCGCGAGCTGCTGCCCTCGGGGGCGCTCGACCCGCCGGCCAGGGCGCAGATCGTCGTGACGATCAGGGGCCAGGCCACCGTGCTGATGGACGGCGTCGTGACCAGGCACGAGGTGACGCCGTCCGCCGAACCCGGCCAGGCGCGGCTCACGCTCACCGGCGAGGACGTCTCCCGGATGATGGACGTGATCGACTTCACCGGCGTGCCCTTCATGGGCCTGCCGCCGGAGGCGCGGGTCGCCGTGATCTGCGCCAAATACCCGATGTACGGGCTCGTCCCGAAGATCGTGCCGAGCGTCAAGCTGATCACCCCGAACCCGCTGGAGTCCGTCCCCGCCCAGCAGGGCACCGACCTGGCCTACGTCAAGGCGCTCGCGGCGCAGGTCGGCTACCACTTCTACGTCGAGCCGGGGCCGGTCCCCGGCGTCAACTTCGCGTACTGGGGGCCGCTGGTCAAGGCCGGATCGCCGCAGCCCACCCTGTGGGCCAACGCCGACGCGACCACGAACGTCGAGACGCTGACGTTCACCTTCGACGGGTTCTCCGCGACGCAGTACGTGGCGCTGATCCAGGAGCCGGTCACCAAGTTCCCCGTGCCCATCCCGATCCCGGACATCACCCCGGTCAACCCGCCGATGGGCGCCCGCAAGCCGCTGCCGCTGAAGGCGTCGGTGATCAGGGGCCTGGCCAAGCTGTCCCCCCTGCAGGCGGCGGGGGTCGCGCTGGCCAGGGCCGCCGACGGCTACGAGGTCGTCAGCGGGCAGGGCACGCTCGACGTGCTGCGCTACGGCCGGCCGCTGCGCGCCCGCCGTCCCGTCACCGTACGCGGCGCGAGCCTCGGCTACGACGGCACGTACTTCGTCAAGAGCGTCACCCACGACATCAAGCGCGGCGGATACACCCAGCAGTTCACCCTGACCCGCAACGCGTTCCTCCCCCTGGCCTAAGGACCTGCCATGAACATGGACGAGCTCGGGTACGTCGAGTCCCCCGGCTTCTTCGGCCCCGCCGAGCGCGAGGACGCCGAGCCGCCGGGCACCAAACGCTTCTACGGCAAGTACCGGGGCGCGGTGCTGGACAACTACGACCCCCTCGGCAAGGGGCGGCTGCTGGTCAGCGTGCCCGACGTCCTCGGCCTGCTGCCATCGTCGTGGGCGATGCCGTGCGTGCCGCTGGCCGGGCTGCAGATGGGCGTCTTCGCCGTGCCGCCGCCGGGCGCCGGGGTCTGGGTGGAGTTCGAGCAGGGCAACCCCGATCACCCCATCTGGGTGGGGTTCTTCTGGGGCAGCACGGCCGAGCCGCCCGCCACCGCCAAGCTGCTGACCCCCAAGGCGCCCGCGCTCCTGATCGAGACCATCGGCAAGAGCAAGATCGCCCTGTCCGACACCCCGGTGGCCCCGATGAAGGGCAGCGGCGTGCTGCTCCAGTCCCAGTCGGCGGCCATCACGGTCGACACCTCGGGCGTGACCATCACCGCGCCGGCCATCAACCTCGTCGGGCTCGTCAACATCAACAACGGCGCGCTCGTCGTGAAGCCGGCCTGAGAGGGGTGCCGACGATGCCGGGTTTCCTCCTGACCGTCGCCTCGCAGGTGACCTGCATGCACCAGGGCAAGGCCACGATCACCCCAGGCCAGACCGTGGTGCTGGCCGGGGGCGCGCCCGTGGTGACCGTCGCCGACCTGGTCGCGGTCGCGGGCTGCTCGCTGTCGGGGGCGACCCCGCCGAGCCCCTGCGTCACCGTCGACTTCGCCCTGGCCGCGTCCAGCCGGGTCTTCGTGCTCGGCAAGCCGGTCGTGCTGGAGCCGTCAGGCCCCGGCACGGGCGTCAGCCAGTCGGCGGCCAAGGCCCCCCAGGGCACGCCGGTCATCACCTCGACGCAGCTCAGGGCGGCGGGATCATGAGCACCCACCTGGACTTCCCCTTCCACGTCGACGCGCACGGCAGGTCGGCCACCACCACGGACGAGGACCACGTGCGTGACATGGTCGAGCAGCTGCTCTTCACGATCCCGGGGGAGCGGGTCAACCGGCCCGACTTCGGCACCGGCGTCCTGCGGCTGGTCTTCGCCCCCAACAGCCCCGAGCTGGCCGGGGCCGTGGAGTACACCCTTCAGGCCGCCCTGCAGCAGTGGCTGCCCGACGATCTGCGGATCGAGCGCGTCGACGTGCGGGCGGAGGAGGGGGCGCTGCTGGTGTCGGTGGCGTACGTGCTGCTGCTGACCGGGGAGCTCAACTCGGTCACCGTCGAACGGAGGACCGGCCCATGACGGCCGACGAGGGCTGCCCGCCCCGCGAGCGGCGGGAGCGGGACCGCGCCTGCGGCTGGGGCGGCATCGCGGGCGTGCAGGTCGACAACGAGGCGCGCACGCTGCGGCTGCTGCTGTTCGGCAAGGCCCCGGTGCCCGCGCCGGAGGCGGACGACGTCGTCGTCAGCGGTCCCGGGCGCGTGGTGCGGGCCGTGCACGTCGAGGTGGTCGCCTCGCGCCCGGCCGGTCGCTACGACGAGCTGGTCGTCCACCTCGACCGGCTCGGGGACCGCTCGCCGTACGAGGTGGCGCTGACCGGGGCCGGCGACCTCGACCCCAGGTACGCCCGGGCGGCCTTCACCTTCACCGGTGACTGCGGCGAGGAGAGCGACTGCGGCGCGACGGACTCCTGCCCGCCGGGCGAGGAGGACCGCGCGGTCATCGACTACCTGGCCAAGGACTACGCGAGCTTCCGGCGGCTCATCCTGGACCGGCTCGCGCTGACCTCCCCTTCCTGGACCGACCGGCAGATCCCCGACCTGGGCGTCACGCTCGTCGAGCTGCTCGCCTACGTCGGCGACCAGCTCTCCTACCGCCAGGACGCGGTGGCCACCGAGGCGTACCTGAACACGGCCCGGCTGCGCACGTCGGTGCGGCGGCACCTGCGGCTGGTCGACTACCGGCTGCACGACGGCTGCAACGCGCGCACCTGGGTGCACCTGGAGGTCGAGGAGCCCGGCGTCCTGTACGCGGGCGCCTACCGGTTCGTGACGGCCGTCCCGGCGCTCGACGGCCGCCCGATGGTCTCGGAGGGCGAGCTGCGCCGCCGCGCGCCCGGCGGCGGCTACCAGGTGTACGAACCCGTGCTGGAGCACGATGTGCCCGTCAGCCCCGCCCGCAACCGCATCCGGCTGTGGACCTGGGGCGGCGAGGAGTGCTGCCTGCCGCGCGGCGCGACGACCGCCACGCTGGTGGACGACTGGTGCGACGGGGAGCGGCTGCTCGGCCTGTGCCCCGGAGACGTGGTGATCTTCGAGGAGGTACGCGGCCCGCTGACCGGGGTGCCGGGCGACGCGGACGTCACCCACCGGCAGGCCGTACGGCTGACCGAGGTCGAGGAGCTTGAGGACCCCGTGTACGACCAGCCGCTGCTGCGGGTGAGCTGGGCGTGCGCCGACGCGCTCACGTTCGACCTGTGCCTGGCCTCTGTCGGCGGCGAGGAGTGCTGCCTGTTCGAGGACGTGAGCGTGGCCAGGGGGAACGTGGTCCTCGTCGACCACGGCGCCACCGAGACGGGCAGGCTGAGCGTGCCCGACGGGGAGCCCGGCCCCGTGCGCTGCGAGGGGCTCGGGCGTCCCGGGCGCGACCCCGTACGGGTGCGGTTCGAGCCCGAGCTGCCGCTCGCGCCCCTCACCCGCCGGGCGCCCTACCCAGCCCCCGAGACCGTCGCGGCGGGCCAGGCCCTGACGCTGGCCGGCATCCCCACCGGCGCCGAGCCGCGGCCGCGCCAGGTCGCCCGGCTGGCCAGGCTGACCGCCCAGGCCCGCCTCGGCCTGCCGCTGGACGCCGACGACGCGGCCGAAGTGACCGCCACCTGGGGCACCGGCGCGGAGCTCGACCCCGACGGGCCGGTCGCCGCCGGTCCCGCCTCGGCCGCGCTCGCCCAGGACCCGCGTACGGCGCTCGCCCAGCTGCGGCTCACCTCCGACGGCGTGACGTGGACGGTGCGGGCCGACCTGATCGGCAGCGGTCCCGAGGACCCGCACGTCGTCGTCGAGGTGGACGACGAAGGCCGCTCGCACCTGCGCTTCGGCGACGGCACGTACGGCCGCGGGGTCCGCCCCGGCCAGCGCTTCGACCTGCGGATGCGGATCGGCAACGGGACGGCGGGCAACGTCGGCCCCGAGGCGGTCGCCCATCTGGTGGCCGCGCGCCCGATCGCGGTGCCCGTGACGGGCGTGCGCAACCCATTGGCTGCCGCGGGCGGCATCGACCCCGAACCGGTCGCCGACGCCCGCCTGCTCGGCCCCACCGCCTACCGGCACCGCCTGGTACGGGCGGTCACCGCCGAGGACTACGCCACGATCGCCGCGGCCCAGCCGGGAGTCCAGAGCGCGGCCACCGACCTGGCCTGGACCGGCGGCTGGTACGAGGCCGACGTGGCGATCGACCCCCTGCGCGGCCGCTGCGGCGAGGAGTTCCCCCTGGAAACGGTGCGCACCCGGCTGGAGCAGGTCCGGCGGATCGGGCACGACCTGCGCGTCGACCCGCCCCGGCAGATCGCGGTCGACCTCGGGCTGCGCGTCTGCCTGGCGGCGACCGCGACCCGCTCGGCCGTCGCCGTCGCGCTGCGGGCCAGGCTCGGCGACGCCCCGGGCGGCATGTTCGACCCCGACCGCCTCACCTTCGGCACCGGCCTGTACGTGAGCCGGATCCTGGCCGAGGCCATGGCCGTGCCGGGAGTGGTGTCGGCGAGCGTCGTCCGGCTGGCCCGCACGGTCTCCACCGGGCCGCCCGTGCCCGCGGGCGGCGCGCTCGCGTTCGGCCCGCTGGAGATCCCCTCGGCCGGGACGCTGACGCTGGATCTCGTGGGAGGGCGGTGAGCCGGTATGAGCTGCGGTGAAGCGGCGGGATGCTGCGGGCGGTGCGCGTCGGGGACGCCGCTTCCGACGGCCAACCCGCCGGGGCGGTCGAGCCTGAGCGTCCGCGTGGGCACCCGGGCGGCGTTCCTGGCCAGGATGATCGGGCGGCTGGCCTCGGCCGACCATCCCGAGCTGGCCAGGCTGACCACGCGCGCCCCCGACGACCCCGCGCTGGCGCTGCTGGACGCGTGGGCGTGCGTCGGCGACGTCCTGACCTTCTACCAGGAACGCATCGCCGACGAGGGCTACCTCGCGACCGCCAAGGAACGCCGGTCGCTGGTGGAGCTGGCCGCGCTCGTCGGCTACCGGCCCCGGCCCGGCCTGGCGGCCAGTGCCTGGCTGGCCTACACCCTCGACCCCGACCCCGCCGACCCGCCCGTGCGGGTGCCCGCGGGGGCCAGGGTCCAGAGCGTGCCCGACCCCGGCGCCAAGCCGCAGATCTTCGAGACGGCCGGGGAGCTGGTGGCCCGCTCGTCGTGGGGCGCGCTGCCGCCCCGGCTGCGCCGCCCGACGCGCCTGACCCGCTGCCGGGTGGCCTCCCTACGGGTGGTGCACGTCGAAGGGGTCGCGACCGGGCTCGCGCCCAACGACCGCCTGCTCTTCCACTTCACCGACGGGTCGCCCCTGCTGAGGATCGTGGCGTCGGCGGAGACCGATCTGGACGCCCAGGTGACCGCCGTCCGGCTGCAGTCGTCCCCGCTCGGCGGGGCCGAGGGCGACGAGGAGGAGGCGGAGTTCGTCCGGCTGGAGGTGCTGCGGGCCAAGGCGGCCACGTTCGGCGCGGCGGCCCCGCTGCCGCCGGCGTCGTCCGGCGGCGTGGTCGGCGAGGCCGCCGTGGACGACCCCGACTGGGAGCTCGACGAGAGCCTGTACGACTCCGACGCCGGCTCGCGCACCCTGCTCCCGCTCGACGCCGACTACCCGCGCATCCTCCCCGGCAGCTGGATCGTGGTGGTCTCCGGCGACGGCCTCGTGAACGTCAACCTCGTCAAGGAGGTCCGCACGCTCGGCCTGGCCCGCTACGGCATCTCCGGCCGGGTGACCGCGCTCGTGCTGGTGGCGCCCTGGTTTCCCGAGCAGCACGGCGACGCCGGGCGCTCCCTCTCCGAGCTGCGCGGCTACACCTTCTACGTCCAGGCCGAGCCCCTCGCCCTGGCCGACGAACCCATCACGGAACCCGTCGAGGGCGGCTCGATCGACCTCGGCGTGGTGATCCAGGATCTGCCGACCGGCCGGACGATCGTCGTGTCCGGGATGCCGCAAGACGCGGGCCCGCTCACCGCGCCGGGCGGCGAGGTCGCGCGGGTCGTCGGCACCCGGCGGGTCCCCTCGTCGGGAACCGTGCCGGACCACACCGTGCTGGACCTCGCGGCCCCGCTGCGCGGCAGCTACCGCCGCTCCACCGTCACCGTCTGGGGCAACGTCGTACGCGCCACGAACGGCGAGACCAAGCTCGAACCCGCGGCGGGCAGCGGCGACGCCGGCACGGCCGGCCAGCGCTTCACCCTCGGCCAGCAGCCGCTGACGTACGTCGCCACCCCCGACGCCGACGGCGCGGAGGCGGAGCTGACCGTCAGGGTCGGCGGGATCGCCTGGCACGAGGTCTCCGAGCTGGCCTGGGCGGGGCCGGACGAGCGGGCCTACCAGGTGAGCGTGGACGCGGCTGGCGGCGCGACCGTCGAGTTCGGCGACGGCCGGCGCGGGTCGCGGCTGCCCACCGGCACCGGCAACGTGGCCTTCACCTACCGCGTCGGCATCGGCCGGGCGGGCAACGCGCGGGCCGGGCAGCTCAGCCAGCTCCAGACCAAGCCGCTGGGCGTCAGCGCCGTGACCAACCCGCTGCGCGCGAGCGGCGGCACCGACCAGGACGCGGACTCGGCGCTGCGCGGCCGGGCGCCGCTGCCGACGCTGGCCATGGACCGGCTGGTGGGCCTGCGAGACTACGCGGACTTCACGCTGGCCCGCGCGGGCGTCGGCAAGGCCGTGGCGGCCCGCCTGATCGCGGGCGGCAGGGAGCTGGTCCACCTGACGGTCGCGGGCGTGGACGACGCGCCGATCGAGCCGGACTCCGACCTGCTGCGCAGCCTGCTCGCGGCCTGCCGCCACCACGGCGACCCCGGCGTGCCGGTCGCCGCGGCCCCGCGCACGCTGTGGAACGTCGTCCTGGAGGCGAACGTGTGGATCGACCCCGACCGTGCCCCCGACCTGGTCGGCCCGCAGGCCCGCGCGGCCCTGGAGTCGGAGTTCGGGTTCGACGCGCGTGCCCTCGGCCGCGGCGTCCACCTGTCCGAGGTCGTCGCGGCGCTCCAGCGCGTGCCCGGCGTCGCGTTCGCCGACGTCGTACGGCTGGGCGCCACCCGGGGCACGACCGCCCCGGAGGCCGCCGCGGTCACCGGCGTGGCCGGGCGGATACCCGCCAGACCGGCCAGGACCCAGGCCGACGGCGTCCACATCGACCCCGCCGAGCTGGTCACGATCACGCCTGGCCTGGACGGGTTCGTCGTCCTGCACGTGGAGGTGGCCCGATGACCCGCGACGAGCTGGCCGCGCTGCTGCCCGCCATCCACCGCAGCAGGGACGAGGAACGGGGCCACCCGCTGCGGGCGCTGCTGCGCATCATCGAGGAGCAGGTACGCCTCATCGAGGACGACCTCGACACCTGGTACGCGAACTGGTTCGCCGAGACCTGCGACGAGTGGGTCGTGCCGTACATCGCGGCGCTGGTCGGCATCGACAGGGAGGGCGTCTCCCGCGCCGAGGTGGCCGACGCGGTGGCCGTGCGCCGTCGCAAGGGCACCGCCGCCGCGCTGGAACAGCTGGCCTTCGACGTCGCCCGGTGGCCCGCGCGGGCCGTGGAGACGTACCGGATGCTGGTGCGCGACCAGCACCTCCGGCACCTCCAGCCCGACCGGCCGGCCACCTTCGACGTGCGCGACCTCGTCGCCTGCGAGCGCGTCGGCGGGCCCTTCGACACCGCCCCCAGGCTGCCCGACGTGCGCCGGATCAACAGCGAGCTGACCAGGGGGCTGCCCAACATCCCCAGCCTGGCGCTGTACGTGTGGCGGCTGCTGTCCTTCCCCGTCACCCGGGCCCCGGCGTTCTGCGTCGACCAGCGCTACAGCCGCTACCTGGTCAACGTGCTGGGCATCGACACCCAGCTGTTCGCGCCGCAGGGCACGGGGCCGCGGGCCGCCCACCTGTCGGGACCCGCCGACCTGCCGCAGCCGATCGGCCGCGAGGAGTTCGCCGCGGCCGTGACCGAGTACTACGGCCCGGGGCGCGCCCTGCGGATCTGGCGCGACAGCCTGGACAACCCCGTGCCCGCCGACCGGATCGTCGGCGCCGACCTGAGCGACTGGCGCTACCGGGCCCGGCCGGGACAGGTGGTGGTGGACCCGGTGCTGGGCAGGATCGCGTTCCCGCCGGACGAGGCGCCGGAGGAGGGGGTGTGGGTGAGCTGGTGTTACGGCTTCGCCGACCGGATGGGCGGCGGCGCCTACGCCAGGTCGACCACCCCCGTGGGCGACCGCCGCCGGTACGTCGTGGGCGGCGACGGGTTCGGCTCGATCACCGCCGCGCTCCGGCAGTGGCAGGAGGACAAGGAGGCCGACCCGGCCCTGCACGACGTGCTCGTGGAGATCGTCGACTCGGCCGACTACACCGAGGCGCTCTGCGTCGAGCTGGACCTGGACGACCGGCTGGAGCTGCGGGCGGCGCCGTACCAGCGGCCGGTCATCAGGCTGCTCAACCAGCGGGCCAACAGGTTCGACGCGCTCAGCGTGCGGGCCCGGTCCAAGACCCCGCCGCCGGGCACCTCCGCCGACTGCCCGCCGCCGTCCGCCCGCCGCCCGCGCCTGCTCCTCGACGGGCTCGTGATCTCGGGCCGCAGCGTCGACATCACCGGGCAGGTGGGCGAGGTGACCATCAGGCACTGCACCCTCGTGCCCGGCTGGGAGCTGGACGACCGCTGCGAGCCCCGCCACGGCGAGGAACCGTCGATCGAGCTGCGCCGCACCACCGCCCGCCTGCGCGTCGAGCGCTCGATCGTCGGCACGATCCTCGTCGACCAGGACGAGACCGCGGGCGAGCCGCTCGTCGTCGAGGCGGACGACTCGATCATCGACGCGACCGGCCACGAGCTGGCCGCCGTGACGGGCGTGGACGCCAGGAACGCCTACGCCGACCTGACCCTGCGCCGCTGCACCGTGCTCGGCCAGGTGCGGGTCTACCTGCTCAGGCTCGCCGAGGACACCATCGTCACCGGCTGCGTGCACGTGGCCAGGCGGGACATCGGCTGCGCGCGCTACTCGTACGTCTCCTACGCCTGCCACGGCGGCCCGCCGCGCTACCGGTGCCCGCCCGACTCGGAGAACCGGCTGCGGCCCCGCTTCACCAGCGTCAGGTACGGCACGCCCGGCTACTGCCAACTGCATGACACCTGTGCCGACGCCATCCGCACGGGAGCGGAGGACGGCGCCGAGATGGGTGCCTTCCACGACCTGTTCCAGGCGCGGCGACTCGCCAACCTCGTCGACCACCTGGACGGGTTCGTCCCCCTCGGTGTCGAAGCCGCCGTCATCAACGCCACCTAGGGAGCCCGCTGTGCACGGAGACTTCTCCAACCTCACCTTCTCGCCGGAGCGCGGCTACTCCGCCGTCTTCGACCTGCAGGGCCGGGTCGGCCTGGACGCCAACCGCAACGAGCAGACCGCGATCCTGCTGCACCAGCTGCGCGGCGCGCTGGCCGACCTGATGGGCCCCCACGCGGGGCCGGCGGGCCCCGGACTGGGCTTCGCCGTCGGCAACCCGGCCGCGGCCGACTTCACCATCGGGGCGGGCCGCTATTACGTGTCCGGCATCGGCGTCGAGAACCCGGCCGAGACCACCTACGCCAGGCAGCCGCACGCCGTGCTGGACGTCGCGGGGGCCGACAGGCTGCCCAAGGGCAGGTACCTGGTGTACCTCAAGGTTTGGGAGCGGCACGTCACCGAGGTGGAGGACCCCAGGCTGCACGAGCCCGCGCTCGGCCCGCACCACCCCGACACCAGCAGCCGGGCGCAGGTGGTCTGGCAGGTGCGCGCCGTGCCCGTGCCGGCAGGCGACGTGTCACTGGAGACCTGGGTCGCCGACTGGATCGCCGATGCCGCGTCGGCGGAGCACAGGGGAGTGCTCCAGGTACGGGCCACGCGCCCGCACGAGGCCGACGACGACCCGTGCACCGCGCCGTCCGACGCGGGCTACACCGGGGAGAACCAGCTCTACCGGGTGGAGATCCGCGGCGGGGGCACGGCCAGGGAAGGGGCGAGCTTCGCCTGGTCGCGCGACAACGGCTCGGTGATCTACCCGATCCTCGCGAGCGACGGGCCCGTGGTCCAGGTGAGCAGCCTGGGGCGCGACCGGCACACCGCCCTGGAGATCGGCCAGTGGGTGGAGGCCGTGGACGACGCCGTCTCGCTGCGCCGCGAGCTCGGCTGGCCGCGCCCGGCCGCGCCGCTGCGCCAGGTGGTCGACGTGGACGTGGAGCTGTCGACCGTGACCTTGGACGCGCCGCCGCCCGCGACCGACCGGCGCCGCCACCCGTACCTGCGGCGCTGGGACCACACGCCGCCCGACAAGTCCCCCGACGGGGCCGTACCGGTGACCGAGGCGCAGGCGGCCAGGAAGGACGCGGGGTGGATACCGCTGGAGCGGGGCGTCGAGGTGCGCTTCCTCGCCGGCGAACGCGGCCACCCGCACCGCTACCGTACGGGCGACTACTGGGTCTTCCCCGCGCGGCGCACGCTGGGCGACGTCATCTGGCACCACCCCCAGGGGCGCGGCCCGCACGGCGTGGCCTACCACTACGCGCCGCTGGCCGTCGTCGAGGGTGACGGGGTCACCGGCTGGCGGACGTCGTTCGCGCTGCCGCTCACGCACGGCCTGTGACGATGGCGGCCAACGACAGACGCGCCGACCCGTCGCGGGCCGCGGCACCTGTCCCGGGCGCGGCCCGCAGGCAACCGGCGCGCCGGGGGGAGCCGCTGGACCGGGTGACGCGTACGGGCATGGAGCAGCGGTTCGGGCAGGACCTCAGCCAGGTCAGGGTGCACTCCGACGACCTGGCCGCGAAGTCGGCGCGAACGCTGGGCGCCCGCGCGTTCACGGTGGGCGAGCAGATCGTCTTCGGCCCCGGCAGGTTCGCGCCGCACACCCCCGACGGCAGGCACCTGCTCGCCCACGAGCTGGCCCACGTCATCCAGCAGCGCGGCGGCGCGGGCCCGCGGCCGACCCGCCACGCCGGGCTCGAAGCCGCGGCTCACGCGGCGGCCGACGCCGTGGTCGACGCTGCGGCTCATGAGAGCGGCCCGGTGTCCGTGGGCGGCAGCGCGTCGGTCGGGCTGGCCATGGCGGAGGAGACGGGCGGCCCCGCGAGCCCGGAGGACGCCGAGGCGTTCGCCCGGCTGCGGGAGTTCCAGGACGCGGCCGACCTGCGGGCGAGCGAGCTGATGGAGGGGGTCGTCCAGAAGCGCCTCGCCCAGTGGGACGCGGCCCAGGCGGCGAAGGCCGCCAAGGCGGAGCAGGAGGGCAAGCCCGACGAACGCACTTCCGAGGAGCGCCGCGCGGCGGCCGAGGGCTCCTTCCGGGGTGACATCACCGTCGGCGTCGGCTACGGCGTGGACGAGGAAGGCAACCTGCACCAGCTCGTCACCACCTCCAGGGGCAACCGCCGCAAGCTCGTCGAGCTGGGAGAGGGGGAGACGTGGGTCAAGGCCGTACGCCAGAAGAAGCAGAAGCCGGAGGCTCCCGCGCTCAAGGTCGTACCGGCCGAACCCGCCGCACCGGCCCCTGCCGCGGCGCCTTCTGGGGCCCCTTCTGTGGCTCCCTCCGCGACTCCCTCCGCGGGCCCCGGTCCGGTGCCCACGCCCGGGTCGGCGCTCGCGCTCGCCCACGAGCCCGCACCCGAGTCCGAGGCGGCGCCGGAGTCAGAACCGGTGCCCCAGTCGGGAGTGGTGCGGAAGACCGATCCGGCGTCCCCGCTGGGACCGCAGCTCGCCGACCAGCACGAGGGTGGGGCCGCCGAAGGGGAGACGTCGGAGTCGGACGAGCCGCAGCGCAAGCGTTCGGCTCAGCAGGCGCTCAAGGACGCGGAGGCGAGGCTGATCGCCTACGCGGCCAAGCACAAGCTCAAGCTGGTCGCCGTCGGCGCCAGCTCCCTCATCTGCCCGCACTGCGCGGCCAAGCTCGGGCTGGCCGGCGCCGCCATCGGCACTCCCCGGGGCAAGGACCCGGTGCGCGAGCACGTCCCCGCGAACATCTCCCCGGCGCTGGAAGCCGTCAAGAAGCTCCCGCCCCGGCCGCCGCGGCCCGAGCCGGTCGTCGAGCAGCGCCGTCCGCAGGGAGCCCCACCCACCGGCGCGCCCCCGGCCAAGCCGCAGCCGGCCCCGCCCCCGAAGCCGCCGCCCCCCAAGGCCCTCCCGATCCCGGCCGACGCGGACGACGAGATCCTCCGGCAGGCACAGGCCCAGCCGAAGGCGCCCAAGGCCAAGCCGAAACCGGAGCCCCCTCAGCAGGCCCCCATCCCCCGGCCCGCCAAACCCCCGGCCCCCGCCCCGACCCCAGCCCCGGCCCCCGCGCCCGCCCCCGCCCCCGCGCCTGCGCCCGCGCCTGCGCCCGCGCCTGGTAAGGGGCCGAAGGCGAGCGCGGCGCCCGTGCCCGGGGTCCAGGCTCCCCCCGAGGGGGACCGGAGCAAGGCGGGGGCCACGACCAAGAGCACGGCAGGGACGGTGGTGCGGCGGAACGAGGGCAGCCTGACGCTCACCCGCAGCAAGGACACCGCCCAGGGCACCTTCGACGAGGAGGGCAGGCTCCAGCAGGGCACCCAGACCGGCCGCCAGGCGAGCGCCGGCATCGTCGCCGGTCCCGAGGGGTTCGGCGGGGTAGGGTCGGCGAGCGCGCAGCGGACCACCGCGTACGGCAACGGCTTCACCACGACCAGGTCCATCGCGGGCAACGCCAGGGTGGTGGTGAAGGCCACCCGGGTTGAGGGGGCGGAGCCGCCGGCGTACCAGCTCATGGTGACCGTCACGATCGGCGCCTCCGGCACGCTGGGCGGCGGGGCGGGACGGAAGGGCACGGCGAGCGCGTCGCTGTCGGTCACGGGGTCGGTGACCGGCACGTTCGTCCACCGGTTCAGCGCGGAGGAGACCAAGCGGTACCTCGGGGACCTGGCCCGCGACGGGTCGGGCGGCGCGGAGCAGGAGCTCAAGGTCGTCGGCCTCGTCGCGCGCGGCAGCGTCGACGACGCGCGGCAACTGCTCGCCACCCTGGCCGCCCCGCTGTCGGCCGCCGAGGCGGCCAAGCTCGGCGAGGGCGACCAGGCGAGCCTGGAGGCCAGGCGGGGCGCCGGCGGCTCGCTCGGGCTGACCTCGGCAGGCAGGTCGCCGGTCGGCGCCGAGGTCTCCTACAGCCGGAGCAGGTCGCTCAAGCGTACGGTGGCGCGCCGGGGCGGGGCCGTGCTCGTCACGGTCGAGGTGGTGTCGGAGACCGAGAGGTCCGTCGGCGCGTCCGGCTCGGTGGGAGCGGTGAGCGGCGGCCTCAGCTACGGCAGGACGACGTCGGAGGGCAGGGCGGTCACCTTCCGCCTCAACCCGGGCGACCCGGACTACCAGCTCAGGTTCGACCGGGTCCTCGCGGTCGACGACGCCGCTGGACTGGCCGCACTGGCCGCGGCCGACCCCACCAGGGTCGCGGGTACGGAGTCCGCCACCGGCTGGTCGAGCACGCTGACCCCCAAGGTGGGCATCGCCGGGCTGGAGGCGTCGATCTCGACCACCCACGCCTACGCCGAGAAGACGGTCGTCGACGAGACGGGCACGCACAAGCTGTTCTCCGGGGCGACGGGCGGCGGCGCCGGTTTCGGGACGGCGCCGGGTCCCCAGGGGCCGGGCTCCGGGGCGGCGCCGGGTCCCCAGCTCGTGTACCGGACCGAGCAGGCCGTCACCGCTGCGGTCGGCCCCGGCAACAAGGCCACGGGCGACGTCAGCACCACGACCTCGGAGACCGACCTGGGCGCCTCGGCCCGCGCGCTGGCCTCCGCCGCCGACCAGACGCCCATCGCGAGCGCGCTCAAACTGGCCACCGGCGGAAGCAAGCTGCTGCAGTCCCGCACCGAGGTGATCGGGATGAAGCTGTCGGACGACGACTTCGCGACCATCGCGTCGGTCTCCAGGGAGCCCGGCAGGTGGAACCACGCCTTCCGCGGCCGGGTCGCGAGCTTCCAGGACTGGCAGCGCCTCGGCCGCAGGATCGCGGGCAGCGGCGGGGACAGGGAGGCGATGAGCCGCGCGCTCGCCGAGTACGCCAGTGACAACGACCGCGCGTCCGACGCGGTGCAGGCGGTGGTCCGGCCGCAGGGCCAGGCCGAGGGCGGCGTCCGCTACGACTGGCCGGCCGAGCTGGCCAAGGAGCGGGAGGCGTTCGAGACGATCGTGGTGGGCGACCGGGTCGCCCAGCTCAAGGCCCGCGCCGCGGCCGGAGGCTTCGAGGAGGCCCAGGCGGGGCTCAAGGCCGACAACGCCCGGCTGGACAAGGCGGTCAAAGCCATCACGGCCTCCTCCGAGCAGTTCACCGACGTGGCGGCGGTGGCCGAGATGCTGCGCAGGATCGGCGACAGGCAGGCGGAGATCCGCGCCGAGCTGCGCAAGCTGAAGGCAGCTCTGGCGCCCGCGCCCGCGCCCGCGCAGAAGGAGACGATAGGACCTCCGCCCGCCCCTGCCTCCGACGCCGCGGCCGAGGCGATGGAGGAGCGCAACGCCAGGATCCAGAGCCTGATCCCCGCCCTGCTGACGCTGCGGGAGCAGGAGAGAGCGATCTTCGACAAGGTGCGCAAGGAGCTCGAACATCCGCCGTGGTACCGGGGCCCGGATGTCATCTCCGTCATCCAGGCGCTCAACCGGCTCAAGCCGGTCTACACGCAGTGGGATCCGCTGGTCGCCAAGCTACGCGAGGTCTATCGCGAACGCGGCGAGGACGGCTCGCGCGCCGACGGCTACGCCCCCGACAGAAAGACCTATGAGGAGCTGCGCCGCCACCCCGAACTGACCAAATTCGGGTGAGCCGCGATCGTTTACGACTGTCGCTCGGATAAATGCAATTTTCGGCATTATCAAGATGGTGTCAACGGCGGTAAACGGGCCGATTTGCCGCCGGAGTTTGGCTCGAAAGCCCAGTTCATGACCGATCCGATGCCTGGATCAGTGCCTTTCGGATAATTTCCGACCGACCCCCGTCCTTTTCGTGACCGTCCCCGGTAATAACCTATTGACAGATCATCTGCGGAAGACATAAAACCCAGGGGGATCTGTTCGTGCATGGGAGGGGCGCCCGATGGACAGCGCATCTGCTGTCGCGGCGTACGATGCACGGCCGGAGGGGGCGGTGAGCCTGCGTCTGCTGGGCACCTTCGAGGTGTCGGCATGCGCTGAGACGGGCGGTGCACGGTGGGGCGAGCTCCCGCACAGCGCTCGGCGGCTGGTCGCCTTTCTCGGCCTGCACGGCACCGCGACGCGTGACTTCGCCGCAGGCAACCTGTGGCCCGACTCCACCGAGGCCCACGCGCAGGGCGACCTCCGCACCACGCTCTGGCGGGTCGGCAGGGCCTGCCCGGGGCTGATCGTCACGCGCGGCCCGGCCATGCGGCTCGACTCGCGGGTCTCGGTCGACGTCGACGAGCTGCAGGCGCTGAGCAGGCGGCTGCACGTGCGGCGGCCGGCGCAGGCCGAGGACGAGGGCACGTGGGTGCCGCCGCGCGGCGTGCTGCTGCCCGGCTGGTACGACGAGTGGGTCGTCGCCGTCCGCGAGCGCGTCCGCCAGCTCCAGTTGCACACCCTGGAGGCCATGGCCGAGCATCAGCTCGCCCGCGGCGCCTACGGGCGGGCGCTGGACCTCGCGCTGGGCGCCGTCGAGTACGAGCCGCTGCGCGAGAGCTCCCAGCGCCTGGTCGTGCGCATCCACCTGGCCGAGGGCAACCTGGTCGAGGCGGTCCGCGCCGTGCGGGCGTTCACGGAGCTGCTGTGGCGGGAGATCAAGGTGCGGCCGAGCCCCGAGTTCATGCGCCTGGTGGAGCTCCCGGCGCCGAGCTGATGCGATCCGGGGGGCGGTGGCGGGCGTGATCCGTGCAGTCCTAAGATCACCGTCATGGTGATTCGCCGGGTGTCGCGGACGACCGCGACCAGCGCCGTGGCCCGCCCCCATCGGGGCGTCCTCCCGGGCGGCCGACGTGAACGCGGCTGAGCGGTTCACCCTGGAGCCGACCGGCGAAGAGTGGCGAAGCGCGAGGATCGCCCGCGGGCAGCTCCGTGACCAGCGCTTCCCGCTGCCCTTAGGGGCGGCTGACGTGATCTTCGACCGGGCGCGCTTGGCGAACGCGGACTTCACCGAGACGCGGTTCACCGGCTTCCTGGCCTACGGTAGCGAGTTCGACGGATGCGACTTCTCCGGCACCGCCTTCGAGGAGCTGTCGATGGGCAGCACCAGCAGCGGCGTCGGTGGAAAGGCGTGGGGCGGCACCGCGTGGCCGCAGACCGTCTTCCGCGATTGCGTGTTCCGCCGCACCCGGTTCGCCGAGCGCACCTTCTTCGGCAACGTCCGGTTCGAACGGTGCACGTTCGATCGGTCTCGCCTGCGGGGGCAGACGGCCACCTTCGAGGCCGAGTTCGTCGACTGCGTCTTCCTCGGCCCGGTGCGCGACATCAACTTCTGGGGCCGCCCGACCCAGTATCAAGCCGCGCTGGGCAGGGCGCACAATGACTTCACGGGCAACGACTTCACCGCCGCCGAGCTCACTCATGTCGCCTTCCACCACATCGACCTGCACGCCCAGCGCTTCCCCGGCCTGCCCGGCTACGCCCTCCTCGACCGGGTCGCCGAACGGGTGAGCGCGGTGCTGCCGCTGGTCGAGGGCTGGCCGGAGGAGCGACACCGCAAGGGGGCGCGCTTCGCGCTGGAGTTCCTCGCCGACACGGCACGCGCGTGGAACGACGACCAGGCCCTGGTGAGCCCGGCGATCCTGGGCCGCAAGCTGCCGCCCGCTCTCCGTGAAGAGCTGTTCGAGGCGCTCAGACGCACATCCAGCGATACATCCCGTGGTTGAGCCGCACCGCTTCGCGGGCCAGGTCCCGCAGGGCGGTGATGCGTTCGATCTGGTAGTCGTCGAGCAGCTCGTCCTCGGCGTACTCACGCAACCGCGCGTCCTCCACGGCGGCCAGCGCGGCGACGGTCTCCGGCATCATCCGCTCCACGCCCGACGCCTCATCGTCGACGACGACCTCGCTGTCGCCGAACTCGCTGAGGTCGCGTCCGCTGAGCTCGGCGACCAGGTCGTCGAGCTCGTCGATCCACCCTTTGCAGTCGACCAACGGCAGCCGCGCGTACCCCGGCCCGCCGGACAGGGCCCACCCGGCCGACTCGTCGGAGCCCGCCGTGAAGTAATCGACCAATACGCCCATGGTCGAACACCTTATCGATCACGTCGTCATGAGGACGGAGATCGTCTCAGGGCGTCGGTGGGAGGGCGGCGGCGATGCAGTCGAGGACGCGTTGGAGCCCGTGTCGGAACTGGTCGTCGCGGCTCAGGTGTGGCTGGCGCGCCTCCATCACGATCTTGGTGAAGATCGGGTACTCCCCGCTCTTCACCAACTGGTCGACGTACGAGTGGCTCCGCGCCATCCACTCCGACTCGGTGAGCCCGCTGCGGCGGAACTCCTTGGCCGAGCTGATCTCCTCGCGGACGGTGCCCTCGATGTAGCTGTTCAGCATGGCCACGAGGCCGAGGTTCTCGTCGATGGAGACGAAGGCGTCGAGCACTCCCATCAGCCGTTCGATCAGGAGCAGCTGGTTGGGGCCGAAGCTGGGGAGTGAGCGCTGCACGGTGGCGATCCACGGGTGCCGCAGCCACATGGCCCGCAGTCCGTCGGCGTAGCGGGTCAGGTCGGCGCGCCAGTCGCCGGAGGGCATGCCCTCGACGTCGATCTCGCCCATCAGCCGGTCGGCCATGAGCTCGACCAGGTTGTCGCGGCTCGGGACGTACCGGTAGAGGGACATCGCGCCGGCGCCGATCTCGGTGGCGATCCGCCGCATGGTGGCGGCCTCCAGCCCTTCGGCGTCGGCGATCCGGATCGCCGCCTCGGTGATCTGCGCGCGGCTGTAGACCGGCCTAGGCCCGCGGGCGGGGCGCTCGGGCCGCATCCAGATGTTCACGTACTCGGCGTCGGCCACCGTCTCCTCCTCTCCAGTTGCGTACATGGTACCCAGTAATCTAGCCTGACCCGAAACCGCGTACAACGTACCCAGTGGAGGGGTTGATGTCTGATCCGATCGTGGTCGCCGAGGGGCTGCACAAGTCCTTCGGCGACACCCACGCCCTACGGGGCCTGGACCTGAGCGTCCCGAGAGGGACGGTCTGCGGCGTGCTCGGGCCGAACGGCGCCGGGAAGACGACCGCGGTGCGCATCCTGGCGACCCTGTCCGATCCCGATGGCGGGCACGCCCGCGTCGCCGGATACGACGTCGTCCGCGAGGCCGGCAAAGTGCGCGAGCAGATCGGGCTCGCCGGCCAGTACGCCGCCGTGGACGAGAAGCTCACCGGCCGTGGCAACCTGCGCATGTTCGGGCGCCTCTACCACCTGCCCCGCCGCCAGGCGCACCGGCGGGCTGACGAGCTGTTGGAGCGCTTCGGTCTGATGGACGCGGCCGACCGCCCGGTACTCGGCTACTCCGGCGGCATGCGCCGCCGGCTCGACCTGATCACCTGCCTCATCCTGCGCCCCAAGGTGCTCTTCCTGGACGAGCCCACCACCGGTCTGGACCCGCGCAGCCGCGGCGAAATCTGGGACAGCGTGCGCGAGCTGGTGGCCGATGGCACCACGGTGCTGCTCACCACGCAGTATCTGGACGAGGCCGACCAGCTGGCCGACGACATCGCCGTCATCGATCACGGGCGGGTGATCGCCGCCGGCACGCCGGACGAGCTGAAGGCCACGATCGGGGACCGCCTCGACGTCACCCTCGAAGACCCCGCCGCGCTGCCTGCGGCGATGACCGTCCTGAACACCCTCGCCGGCGCCGATCCCACACCGGCGGGCGCCGACGGGCTCAGCGTCGTCCTGCCCGCCGGCGGCCTCCGGCTCGCCGACATCGTGCGCGAGCTCGACCACGCAGGAGTCGCCGCGGCCGACGTACGGCTGCGCCGCCCCACCCTCGACGAGGTGTTCCTGCGCCTCACCGACCGCAAGGAGTCCGTGGGATGAACGACCTCACCGACCGCGAGGAGCCTGTTCGATGACCACACTCACCTCACCGCTGCGTGGCCTGGGCTGGACGTTCGCCGACGGGCTGACCCTGGTCGGCCGCGAGCTGGGACGGCTGCGGCAGGAACCAGGGCAGATCGTCGCCGCGCTGCTCTTCCCGGCCGTCATGGTGGTGCTGTTCGGGTACGTCTTCGGCAGCGCGATCCAGGTGCCGGACGGCGGCGACTACCGCGAGTACCTCATGCCCGGCCTGTTCGCGATGGTGACCTTCTCCGCGTGGCTGGGGGTCATGACGCGGATGGCCGCCGACTCCTCCCGCGGTGTGATGGACCGGTTCCGCTCCATGCCGATGGCGCGATTGGCGGTGCCGTTCGGGCAGACCGGCGCCGACCTGCTGATCGGCCTGCTGATGCTGGCCATCATGGTGGGCGCGGGCCTCGTGGTGGGCTGGCAGCCGCACCGCGGCCTGATCCCCACGGCCCAGGCGTTCCTGCTGATGATCGTGCTGCGGTACGCGCTGAGCTGGGTGGGCGTCTATCTGGGCCTGGCGGTGAAGAACGACCAGGCCGCCGACGCGATGGTGCCGCTGGGCCTGCCGTTCACGATGTTGTCGAACGCGTTCGTCCCGACCGACGGCATGCCGGGCTGGCTGCGCTTCCTGGCCGACTGGAACCCGGTCAGCGCGCTCACCGCCGCCTCACGGGAGCTGTTCGGCAACCCGGGCGCCCCGTCCGGCGAGGTGTCCTGGCCGCTCGCGCATCCGGTGGCCGCCGTCCTGCTCTGGTCGGCCGCGCTGCTGCTGGTGTTCGTGCCGCTGTCGATCCGCGCCTACCAGCGCAGGGGACGGTGACGGCCGGGACGGCGGGCCGAGGATCCGGATCTCCGGGGCCATGGGGCTGGGACGGTTGAAGATCCGCCATGCGCGGCGTTGAAGGTCCCCGATAGGCAAACATCGGGGGGACATATACCTTTTGAGCAGCAGCTGAGTGGATCCTCCCTGAGCCCAGGAGAAGATTGCCTCGTGTCTGGTCCGCGCCCGTTGGCCGAGAACGACCCCCGGCAGATCGGGGACTATCGACTGGTCGGGGTGCTGGGCGTCGGCGGGCAGGGGGTCGTCTATCTGGCGCAGGCCCCCTCGGGACGGCAGGTGGCCGTCAAGACGCTGCACGCCCAACTGGCCTCCGACGCCGAGACCCTGGAACGGTTCCTGCGCGAGAGCGAGATCGCCCGGTCGGTGGCGGCGTTCTGCACGGCGCGGGTCGTCGACGCCGGGATCGCCGACCGGGCACCCTACCTGGTCAGCGAGTACGTGCCGGGCCCGTCCCTGGACGAGCTCGTAACGGGGGAGGGGCCGCGCGCCGGCGGCGGGCTGGACCGGTTGGCGATCACCACTCTGGTCGCGCTGGACGCGATCCACCGGGCCGGCATCGTGCACCGGGACTTCAAGCCCAGCAACGTGATCATGGGCCAGGAGGGGCCCGTCGTCATCGATTTCGGCATCGCCCGGGTGCTGGACCACTCCACCACGGGATCCGGCCTGATCGGCACCCCGGCCTATCTGGCGCCGGAACAGCTCAACGGGGAGCCGGCCGGGGCCGCCTCGGACGTGTTCGCCTGGGCCGCGACCATGGTGTACGCCGCCACCGGGCACCGGGCCTTCTCCGGCACGGTCACCGCGGGCGTCCTCAACGCGATCATGACCCGCGAGCCCGACCTGTCGGGCGTCCCCGACCGCCTGCGTCCCCTCCTGGCGGCCGGCCTGGCCAAGGATCCCGCGGCCCGGCCGAGCGTCACGGACCTGTTCACCGCGCTCACCCACGAGACTCCCCTCCAGGAGGCGGGCGCGCGACCGGGTAAAGCCCGGCGCCGCCTCCAGGAGGCGGGCGCGCCACCGGGAACCGCCCCGCGCCGCCGCCGTCCGGCCCGCCTGGCGAAGGTGCTCGCGGCGGCGGTCGTCGCCCTCGCGGTCCCCGTGGCCTTATGGCTGACGCCCGCCCTGACCAAGGTCCTTCCCGGGAGCACCGCGAAGCCCTCCGCGCCGTTCGGCGCCCTGGTCCGCGAGCCCGTCAGCGGCTGGCAGCCGTGGGTGCTGTCGCTGGCGGTGGGACAGCGGGACGGCCGCCCTGCGGTGGCCTCGGGAGGCTACGACGGCACGGTGCTGGTCTCGGATCTCGCCACCGGCACACCCCTCCGCGCGCCGTTCAGGGGGCATGAGGGGCCGGTCTGGTCGGTGGCGACCGGGCAGGTGAACGGCCGCCCGGTCGTCGTCTCCGGCGGAAGCGACGGCACCGTGCGCGTCTGGGACCAGACCACCGGCGAGCCGGTCGGCGAACCCTTCCGCGGCCACCGGGGCTCGGTCGAGTCGGTGTCGGTCGGAGACCTGAACGGTCGCCCGGTAGCGGTCTCCGGCGGCCTCGACGGCACGGTGCGGGTTTCGGACCTGGCCACCGGCAAGCCGGTCGGCGAGCCTGCCGGCACCGGCCGCGGCTGGGTGCTGTCGGTGGCGGTGGGCGAGCTGAACGGCCGTCCGACGGTGGTCTCCGGGGACGTCGACGGCACCGTCCTGATCACGGACCTGGCCACCGGCACCCTCATCTCCAGACTCGACCACGCTCACCAGGGGCCGGTCGAATCGGCGACGGTGGCGCGACTCAACGGTCATCCGGTGGCGGTCACCGGCGGCGGGAAGGGCGATCACACGGTACGCGTCTGGGACCTGGCCTCGGGCGCGCGGCTCGGCCCGCCCTTCATGGGCCACCGGAGCTGGGCGCTCGGCCTGGCCGCCGGGCAGCTCGGCGACGGCCGCCCGATCGTGGTCTCCGGCGGCTACGACGATCAGACCGTACGGGTATGGGACCTGGCGACCGGCAGGCCGATCGGCGAGCCCTTCAAGGACCACCGGGGCCTGATCGAAGCGGTGGCGATCGGACGGCTGGACGGCCGCCCGGTGGCGGTCTCCGGGGGGAACGACGGCGAGGTCCGGGTCTGGAGCCTGGGCTCCCCGTACCCGTCCCCGTGAGAGGGCCCGTGAGAGGACCCGTGAGAGGACCCAGGGGAGCCCCGAGCGGGGCTCCCCTTGTTTCAGGGTCTTCTACCAGTCGCCGGCGTAGAGCTGGCCGCGGACGGCGCCGCCGGGGAACTTGGCGTTGTGCAGGTTGGCGTACCAGTTCTTGGGGTTCTTCCAGATGCGGCGGGCCGTGGCGGCGTCGGTGGTGGAGCTGCCGGCCAGGCCGTTGACGCTCGGGGGCAGGCCCTTCTTGGCTTCGAAGAAGGGCACGACGACGGGGCCGTTGGTGCCCTTGGGCGCGCGGTGGATGTGGGCGGCGGTCGGGGTGTCGACGTGTTTCCAGGTGGCGGCGAACCAGACGCGGTCGCCTTCGGGCTGGACGAGCCAGGCGGCGCGGCCGTTGCTGTCGCCGACCTTGGTGCCGGGGGCGGGGATCTCCTGCTTGCCGTCGGCGCGGGTGGTCAGGGTGCGGCCGAAGCCGTGGGCGAGGATGGATTCCAGGGCGACGGGGCGGATGCGGGTGAGCTGGGCGCGGACGGCGCCGCCGCCGAACTCGTCGTTGTGGAGGTTGGCGTACCAACCCTTCGGGTTGTTGAGGATGCGAGAGAGGAGGTTGGTGTCCTTGACCTGGACGGTGCCCTTGATCGCGTGGAGCTGGGGCGGCAGGGCGGTGGTGATGAAGGGGATGACGACATCGCCGTTCTGGCCGCTGGTGCCCTTGTGGATGTGGAACCCGCTGGGGGCGTTGACGTTGCTCCAGCGGACCGCGTAGTCGACGCGTTGCCCGTGGATGCGGAAGACGGCCAGGGCGGCGCCGTCGTTGTCGCCGACCTTGGTGCCGTCGGCGGGCACCTCGTTCTTGCCGGCGAGGCTGGCGGCCAGGTAGATGGGCGTGCTGGATTGTGCGGCGGCCGGGGGAGCGGGGACGGCGAGCAGTGCCGTGGAAATGGCCAGGCCAGGAAGAGCGAGGGTGCGCTTGTTCATGATCGGCCCTTGTTCGTCGTTGGTGGTTACTCCTGGGAGGTACGGGCCGATACATGACCTTGGTTCAACGGCGAAGGTGATCCGCTGCCGCCCCGCGCGGCATTACCAGGTGACGGGCAGCTCGTGCATGCCGTACACGCTGGCCTCATCCTTGAACGAGAGCTGCTCGTCGGGCACGGCCGGCCGCAGGCCGGGGATCCGCCGGAACAGGGTGTTGAAGACGATCTCCAGCTCCACGCGGGCGAGGTTCTGGCCCAGGCACTGGTGCGGGCCGTAGCCGAACGCCAGGTGGCTGCGGGCGTCGCGCTCGATGTCGAACGAGTCGGCGTCCTCGAACGCCTCCGGATCGCGGTTGCCGGCGTTGGCCAGGGTGAGCACGCCTTCTCCCGCGGGGATGACCGTGCCGCCGAGCTCCACGTCCTCGGTGGTCACCCGCATGATCGCGAACTCGGCGATGGTGAAGTGCCGCAGCAGCTCCTCGACCGCGCCCGGCGTCTTGGCCGGGTCCTCGCGCAGCGCGGCGAGCGCCTCGGGGTGGCGCAGCATCATGTACGTGCCCAGCGAGATCATGTTCGCCGTGGTCTCGTGCCCGGCGATCAGCAGCAGGAACGCCAGGCTGAGCAGCGCGCTGTGGTCCACCTCGCCGCTCTCGCGCTGCTTGATCACCTGGCGGCCGAGCAGGTCGTCGGTCGGGTTCTCCTCCTTGGCCTTGATCAGCTTGTCGAGGTAGATGACCAGCTCGAAGGCCGCGTGCTGGCGCTCCTGCGCCGTGATGGTGCGGTTGAGCAACTGCGCGGAGTGCGTCTGGAAGAAGTCGTGCTCGTCGTACGGCACGCCGAGCAGCTCGCAGATCACCAGCGAGGGCACCGGCAGGGCCAGCGCCGACACCAGGTCGACCGGGCGCGGGCCGTCCAGCATGGCGTCCAGGTGCTCGTCCACGATCTGCTGGATGCGCGGCCGCAGCGCCGCCATGCGCCTGACGGTGAACTCCCCGATCACCGCGCGACGCGCGTGGCCGTGCTCGGGCGGGTCCATCTCCAGCATCATCTTGGGCAGCGGCGAGTTGGCGGGCGCCATCTCGCCGCTCAGCCTGGGCGCGTTGGGATGGCGGCGGTCGGCGCTGAAACGCGGGTCGCTCAGGACCGTGCGGATGTCCTGATAGCGGGCGGCGACCCAGGCGGGCGAACCGCTCGGCAGCATGATCTTGCTGACCGGCTGCTCGCGCAGCAGGCGAAGGTGCTGCTCAGGCGGGGCGTACGGGCAGGTGCGGGTGATCTGGAGCGTCTCAGCGGAGTCAGCGGTCACGGTTGTCCCCAATCAGCGTGCCATTCCCAAACTTCCCTACATCTGTAGGCTAACCTACAGATGTAGGTCACAGTACACTGAGGCGTGGCCCTCACCAGAGACAGAAAGAGCGACCTGAACGACCCGCGGGTGCGCCGCACCCAATCGGCCCTGCAACGCACGCTGATCGACCTCGTCCAGGACCGTGAGCTGTCCCGGATCAGCGTCGCCGACGTCGCAGAACGCGCCGGGGTGAGTCGTTCCACGTTCTACGACCACTACCGTGACGTGCACGAGCTGGCCGAGGCGGCCTGCACGACGATGATCGACGACCTGGTCGAGGCCATCCCCGACCCCGGCGCGGGGCACGTCCCGCACCCGGCCCCCGACACGCTGCTGACCTTCTTCGCCCACCTCGACGAGCACGCCGGCCTCTACCGCAGCGTGCTCGGGCCCCAGGGGAGCGCGCGCGTCATCGACCACGTGCGCCGCCGCGCCACCGTCGCGGCCTACGCCGGCGCGCGCCGCGCCGCCACGGGGGACGGCGTCCCGACCGACTACACGGCTCAGACGCCGCATGACGTGCCCGCCGCGTTCACGGCGGGCGCGCTCATCGGCGTCGCGACCGACTGGCTTCAGCACGGCTGCCCGAGCTCACCCGCTGAGATGGCCGCTCTGACCCGCCCGCTGCTGATGGCCGTCTACCGCGAGGACGACCCGGCCTAGCCGGGCGCTCAGCTCGCGGAGACCGAGAAGCTGTTGGTGACGAAGTCCATCCCGCCGCTGGAGGAGGTGATCTCGTAGCCGAACTGCACGTTGCCGAGCGTCACGTCACCCATCCAGCCGTTGGTACGCAGCCAGTTGAGCACCGCCTTGATGTCCACGGTGCCGGAGTTGGTGTTGCCGGTCCTGACGAACGAGAAGACCTGGTTCGCGCCGTTGCTGCCCCGGTAGACGTCCCAGCTGTGCCCGCCCACCGTCGCGCTGGTCTGGCGGGAGCCGAGCGGGCCGACGGCGCCGTGCTTGTTCATCCAGAGCATGATCTCGTACGCGTTCGCCGAGTCCCAGATGTCGTACGCCGTCGTGTACGAACCGCCGTTCGGCACCGTGACGTTGAAGCTGCTGGTGGCGCTGCCGAGGGCGCTGATGCGCTTGCCGACGTACTTGGTGGCGTTCGGGTACGACTTCACCCCGCCGGTGTTGGGGTGGTTGGCCCACACGCCCCAGTTGCTGTAGGAGTTCGCCCAGATGGTCTGCGGGCCGGCGCCGCCGCCCCAGATGTTGTTGTAGAGCGTGTAGCCGCCGTTGGTCCAGGTGCCCCACTGGGCGCTGGAGGACCAGGTCGCGGCCAGCGCGGGCGGGGCGAAGAGGCCGATGATGATCGCCAGTACGCATACGGGTACGGCTGAACGCACGATCCTGCGCATTGCATGGTCCCTTCTGCCTCTGCGCTGTCTTTAGTTTGGCTGTTATCCAAATTAACAATCCAAACGAGACACACTTTCCGCTTGTTGACCCGCTCAGTCAACCCGGTGTGAAACTTTCGCGCGCGGCGCCCCGCGGCGGGTCATGGCCGGGCTGAGCTGAGCTCTCTGGGCCGGTCGACGGCGTCGTGGTGGCAGATCCGCTCGCCGGGGTGCGCGGCGCTGCCGCCCGAGCAGTGGGGGACCGGCTGGGTGGGGGCCGGGATGGGGCTGAGGGCGGCGGTGAGGAGGAACGTGGCGGTCGTGGTGAGGGCGCCAGTGAGGACGGCGAGGGTGGCTTTCGTACCAGTTTTCATGGTGCTCCCGGTGTTGTCGTCTGCCGGGTTTGATGCTTGGTTGCCGATGGTTGTTCGCGGTGTTGTCGCAGGTCAGGAAAGGTGTCGGGGTTTGTGGGGTTATGCCGGGTGGTCGACTTGGTCGACTTGGTCGGCGACGCAGGCCAGGTACATGCCGAGCCGGGCCACGTGGTCGTCGCCGCTGTGGCCGGACAGCGCGGCGATCTTGTCGAGGCGGTAGAGCAGCGTGTTGCGGTGGATGTTCAGGGCCGAGGCGGCCTTGACGAGGTTGAACCCGTTCTCGCAGAACGCGATGATCGTCTGCCGCAGGGCGGGCCACTCGGGGCGCTCGCGCAGCTCGGTGGTGAAGACCTCGCCCAGGCGCAGGCGGGCGGTCGAGGGGGCGGCGGCCAGCACCTGGTGCACGCGTAGCTCGTCGATGGCGTGCACCGGCGAGCCGGGGCGGACGCGGGGGCCGAGGCGCAGCGCCGCCGCCGCGTCGGCGAAGGAGGCGTGCAGCCCCGGGACGGAGGAGGCGCCGACGCCGATGCCGATCCTGGCCTGCAGCCCGGCGCTCTGCCGGATGCGGTCGGCCAGCCGGTCGGCGAGCGGCCGCAGGTCGGCGGGGGCGGAGGTCCAGCGGAGCGCGGCGTAGCGGCCGCCCGCCACGGAGGCGACGAGATCCTGCGGGCCGCAGAAGACCTCCCGGATGACGCGGAGCAGACCAGGCCGGGAGTCCGTGCCGTCCCCGTGTCCTGGGGTCTCGCTGAGCTCGATGAGCACGACCGTGTGCGGCTGGCCCAGGTTGAAGCCGAGCTCCTGCGCCCTGGCCATGAGCTCGTCGGGGTCGGCCACGTCCGGGTCGAACTGCATGATGTCGCGCAGCAGGTCCTCCAGGGTCCGTTCGCGCAACATCCGCGAGCGCAGCAGCATCGACTCCTGCAGCAGGATCTCCGTCTGGCGCTTGACGACCAGGCCGAACCGCTTCACCTGGGCGGGGGAGCCGGTGATCCCGACCGTGCCGACCGCGCGGCCGTCGATGACGATCGGCAGGGTGATCCCGGGCCGCACCCCCCGCAGCCTGCGGGCCTGGTCGCCGGAGTGGGCGGCCGGCTCCAGCGTGTGCATGACCTCGACGGACGCCTCGTGGAACGAGCCGATGCGGCTGCTGTCGCCGCTGCCGATGACCGTGCCGTGCCGGTCGGTGATCAGGACGTTGAAGCCGATGATGTCGCTGGTGTCGCCGGCGATGCCCTGCGCGAGCGCGGGCGTCAGGATCGGCGGCCATGCGTGACCGGACGTCGCCATGAGACCTGCCTTCATGCGAATCGTACGAATTCAACACCATAAAGGTCGATATCTACGTACTTATCATCCAATGACGCCGGAGTTAACCCCCTTTAACGTGGTCCTATTCGAAGAAAGGCCAGGTCGGGGGGCTGATTCCGGAATGGAGGTCGGGATCTATGTGGTGGACAAGGCGCCGGAGGAACGTCTTCGGCGCGGCCCTCGCGCTGGTCGCGCTCGCCTCGCTCACGGCGTGCGGCGACGACGCGACGGAGCCGGCGGCCGCGAACACGTACGGCACCCTCGAACCCGGGGTGCTGAAGGTAGCCGTCCAGCCGTACATGCCGTACACGGCGGTCAGAGGCGAGGAACTGGTCGGCATCGACAGCGAGATCCTCCAGACGGTCGCCAAGAAGCTGGGCCTGCGGCTCGAACCCCAGGTCACCGACTTCAGCGGCATGCTGGGCAACGTGCAGGCCCGCCGGGTGGACATCTCGATCGGTGGCATCGCCTGGTCGAAGGAGCGGCAGGCCCAGGGCCTGTTCACCGACCCGCCGTACTACTCCCCGCCGGCGATGGCGGTCCACGGCGACCAGAGCTACTCGACCGTCAAGGACCTCACCGGGCTCCCGCTCGGCACGGTCACGGGGTACGTGTGGGTGAAGTCGATCCAGGCCATCCCCGGAGCCAAGCTGCACGCCTACCCGGACGCCAACGGCGTCTTCAACGACCTGTCGGCCGGCCGCATCAAGGTGGGCTTCCTGGACCCGCTGCTCATCATCTACACCCAGCAGAAGCGTCCCGACATGAGGTTCAGCACGCGTTACCTCACCGCTCCCACCGACGCGGAGGTCAAGGAGAACGCGTCGTACGAGTACCTGCGGCCGTACATGACCAGCTTCTACCTCCCCAAGCAGGAGCCCAGGCTGGAGCAGGCCGTCTCCAAGGAGATCCGGCAGATGTACGCCAACGGGGAGATGGCCGCCCTGGTGAAGAAGTACGGCGGCGACCCCGAGCAGTTCCTGAAGCCGTCCCCGTGGATGGCCGGGCAGCGCCGCGGCGTCGACCGGCCGGCCGACTGGCAGCCCCCCACCATGTAACGGAGATCCGACGTGTTCGAGGTGCCGTGGTCCGACTACACCGGCGCGCTGCTCCAGGGCCTGCTACGCACGCTCGAGTATGCCGCGCTCGGCTTCGCCGGAGCCGTCGTCCTGGGGCTGCTCCTCGCGCTGCTGCGCATGAGCCGCCTGCGCCTGGTACGGCTGCCCGCGACGATCTACACCGAAGTGTTTAAGAACATCCCCCTGCTGGCCATCATCTTCGTCACCTACTTCGGCCTGACCTCCATCGGGATCAAGCTCGGGACGATCGAGGCGGGCGCGCTGAGCCTGGTGATCTTCTACGCCGCGTACCTGTCGGAGATCTTCCGCGCGGCCCTGGCCGGCGTGCAGGCCGGCCAGCTGGAGAGCGCCCAGGCTCTGGGCATGAGCCCGACCGGTGCCTTCGCCCACGTGATCCTGCCCCAGGCGCTCCGGCTGGCCCTGCCGGGCACCAGCACGATGCTGGTGGACCTGCTCAAGTCCACGTCGCTGCTCGTGACCATCTCGGCGGCCGAGCTCATGACCCAGGCCCAGCTCATCACCTCCGACACCTTCCGTGCCCTGGAGGTCTACCTCGTCATCGCCGCGATCTACTTCGCGCTCTGCTACCCCCTGTCGCAGGCGTTGCTGTGGCTGGAGCGGCGCATCCAGGTGGGCACGCCGCTGCTGTCCGGCAGGCGCCGCCGCCTGCGCAAGGCCCGCGCCCTGCTGGAAGCCGTGGAGGCATCATGAACCCGCAACTCGCCCAACCGGCCCTGGAGACCGCGCCGGTCGTGCGGATCAGCGGCCTGCGCAAGGCGTTCGACGGCCGCCCGGTGCTCGACGACGTCAGTCTCGACGTGCGCCCCGCCGCGATCGTGAGCATCCTCGGCCAGAGCGGCGGCGGCAAGAGCACGCTGCTGCGCTGCGTGAACCTGCTGGAACGGCCCGACCGGGGCACCATCGAGCTGGCCGGGGAGCCGATCTTCCAGGGCGACCGGCCGGTGCGCACCGACCTCGCCGGGCTGCGGCAGCGCGTCGGCATGGTCTTCCAGCGCTTCCACCTGTTCCCCCACCTGACGGCCGTGGAGAACATCGTCCTGGCGCAGCTGAAGGCCGCCCGGATCGCCGAGGACGAGGCGATCGCCACCGCCGTCCGGCTGCTGCGCCGCGTCGGCCTGGCGCACCGCGCGCTCGCCTTCCCCGACCAGATGTCCGGCGGCGAGCAGCAGCGGGTCGCCATCGCGCGGGCGCTCGCGCTCCAGCCGGCCGTGCTGCTGTTCGACGAGCCCACCTCCGCGCTCGACCCCGAATCCACCGGTGAGGTGCTCCGCGTCATGCGCGCGCTCGCCGACGACGGCATGACCATGATGATCGTCACGCACGAGGTCGCCTTCGCCAGGGAGATCTCCGACGAGGTGGTCTTCCTCGACCGCGGCCGGATCATCGAGCAGGGGCCGCCGCGGGAGGTCATCGACCGCCCGCGGCAGGAGCGCACCAGGGCCTTCCTCAGTTCCTTCGGGCAAAGGTGACCACGTGACCACACTGTCCGGCGAGAACCCGGTCGTCATCGTCGGGGCCGGCGCCATCGGCCTGTCCACCGCCTTCTACCTGCGACGCCAGGGCGTGGCGGTGCACGTGGTGGACCGCGGCCCCGTCGGCGGCGGCTCCTCCCGGGGCAACGCGGGCTGGGTCTGCCTGAGCCACTCCGCCCCGGTGCCCGCCCCGGGCGTCGTCGCGCACGCCGCCCGCTCCATCGGCAGGCCGGACTCGCCCTTCTACCTGCGTCCCCAGCTCACCCTCGCGTTCGCGCGCTGGCTGCTGATGTTCCAGCGCAGCTGCCGGCGGCAGGCCTTCGAGCACGGGTACGCCGCCGTCGCGCGCTTCGCCCGCACCGCCTTCGACCGCTTCGGCGAACTGGCCGCGGACGGCGTCGACACCACCCTGACCAGGCCCGGCCTGGTGCACGCGTACACCTCGATGGACGAGGCCCGGCGCGTCCACCGCACGCAGCGCGCCATGTCCAGGACGGGCTACGAGGTCCCCGAGCGGATCCTGACCGGCGACGACGCCGCGGCCCTCGACCCCGCGCTCGGCGGCGGGGTCGCGGCCGGCTACCTCGTGCCGGGGGAGGGCGTGCTCGACCCGACCGCCCTGATCGACTCCCTCGCCGCCCACCTGCGCAAGGGCGGAGCGAGCATCACCGAGCACGTGGCCGTGCGCGGCTTCCGGGTGCGGGGCGGCCGGGTGACCGCGGTGCGCACCGCGGACGGCGACATCGACTGCTCGGCGGCGGTCGTGGCGGCCGGCGCCTGGTCCGCCGACCTGCTGCGGACGCTGGGACACCGGCTCCCGCTGCAGGCCGGCAAGGGCTACAGCTTCTCCGTCGACCTTCCCTCGCCGCCGAGCCATCCCCTCTACCTCGGCGACAAGCACCTCGCGATCTCGCCCATCGGCGGGACCACGCGCATCGCCGGGACGATGGAGCTCAGCGGCAACAACCGGCGGCTCGACTGGCGGCGCGTGGTGGCCATCGCCCGCGCCAGCCGCGACTACCTGGGCCCCTGGTACGACAGCCCCGACGACCTCATGGCGCTGATCCACGACCCCTGGGTCGGCGGGCGGCCCATGCTGCCGGACGGCCTGCCCGTCCTCGACCGCCTGCCGTCGGTCCCCAACGCGTACGTCTCCACCGGGCACGGCATGCTCGGCATCACCCTCGCACCCGCGACCGGCGAGGCCATGGCCGGCTACGTCACCACGGGACACCGCCCGGAAGGGCTCGAGGCCTTCCGCTGCGACCGGTTCGCCCCCTCGGGCCGCTGACGGCGACGGAGCGGGGCTGACCCGCGGGCTGGCCATCGGCCTGGCCGCCGGGGTGGTCATGGGCCTGCTCAGGGGAATCAGGCCCGATCGGCGCGCCTGGAGTTACACGGGCGCCGGCTGCTGCGCAAGACCGGGCCGTACTACGAGCTCGGCCACGCCAGGCTCGCCGACGTGCTCGCCGCACCCGAGCCGCGGCCGCTCCGACGATGAAGCCGGGCGGGCGGCCGCCGTGGCAGCCGCCCGCCCGTGGTTCGTCAGGCGGCGTCGTACGCGGCGATCTCGGTCATCGTCGGGGTGTAGACCTCGCCGGCCACCTTCCCGGTCAGCGCCACCCGGAGGCGGGAGGTCGTGACGTCGCCGAATCCGGTCACGGACAGGTCGTGCCCGATGCCGTTGGCACGGCCGGCGAACGTCACCCACGTGCCGGTCCCGGCGTCCCATCGCCGCAGCTCGAACGTCTGGACCCGCGGGTTGGTGCCCGAGTCGGTGTACTCGTCCAGATAGACCTCGTCGAAGGTGGTGGCCGTGCCGAAGTCGATGTCGAGCGTGATCGGGTAGGTCGCGTCGTCGGCCGCCGCCCAGCGGGTCGCCGGGTTGCCGTCGGTCAGGTTCTTGGCGACGAGCGTGCCGTTCGCGCCGGGGTGCGTCGAGCTCGCGGTGACCGGTTTGCCGAGGGCGAGGTTGACCCGGCCGTCACCCGGGTCGTTCTCGATGGGGTCGTCGTCCACCGGGTTGGTGACCTTCGCCCCGATCGGGCTCTCCGCCATGCCGATGTCCGGCGCGTCGCCGTAGTAGATGTGGGTGCCGAGGAAGTCCTCGGTGCCCAGGTGGGGGTTGTAGCGGCCGGCGTCGATGAGCGGCGAGTCGTCGCGCAGCTTGAAGTGCGCGGCGGCCGTCCGGATCTGGGCCACGCCCGCTCCGGTGACGTACTTCGCCGGGTCGCCCACGAACTTCGGATCGGCGCGCAGGCCCGCCCGGTCCGCCGGCTCCTGGGCCGAATGCGTGCCGCCGGCCTCGTAGTAGTCGTTGTTGGCGAACACCGCCTGGCGCAGGGCACCGGTGCGGCGATACCACGGCGTCGGCGTCGTCTTGGAGGAGTTGTAGAAGATGTTGTTCAGGAAGTAGACGGTGCTCAGGAACGTCTCGTCGTGCACGTAGTCGAGGTCCGCGCCGTCGTACACGAAGGTGTTGTTCGTGAAGTAGGTCGGCGAGTAGTTCGTCGACAGCATGTTCTTCACGAGCACGCCGTTGTCGTTGACGCTCAGGTTGTAGCGGGCGACCGAGTTGGAGCTGTTGCCCATGTACGCCATCCAGCCCGCCGCGTTGTCGTGCGAGTAGTTGAACTGGTAGGTGACGTTGAAGTTCGTGTACTCCAGGTCCCACGGCGTGCCGTCGTACTCGTTGTCCGGGCCGCCGTAGACCTCGTTGAACTGCATGACCGAGTCGGCGCCCGCCCACAGGTAGAGCCCGCAGGACACCGCGTTGTACCGCTTGAGGAAGCCGTTGACCTCGTTGTACTCGACCGTCATGTTCTTGGCGTTGGCGAACTGGAACGCGCCCTGGCCGACGCTTTCCGCGTAGTTGTGGCCGATGTAGACGTCACGGCTGTAGAGGTCGCGGGTGCGTACCCAGAGCTGTTCCCAGCCCTCGTGGAACTTCCCGCTCTCGTCGTACTGGCCGGCGTCCGCGCCGTCGGCGGCGAACCAGTTGAACGAGAACTGCACGGCGTGCAGTTCGACCTTCGTGAACGTGTTGTTCTCGATCCGGACGTCCTTGAAGTAGTAGCCGCCGGTCCCGTACGACTTGTAGCCGCGGCTGCCGAAGACCTGGAAGTTGACGCCGCCGTAGTGGATCTTCTGCCAGGTGCTCGGGCCGTCGAGATCGTGGACGTACACGTTCGAGATGCGGAAGTGGTCCATGATGCTGTCCGCGCCGGCCGCCAGGAGGTCGGCGTTGATGGAGACCATGATCCCGTCGCGGACGTAGGTCCCCGTGGTGATGTCGGTGGCGAAGTTGTCGTCGTTGGACAGCTCGACGTTGTCGATCTCGAAGTACTGCTGGTTGCGCAGCACGATGGCGCCGGTCCGGCCGACCGTGTCGGGGTTCTTCGTGCCGTCCGCCCGGAACGGGCTCGGCGCCCGGCCGTTCGTCGCGATGTACGGCCGGCGGGCCTTCGAGTCGCCGTAGGCCGAGATGGTGATCGGTTTGCCCGCGCTGCCCGAGCCCTTCGGCCAGAGCTGCTCGTTGTTCCACTGCTCGCCGGCCTTGAGCAGGACGCGGTCGCCGGGCCTGAACGTCGTCGCGTTCGCCTTGGCCAGGGTGCGCCAGGCGGTCTGCTGGGTGGTGCCGGCCGCGCTGTCGCGGCCGTTCGTGGCGTCGATGAAGTAGTCCTGGCCGCCGGTCGGGTTCGGCGTGTTGCCCGGGAAGTCCGCCTTCTTGGCGGCGGCGGGGGAGCGGTCCGGGGTCGTGGCGGCGGTCGCGGCGGGCGCGAGCGATCCTGCGAGCAGTACGGCGAGCAGGACGGCGAGCAGGACGACGGGGCCCATGCGGAGCGCCTGCCCGATGGAGGGTGCGGTACCGACAGGTTTCACTGTTGAACATCCTCTGCGTTGATGGCGTCCACCGCCGCCGTGTCGACCTTGAAGACGCTGCCGTCCACCCGGCGCTGGAGGAACTGGGTGAATTTCTCCTCGATGAGCGACTGCCGGATCCGCCGCGAGTACTCGGCGAACGCCGCGTCCTCGTCGACGGTCTTGCCGTTGAGCTGGTAGTACGTGACCTGGCCGGTGCCCGGGACCGGGCCGGAGATCTCGCCGGGCGCGAGCTTGCCCAGCACGGCCATGAGCTCCTGGTCGTGGGCGGCCGAGCCGCCGCCGTGCTGCTCGGCGGTCGTGAGCCTGGCGCCCGGCTCGCGGTCCGCGAGCTCCGCCAGCCGACCGGCGGCGGCCACCCGCCGCTGGAGGCCGGCCCCGTAGCCGGCGGAGGCGCCGTCGGGCACCGGCACCACGAGCTTCGCGTACGTGTACGTGGTCGCGTTGGCGCTCCAGGCGTCCCGGTCGGCGTCGAACGCCCGCCGGACGTCGGCGTCGGTGACCCGGAGCGGGCCGTCCACGCTGAGCCGCTGCTTCAGGCTCGTCGTGAGCTCGGTGAGCCGGCGCGAGTAGTACTCCTCGGGGGAGAACTCCGTCAGTCCGTAGACCACCTGGCCCCTGGCGATGGCGTCGGCGCGCCGCTCGTTCTCGGCGGCCAGCTCGGCGAGGAAGGCCGCGTGGTCGGCGGAGCCGATCAGGTGCTGCTCCTTCGCGAGCAGCAGGGCGGTCTTGTCCCGCCGGATCTCGTCGAGCGCGCGGGCCGAGAGCCGCTGGATCGCGCTCTTGCCACCCGCGTTCGCGCGGCTGTCGTTGCGTATTTCGTTCTCGACCTGCGGGGCGAGGCGGCGCATGTGGAAGAGCAGCTCGTCGCGGGTGACGGTGTGCCCGTCGAGGGAGGCGACCGCGTCGGTGCGCCGGGCGAGCGCCACGCCGCCGATCGTGAGCGCGATGAGGGCGGCCACCACGGCGGCGATGAGGACGGCGGCCCGGGGTGACCGTCCGCGAGCGGCGCCCTTCCTCGCGGTGCTCTTTTGGCCGGCGCCCTTCCCGGCGGCGACCTTCTTGGCGGCGCTCCTTCCGATGGCGCCTTTCCCGATGGCGTCTTTCCTGGCGGCGTCCTTCGCGAGTACGGCCTTCATGAGGCTGCTCCGATCGCGGTCACGTGGGCGACGACGGGTGTGGCCCGGGCCTGCGGAACCTCGACCAGCACGGCGTCCACCTCGGCCGGCGCGAACCTCAGGATGCGCTGGTAACCCACCGCGTTCGCCTGCGCGAGCGTCGTCCACCGGCCGTCCCGGCGGCCCCGGACGACGACGTGCTCGATGCGCTGCCCGTGCGCGATGTCCTCGCCCACCACGACCGCCTCGACCGGGCTAGGCTGCGCGAACACGAGCCGCACGCCGGGCTGGGGGTCGGCGTCGTCCGGCCGCCACGGCGTACGGCCCCGGGCGGGCCACGCGGTGGCGACGTCGCCCGCCGTACCGGACGACACCGTCGCGGTCGCCGCCACGCGCCGCGCCCGGAAGTCCTCGACTTGCCGTCCGAGCCGCGCCAGCACCGCCAGGTCGGCGTCCCGCACCAGCCCGTCGCCGGCCGGCGGGACGTTGAGCAGGAAACAGGAGTTGCCGCCGACGGCACGCAGGTAGATGCGGAACAGCTCGTCCGCCGAGCGGACCATGGCGTCCTCGGCCGGGTGGTGGAACCATCCGGGCCGGATCGAGGTGTTCACCTCGGCCGGATACCAGACCAGGTCGTCCTCGTGCCCCGCCAGCGCGGCGCGGCTGCCGAGGTCGCGGTCGTCGCTGCGGACGAGCCGGGCGAACGCGCCGTCGTCGGCCTGCTGCGAGCGGTCCGCGATCCGCTCGGCGTCCAGCAGGGCGCGCGGGACGACGCTCCACTCGTCGGGGCGGGTGCTCCCGGCCTCGTTGCCGCACCAGCGGACGTCGGGCCCGCACACGCTGATCACCGCGTCCGGCTGCAGCTCGCGGACCACCGCGTAGTAGCGCTCCCAGTCGTACACCTGGCGCCGGCCGTTCGGGCCCTCGCCGTTCGCGCCGTCCAGCCACACCGTGAACACCGGGCCGTACCGGGTGAGCAGCTCGGTGAGCTGGGCGACGTAGAAGTCGTCGTACGCGCTCCCGGTGCCGTACGACGCCTCGGTGCGGTCCCAGGGCGACAGGTAGATCCCGAACCGCAGGCCGTGCCGCCGCGCCGCCTCCGCGACCTCCGCGACCACGTCGCCCCGGCCGCCGCGCCAGGGCGAGGACGCGACCGTGTACGTGGTGACGTCGCTCGGCCACAGGCAGAAGCCGTCGTGGTGCTTGCAGGTGAGGATCACGCCGGTCATCCCGGCCGACTTGAGCGCCCTGATCCACTGGTCGGCGTCCAGCCCGGCCGGGTCGAAGGCGGCCGGGTCGTCGTGTCCCTCGCCCCACTCGCGGTCCGTCATCGTGTTCATGCCGAAGTGGATGAACCCGTAGAACTCCATCGCCTGCCACGCGAGCTGGCGCGGGCTCGGCCGTACCGCCGCCAGCGCGGCCGGCCGCGTGCGCGCGGTCACTGGAACCGCCGGTTGTACGAGGCCAGCACG
Organism: Nonomuraea sp. NPDC005650; assembly: GCF_040605375.1. Classification (NCBI taxonomy): domain Bacteria; kingdom Bacillati; phylum Actinomycetota; class Actinomycetes; order Streptosporangiales; family Streptosporangiaceae; genus Nonomuraea; species Nonomuraea sp. NPDC005650. The sequence continues at coordinate 293,522 of NZ_JBEXCR010000012.1, forward strand.
GCCAGCAGCCCGGCCAGCGCGGCCAGCATGATCGCGAGGCTGCCCCACCCGGCCGTCGTGCGGGCGGTGACGACGACGGCGACGCAGCCGGCCGCGACGATCGTTCGAGCGGTGACGAGCAGCAGGCTGCGCGTCGAATCCTTCATGACGGTTTCCTCTCTGGGAAACGGGCCGGTCAGCCCTTCACGCCGCCGGATGCCATGCCCTCGATGAGCCGGCGCTGGATGAGCGCGTAGAGGATGAGGACGGGGACGATGACGATGACCATGCCGGCGTACAGCCGCCCGTAGTCGGCCGCCGCCTTCTGCGCGGTCATCAGGTTGAGCAGGCCCACCTGCAGCGTCTTGCCCTCGCCGGGGAGCAGGGTGAGCGCGATGATGAAGTCGTTCCAGTAGGCGAGGAAGTTGAACAGGATCACGGTGGTGAGCGCCGGCCGCGCCATCGGCAGCATGACCCTGACCATGACCTGGAAGCGGGAGGCCCCGTCCAGGGCCGCGGCCTCCTCGTAGTCGGCCGGGATCGACCGGAAGTACGCGGTGAGCAGGTAGATGGTGAACGGGATCGACGTGGCCGCGTAAACGAGCGACAGGACCCCGGGGTTGTCGATGAAGAAGCCGTCGGGGAACACGTCGGCGAGCGCGCGGTCCCAGCCGACGAGCATGAGGAAGATCGGCACGACGATGTAGTTGACGTTGACGAACAGCCCGGCCAGCATCGCGACCTCGACCAGGCCGCGGCCGCGGAACTCGTACCGGGCGATGACGTAGGCCGCCGGGACGGAGACGGCCACGACGAGCACCAGCCCGAGCACCGTGACCAGCACCGAGGTGAAGAAGTACTGGCCCATGCGCGCGGTCACGAACGCGTCGGCGTAGTTCTGCAGGTGCAGGCCCTGCGGCAGCGTCCAGGGGCTGCCGTAGAACTCGCCCTTCCGCTTGAGCGAGGCGAGCAGCACCCAGCCGACCGGCACCGCGATGGCCAGGGCGATCGCGGTGACGAGGACGTAGGTCAGCGGCCGGCCGGCGCGCTTGATGGTGGTCATGGCAGCGGTCCTCAGAACTGAAGGGGCTCGCGCCGCGTCGCCCGGCTGACCAGCAACGACACGAGGAACGAGAACGCGAAAACGACGACGCCGATGGCCATGCCGTAGCCGTACGACGAGTTCGTGTACGCCTGCTTGTACATGTAGCTCAGCAGCACCTCGGAGGAGCCGTCGGGCCCGCCGCCGGTCATCGCGCGGACGAGGACGAAGCTGAGGTTGACCGCGCTCATCACGAAGAACGTCAGCGTCGTGCGAAGGTTCTGCCAGATGAGCGGCAGCGTGATGGCGAAGAACTGCCGCCCCGCGGACGCGCCGTCGAGCGCGGAGGCCTCGTAGATCTCCTCCGGGATGCCCGCCATGCCGGACATGTAGAGCACCATGTAGTAGCCGAGCGACTGCCAGACCATCGCGATCGCGACGGACCAGAGCACGAGCTGCTGGTCGCCGAGCCAGATCTGCTGCAGGCCGTCGAGCGACAGCAGCCGCAGCGTGCCGTTGAGCAGGCCGTTGCGCTGGTCGAAGATCGCGGAGAAGACCGCCGCGATCACGACCACGGACAGCACGCTCGGGACGTACAGGATGAACCGGTAGAGCGTCCGGCCCCGCAGCCGCTGCCGGGTCATGATCGCCGCGAGGAACAGGCCCGTGCCCATCGTCACGACGGTCACGACCACGAGCAGCGCGACGGTGTTCTGGAACGCGCGGACGAACTGCGCGTCGTCGAGCAGCCGGGCGAAGTTGCCGAGTCCTACGAAACGCAGGTCCGGGGAGAAGCCGCTCCAGGTGTAGAAGGACATCCGGAACACGTTCAGCGTCGGGACGACCATGAACACCGCGAAGAGCACGAGCGCGGGCAGGAGGCAGGCGAGCACGAAGACACCGTTGCCGCGCCGCCGAGCCGCGCCTCCCTCGGGCACGTCAGCCACCCGCCTGGCGCAGTTTCTCGCTGGCGTCGTTGAGCGCGGCCTGCCACTGGTCCTCGGTCTTGTCGCCGCTGATGATGCTGTTGGCGGTGTCGAAGAGCGTGGCCTTGATGTCGACGCCCTCGACGGGCGCGGTGCCCGCGAACCCGCCGACGAGCGCGGCGACCGCCGGGTCCTCGTAGACCTTGTAGAACTCGGCGTTCTCCCCGGACAGGCTGCTCACGATGCCCTTGATCGGCTGGATCGCGTTCGACTTGGCGAAGATCTTCGCCGCCTCGTCGGAGTAGAGATAGGCGACGAACTCCTTCGCCGCGTCCTTGTTCTTGGCGGCGCTCGGGATCCAGACCGACTCGACCGATGTCGTGATGTAGCGCTTGCCGCCCGCGGTGACCGCCGGCAGCGTCGTCAGGCCCCACTGGAAGCCGTCGGCGCGCGGGGCGTCCTTCATCTCGCCGACGACCCAGGTGCCGTTCGGCATGAACAGTGCCTTGTCGTCGAGCAGCGACTGCTGGTTCTTGGTGAAGTCCTGCTCGTTGGCGTACCCGACCGTGGTCGGCGCGGCGTACTTCAGCAGCCGGGTGGTGAGGTCGAGGACCTGCCTGGCCTGCGGCGTCTGCCAGACGCCCTGCTTGTACGTCATGACGTCGGTGTAGAACTGCTCCCCGCCGACGTCGGCGAGAAGCGCGAAGAAGTAGGAGTCGAGGTAGCCGGCGGTCGGATACGTGAACAGCGAGATCTTCTCCTGCTTGGCCTTCTCGCCGAGCGCGAACATCTCGTCCCAGGTGGCCGGGACCTGCCAGCCCTTCTGGGCGAACAGCCCCTTGTTGTAGAAGAGCCCGGTCGGCGCGTAGTACATCGGCATCGTGTACGTCTGGTCGGTGCCGTACGGGTTGGTGTTGAGGTTCCCGACGATGCCCGCGATGAGCTTGTCACCCACGGTCTTGTCCTCGCCGGGGACCTTCGCCTTCAGCACCGGCGTGAGGTCTTCGAGCGCCTTGTCCTTGATGAGCGTCTCGGTGAGCGCGGCCTTGCGGCCCTGGCCGAGCACGACGACGTCCGGGAACCGTCCGGCCTTCATGTTCGGCGAGATCTCGTCCTCGATGCTCTTCGAGATCTGTAACTGCACGTCGACGCCGGGGTGCGCGGTCTTGTACGCCTGGATGACCTGGGCGTACATGTCCCGACCGTAACCGCCTTCGAGCGCGGCGACGCTCAGGGTCGTCTTGCCGGAGCCCGAGCCGTCCCCGTCGGCCGAGCAGCCGGTGAGCAGTCCGAGCGCCGAGACCGCGGCGCTCACGAGGACGAGTGATCTCCTCATGGTTCTGGGGTCCTTCCCGTGGACATCTGCCCACCTGGGTGGGGCGGAGGAACGAGTCCGGGCCAGGCCGCGTCGGAGGTCACGACGCCGGGACGCCGCGCCGCCAGCCGGGGATCTGGATCTCTCGGCAGGGTCCGGACGTTGTTACAGTGGCATCGATAACATGAAGGCGCAAGAGGCACTTTGCGGACGATTGCGACATGCCTCGACGGCGACGCGGTGACGCCGTGGAGTCGCGGCGGCGCTCGGCGATGACGCGGGGGCGCGCCGTGGGGATCGCGGTGGCGGTCAGTGGTGGCGGGGCGGTGCCGTGGAGTCGCGTACCGACAGTGAGGCGGTGACCGGAGCGTCGGCGGCGTCCCCGCCCAGCAGCAGGGCGACGGCCGCCGCGCCGGAGCGGTAGAAGTCCTGCCGCACGGTCGTCAGCGGCGGGTGGCAGTAGGCCGCCAGGGCGATGTCGTCGACGCTCACGATGGACACGTCGCCGGGCACGGACCGGCCGTGCTCGCGCAGGGCGCGGATCACCCCGAAGGCCATCTCGTCGCTGGCGGCGAAGACGGCGGTCACGTCCGGGATCATGGCCAGGACCTGCCCCTGCCGGTATCCGGAGTCGGGCGACCAGTCGCCCTCCAGCGGGGGCGGCGCCTGGACCCCGGCCGCGGCCAGGCACTCCTGCCAGCCCTGCCGCCGCTGACGCGCCTCGATCCACTCGTCGGGGCCCGACACGTGCCACACCTGGCGATGCCCCAGGTCGAGCAGGTGCCGGGTGGCGAGGCGACCCGCCTCCTTCTGGTCGATCCCGAGCACCCGTGCGCTCGCGGTGCGCGAGCCGTCGAGCGTGACGGTGGGGATGTCGCGGGTGATGTCCTCCATCTTCTGCGTCACGGAGATGAGCGGCACGGCGATCACGATGCCGTCCACGCCCTGGTCGGCGAGCTTGGACAGGGACCGCTCCATCATGCCGGTGTCGAGCCTGGCGATGGTCGCGATGCTCACCGCGTAGCCGGCCGCGCCCGCGGCCGACTCGACGCCGGCGGTCACTGCCGAGCGCGAGTAGTAGCCGCCGGACTGCAGCAGCACGAGCCCGATGGTGTGGCTGCGCCCGGAGGACAGCACGCGGGCGGCGTTGTTGAAGCGGTAGCCGAGCTGCTCGACGGCCGCGAGCACGCGCTTCCTGGTCGCCGGGTTGACGTTGGGCGAGTCGCGGAGGGCGCGCGAGACGGTCTGCGCCGACACCCCGGCGGCTCTGGCCACGTCGGCCATGCTCGGCTGCCTCGTGGGCCGCTCGGTGGCCTTGGTCATGGCGCTCCCCTCTCGCGGCCTGCCCGCGACGTCGTCAGCCGATTCTACCGCCCTTGTTACGTATGGCATCGATAACATAGGCTCTCCCACCGTGATCGAGCTGCCCGCGCCGGACACCTCCCCGGCCCCGACGACGACCACGCCCCCGACCCCGCTCCCTGCCGCACCTCTCTCCGCGACCCCGGCTGTGACGCTGGATGCGACCCCGGTCCCGAGCCCGGCCGTGACCCGGCCTGTGACCTCGGTTGCGACGCCCGCCGGGACCGCGGCGGTGTCGCCTGCCGGGACCTCTGCCGGGATGCCCGCCGGGACCTCGGGTGGGACGGGCGTGCTCACCTGGCGTGGGAGCCGCCTCTACCGGCACGGCGTCCCCCATCGCATCCTGTCCGGAGGGCTGCACTACTTCCGCGTCCACCCCGACCTCTGGCGGGACCGGATCCGCCGGCTCGCCGACCTCGGGCTCAACACGGTCGACACCTACGTCGCGTGGAACTTCCACCAGCCCCGCGAGGACGAGGCGCCGCGCTTCGACGGCTGGCGGGACGTCGAGCGGTTCATCCGCATGGTGGGGGAGGAGGGCCTCGACGTCGTCGTCCGGCCCGGCCCGTACATCTGCGCGGAGTGGTCGAACGGCGGCCTGCCGAGCTGGCTCACCGGCCGCGACGTCGCGATCCGCAGCTCCGACCCCGCCTTCACCTCCGCGGTCGGCCGCTGGTTCGACGAGCTGATCCCGCGCATCGCCGCGCTCCAGGCCGGAGAGGGCGGGCCGGTCGTGGCGGTGCAGGTGGAGAACGAGTTCGGCAGCTTCGGCGACGACCGGCCCTACCTGCGCTGGAATCGCGAGGCCCTGACCGCGCGGGGCATCCGGGAGCTGATGTTCACCGCCGACGGGCCCACCGAGCTGATGCTGGACGGCGGCTCCCTGCCGGGCACCCTGACGGCCGTCACCCTGGGCTCCAAGCCCGACGCCGCCCGGCGGCTGCTCGCGGCGCGGCGGCCGGACGAGCCGTTCGTCGTCGCCGAGTTCTGGAACGGCTGGTTCGACCACTGGGGCGAACGCCACCACGTCCGCGACGCCGGCAGCGTCGTCCACGCGCTCAAGGAGATCACGGCCGACGGCGGCAGCGTGAGCATCTACATGGCGCACGGCGGGACCAACTTCGGGCTCTGGGCGGGCGCCAACGAGCACGAGGGCCGGCTGCAGCCCACCGTGACCAGCTATGACTCCGACGCGCCGGTCGCCGAGGACGGCACGCTCACCGCCAAGTTCTTCGCCGTGCGGGAGGCGCTCGGCGCGCGCGGGCCCGTACGGATGCCGGTGCGGACGCCGACGCTGCCGCCGGCCCGCGTCCCGCTCGTCCACCGCGCCGGACTCCTCGCCGGCCTGCGCGCGGTGCCGGCGCCCACCTCGACCGGCCCGCGCCCGGCGTCGTTCGAGCGGCTCGGGCTCGACGCGGGCATGGTCCTGCACACCGCGCGCCCGCGCATCCCGGCGGGCGAGCACCGGCTCGTCCTCACCGACGTGCGCGACCGGGCCCTGGTCTTCGCCGACGGCACGCTGCTCGGCGTCGCCGACCCCGACCACCCGGAGCTCCCGGTACGCGGGACCGGCGCGGCCATCCACCTGGAGGTCCTGGTCGAGAACCTCGGCCGGGTGAACTACGGGCCCGGGATCGGCCGGCACAAGGGCCTGCTCGGCCCGGTCCTCGTCGACCGGCGAATCGTGCAGGGCTGGGACAGCGTGCCGATCGCCCTGCAGGAGTGGTCCGCCGCGGACCTGACCCACGCGCTCTCCGCCGGCCCCGAGCCCGCCGGCCCCGAGCCCGGCAGCCCCGAGCCCAGCAGCCCCGCGCCCGAGCCTGCCGGGTTCGCCGTTGCGACGGTGGACGTGGGCGTGCCCGCGGACACCTTTCTCGCCCTGCCGGGATCCCGGCACGGCCTCGTCTGGGTCAACGGGTTCCTGCTCGGCCGCTACTGGGACATCGGCCCGCAGGTCACGCTGTACTGCCCGGCGCCGCTGCTCCGCACGGGCGAGAACATCGTGACGGTCCTCGAACTGGAACGCCTCGGCGGGCTCCTGGAGCTGCGCGACCGCCCCGAGCTGGGACCTCCCGAGGAGTACGTCGAGGAGTTCGGCTGACCCGCCGGCCGCTCACCCCTTGAGCCGGGAGTCGGCCTCGGCCAGGAAGACGTCGAGTACCCCGTCGCCGACCTGGGGCTGAGCCGCGCCCCAGCGGTTGCGCGGCGGGCTGACCCGGACGGCGCGCGCCTGCCGCTGCAGCTCACGCGACTCGGCGAGCAACGTGGCGGCCTTGGCCGTGTCACCCGCCTCCCGGGCCTGGAGCGCGTCGACCATGTCCACCATCGCCCTGCCCCACAGCTGCGTGGCGTCCAGCCAGGACGCGGCGTCGGCGGCGAAGCCCCGCTGCACCGCCCCGCCGCGGATGGTGGCCGGCGCCGTGGCGACGGCCTGCGCGTACGGTCGCAGCCCGGCGATCGCCTCGGCCCGCCGCCCGGCGTCCCACGCCTGCCAGAACGCGGCCACCCGCGCGGCGAGCTCGGGCGCCTGCGGCTGCCATGGCGTGCCGCCGAAGGTCGGAGCCACGTGCTCCAGATCGCCGAACACCAGCAGGGCCGCCGTGGCCGCCTGGTCGCCGCCGGCCAGGTAGGCCATCGCCCGCGGCCAGCTCCTCCTCGCGTCGTACGCCGTGTCGTTCCAGGTGAAGTCCGCGGTGCCGAAGACCGCGACCTTGCTCGCGTACGGCTGGTTCATCGGGTTGGCCACGATGCCGGACAGGTGCGCGGCCAGACCGCCCTCACGCTTGTCGTACGGCGCCAGCAGCAACCGGCCGCTGGTGTTGCCGTAGTCGTTGACCGGATAGTTGTCCCAGACGAACACCTTGCGCCCGAACAGCTGCGCCGCCTTCTCCGCCTGCGCGTTGGTGATCTCCGGCGGCACGGTGTCGGTGCCGGTCCACATCACCTCGACCGCGGGGTCGAGGGAGGCCCGCAGGGTCTGCTTGTACGTGGTGTCGGTCAGGTCGCCGTATTCGGTGGGCACCATCTGCAGCGGCCGGGCGCCTTCATGAGTGGCGATGAAGGTGCGCTGCAGGTCGTTCAGCAGGTCGACCTGGGCCTTGGCCGCGGCGGTGCGTCCGGCCGCCCCGTACGCGGTCTCGTCCGCCGCGCAGTTCCAGCGGGTGTAGCTGATGTCGTCCAGCGGGATGGAGAACGCCCTGGCGCCCAGGTCGTAGAGCGCCTGCAGCTTGGCCTTGAGGATGTCGCGGTCCGCGCGGTCGGAGTAGCAGATCGACACGCCCGGCGAGAGCGCGAAGGTGAAGCGGACGTGGTTCGCGCCGGCGCGGGTCACCAGCTCGCCCAGCTCGGCGAGCTTGTCCGCCGGGTAGGGGTCGCGCCACTTGTCGCGGTGGTAGGGATCGTCCTTGGGGGCGTAGACGTAGGTGTTGGCCTTGACGTCGCCGTAGAAGTCCATCTGGTCGAGGCGTTCGGCGTGGGTCCACGGGGCGCCGTAGAAGCCTTCGATGGTGCCGCGCAGCGGCATGGACGGGAAGTCGCTGACCTGGGCCCCCGCCACCTTCCACCCGCCGCCAGACCGGACGAACAACTGGCGCAGCGTCTGCACGGCGTAGAACTGGCCCGCGGCGTCCTTGCCGCCGAGCGCGACCTGGCGCGGGGTGCCGCCCGAGACCCGTAACGCGTACCCCTCGGCCTGGCCGGGCACGGCCGTGTCGCCGAGGGCCTTGGCGATGTCCGGGCGGGCCGCGGGGCCGAGCCGGACCGTGAGCAGGCCGGACGTGCCCGGGGGGATCCTGTCGGGGGTGACCGTGTCCACCCGGCCGGCGCCGTGCGCTTTGAGCTCCCGTACGAGGCGGTCGCGGGCGGCGGGGTCGGTCTGGCCGTCGGCGACCACGAGCACCCGGCCGGTGACGTCGGCGGCGGCGCCGGAGCCGGTCAGCGACTGCGGGGTCGGCGACACCGAGGGTAAGGGCGGCACGGGAGCGGAATGGGCCGCGGGGACGGGCAGGAGGGACGCGGCCAGCGCGAGACCCACTGCGGTGGTGATCTTGCGTCTTCTCACAAAAGTCTCCACTGGTCTATACCGGCAAGGTGATCAGGGTGTCACCTGCTGGGGGGTGGGCTCGCGCCTTTCGCTACGCGGTCTAGACCGGCAATCTGATCATCAGACTAATATCCGCACCTTTACTGTCAAGAGTGATGTTGGCCTACACCTCCGGCAAACCCGGTCAGGCGGGTTGCTCGGCCGCCGTGCGCGCCGCCATCCGGCGTTCGAACCACACCGAGGTGAACGGCGGAACCGCGCACGCCAGGCCGAGCACCACTGTGCCCCGGCTCCAGCCCGCCTCCCGCGCCGAGAGGATCACTCCGAGCGCGTACAGCACGAACAGCGCGCCGTGGATCGGCCCGAACACCTTCACGCCGAGCTCGCCGGTCTCGGTCACGTACTTGAAGAACATCCCGACCAGCAGCCCCGCCCACGAGCACGCCTCGGCCACCGCCACGAGTCGAAACCAGCGCAGCACAATCCACCCTTTCGTCCGGTTATCGCTCATACTCTACAGGTCGTAGAGCACAATCCGATCACCGTCACTAAGGTTAGGCTTGCCTTATGATGAATCCTTCAGAGATCCGTACGGTGACGTCCGAAGCCGAGCTCCGGGAGATCGTGAAAGACCCGCCGCAGACCATCTGGGACAAGGACATCGCCCGGATCGACAAGCACGCGCGCACGATCATCGCCCACTCGCCGTTCGTGCTGCTGGCGACCTCCAACACGGACGGCCTGTGCGACGTCTCGCCCCGAGGCGACCCCGCCGGGTCGGTGCTGGTCCTCGACGACCACCGGCTGGCGCTGGCCGACCGGCCCGGCAACCACCGGCTCGACAGCTTCCGCAACGTGCTGGACAACCCGCGCGTCGGGCTGCTGTTCATCGTGCCGGGGATGAACGAGACCCTGCGGGTGAACGGCCGCGCGACGCTGGTGTCGGACGCGCCGTTCTTCGACGACCTGACGGTCCAGGGCAAACGGCCGCGGCTGGCGCTCCTCGTCGAGGTCGAGGAGCTCTACATGCACTGCGCGAAGGCGTTCCTGCGCTCGTCCCTGTGGAAGCCCGAGACCTGGCCGGACCGCAGGTGCATGCCCACGTTCGGGCAGATCGCCAAGGACCAGCTGGGCATCAAGGGGGTCCCCGCGAAAGTGATCGACGCGGGGCTCGCCATGGACGCCAAGCTGAACCAGTACTGAGAGGTCAGGAGATCGGGGGCAGCGGCTTGTCGTGCAGCCAGGCCGACAGCAGCGGCCCCATCGGCAGGGTGGTGTGCCGCTGGACGTGCCCGGCGAAGTCCTGGGTGGTGACGTTCGCGTGCCGGCGCCCGGCCGTCCAGTCGCGCAGCATGGAGAAGAAGACCTCGTCGCCCAGCGCCCGGCGCAGCGCGTGCACGGTCAGCGCCCCCCGCTTGTAGACGCGGTCGTCGAACAGCGTGTCCACCCCGGGGTCGGCCAGCACGAAGTCCTGGGGGAGCGCGGCCAGGCGCTGGTGCCAGCGCTTGGCGTGGGAGGCGGCGGACGGCCCGGCCGAGGACTCCGACCAGAGCCATTCGGCGTACGTGGCGAACCCCTCCTGCAGCCAGATGTCGCTCCAGCGGGACACCGTGAGGCTGTTGCCGAACCACTGGTGCGCCAGCTCGTGCGCGACCAGCCGCTCGGACCCGCGCCGTCCGTCCACGTGGTTCCTGCCGAAGATCGACATGCCCTGCGCCTCGATCGGGATGTCCAGGTCGTCGTCGGCCACGACGACGACGTAGCCGGTGAACGGGTAAGGCCCGAACCGTTCGGTGAACACCGCCATCATCTCGCCCTGCCGCCCGAAGTCGTGCCGGACGCGGGCGCCCAGGCGCGCCGGATGGGCGATCCGGGCACCCGCGACCTGCGTGACCTGGTAGCGCCCGATCTGCACGCTGGCCAGGTAGCTCGCCATCGGCTCGTGCTGCTCGTAGATCCATGTCGTGGTCCCGCCGGCGCGCCGCTGGGCGGTGAGCACCCCGTTCGCGATGACCCGGTACGGCGAGGCGGTCGTCACGGCGATCCGGTACGACGCCTTGTCCCCGGGCCGGTCGTTGCACGGGAACCAGGAGGGCGCGCCGATGGGCTGCCCGGCGACCAGCGCGCCGTCGGACAGCTCCTCCCACCCCAGCCCGCCCCACGGGCTCCGCACCGGCACCGGGCTGCCCGCATAGCGGACCTCGACCTCGGCGACGGCTCCCGTGGGCAGCGGCCAGGGCAGCGTCACCCGCAGCTTGCCCCGGTCGTGCAGGTGGCGGGCGGCGACGCCGTCCACGGTGACGCCCGCGACCCGGAAGCGGCCGAGGTCCAGTTCGAGCACGCTGAGCGGTTCGGCGGCCGTCACCGTCAGCAGGGCCGTGCCGTCGAGCCGGTTGTTCGACACCCGGTAGTTCAACGACAGGTCGTAGCGCGACACCATGTAGCGGTGGTCGCCGTGCCCTGGGAAGTACGGTGTCATCGCCACGCCGAGATGGGGTTGCCGAACCACCGCGTACGCGCGGGCACCGACTCCCCGCGCATGACGAGCGAGGCCGGCCCGATCGTGGTGTCGGCGCCCACCCGCGCGGCGGGCAGCACCACGCCGTGCGGGCCCAGCGTCGCGCCCGCCTCGAGGGTCACGGTGTCGATGTTCATGACCCGGTCGTGGAACAGGTGGGTCTGCAGGACGCAGCCCCGGTTGACGCAGGCGCCGTCCCCCAATGTCACCAGATCAGCCTCCGGCAGCCAGTAAGTGTCACATGAGACCCCATGCCCGATTCGTGCCCCGAGTGAACGCAGCCACGCGTTCAGCGGCGCGGTCCCCAGCCACGGCTGCGCGAACCAGGGCGCCGCCAGCACCTCCACGAAGTTGTCCGCGAGCTCGTTGCGCCACACGAACGAGCTCCAGAGCGGCTTGCTGCCCGCCCGGATCCGGCCGACCAGCAGCCATTTGGCGGCCGTCGCGACCGCGGCGGCGGCCACGCCCGCGGCCAGCAGCACCACGCCGCCCAGCGCGAGCGTCGCGGCGAAGCCGTAACCCGCGGCGAGCCACTCGAAGGCGGCGGCCACGATGACGGCCAGCGCGACCGCGCACATCGCGGGCACCACGCGGAACGCCTCGACCAGCGCCCTGGCCGCCTTGTACCGGGCGGGCGGGTCGTAGGTGCGGCTCCGGTCGGCCTCCTCGGCGGTGCGGCGCAGCTCGATGGGCGGCATGCCCACGTACGACGAGCCGGACCTGGCCTTCTTCGGCGTCGCCGACAGCACGCCGACCAGGCCGTCCTTGGGCACCTTGCGGCCGGGCGCGGTCATCCCCGAGTTGCCGAGGAAGGCGCGCTTGCCGATCCGCGCGGAGGCGATGCGCATCCACCCGCCGTCCAGCTCGTACGGGGCCACCATCGTGTCGTCGGCCAGGAACGCGCCGTCGCCGACGGACGTCATCGTGGGCAGCGCCAGGACCGTGGACAGCTCGACGCCGCGGCCCACCTTCATGCCGAGCGCCCGCAGCCAGACGGGCGTCAGGACGCTGGCGTACAGGGGGAACAGCCAGACGCGCGCCGAGGCCATCAGCCGTCCGGTCGCCCACGCCTGCCACGCCTGGCGGCTGTGCACCGGATGGCGGCCGGCGTGCAGGCCCAGCCCGAGCAGCCGCACGGTGACCAGCGTGACCAGGGCGAAGGCCGCCATGCCCGCGAGGGTCGCCGCCGGCACGCCCGGCAGGGCGGCGGCCAGGGCCGCGCCGACCGTGCGCGCGTCCCCGGCGAACGTGGCCAGCACCGCGAGCCCGGCCCCGGCGGCGACGGCCGGGAGCAGGCTGAGCACCATGGCGCTGACCCCGTACAGGGCGGCCCAGAACCGGGAGCGCGGGGGCCGCTCCGCCGGGCGCGACCGGCGGGACTTGCCCTGCCTGAACGCCGGGGCGCCGGCCCAGTGCTGGCCCGCCGGCACGGTGCCGGCGACCGCCGATCCGGGAGCGATCTGGGCGTTCTTCCCGATCCTGGTGCCGGGCAGGAGCGTCGAACGGGAGCCGACGGTCGCGCCGGCGCCGATCCTGATCTCGCCGACGCGCAGCAGGTCGCCGTCGTACCAGTAGCCGCTGAGATCGACCTCCTGCTCGACCGAGGCGCCCCTGCCGAGCTTGAGCAGCCCGGTGACGGGCGGCGGCGAGTGCAGGTCGGCGTCGCCGCCCACCTGGGCGCCGAGCAGCCGGGCGTACCACGCCATGTACGGGGCCCCGGCCAGGTCGGGCACGCCGAGCCGCTCCGCGAACCGCTCGGCGAACCACACCCGCAGGTGTACGCCGCCGCCGCGCGGATAGACGCCGGGCTTCACGCCGCGCAGCAGGAGCCGGGCCACGGCCGCCGACAGGCCCATCCGCCCCGGGGGCGTGACGAACACCAGGGCGCCCAGCGCCACCCACCACCACGACAGGGCCGGAGCCCACGGCGGCGCGAGCAGGTTGCCGAGCGCGGCGAGCAGCACGATCCAGCGCGCCGCGCCGGCGCTCAGCAGCACCACCATCAGCGCGGACTGGGCCAGCTCGGCCCGCCTGGGCATCGGGACCACGGGCCGCCGCCCGGTCTCGGCCCGGCCCCTGCCGGCCAGCAGCCGGGCCAGCCCGCCGAGCGTCGGCTGGGCGTACACGTCGCCCACGGCCACGTCGGGATGGTCGGCGCGCAGGACCGACACCAGCCGGGCCGCGGCCAGACTGGTGCCGCCGTCGGCGAAGAAGTCGGCGTCGGGGCCGCTCGGCGGCACGCCGAGGACGGCGGTCCAGCGTTCGGCCAGCCGCGCCTCGGCCGCGCTCAGCGCGACTTCCGCGGCGGCCGGCTCGGTCAGCGGCCACGGCAGCGCGGCCCGGTCGATCTTTCCCGAGGTTCTGGTGGGCAGCGAGTCGATCGGCGCCAGGCGTGGCACGAGGGCCGCCGGCAGCGTCGCCGCGAGTCGTTCGCGCGCCTGCCCGAGGTCGAAGCCGGGCTCGGTGACGACGTAGCCGACGAGCACCTGGTGGCCGCCGCCGGCGGTGCGGACGGCGGCGGCCGCGCCCGCGACCCCCGGCAGCGCCTGCAGCGCGGCGTCCACCTCGCCCAGCTCGATCCGGCGGCCGCCCAGCTTCACCTGGTCGTCGGCCCGGCCCGCGAAGATCAGCCCTTCGGAGTCGGCACGTACCAGGTCGCCGCTGCGGTAGGCGCGCGGCCAGCCCAGCGAGGGCAGCGGCGCGTACTTCTCGGCGTCCTTGACCGGGTCCAGGTAGCGGGCCAGGCCGACGCCGCCGATCACCAGCTCGCCGGTCTCGCCGAGGGCCACGGGTTCGCCCGCGCCGTCGACGACCGCGAGGTCCCACCCGTCGAGGGGCAGCCCGATGCGCACCGGGCCGTCGCCGGTGAGCCGCGCCGCCGTGGCCACCACCGTGGCCTCGGTGGGCCCGTACGTGTTCCACACCTCGCGCCCCGGCACGGCGAGCCGCTCGGCCAGCTCGGGCGGGCAGGCCTCGCCGCCGAAGATGAGCAGCCGGATGCCGTCGAGGTGCTCGGCCGGCCAGAGCGCGGCCAGCGTGGGCACCGTCGAGACGGCCGTGATCCGCCGGTCGCCCAGCCAGGGGCCGAGGTCCATCCCGGTGCGCACCAGGGCTCTGGGCGCGGGCACGAGGCAGGCGCCGTGCCGCCACGCCAGCCACATCTCCTCGCAGGAGGCGTCGAAGGCCACCGAGAGCCCGGCCAGCACCCGATCGCCGGGGCCCAGCGGCCGCTCCTGCAGGAACAGCCCCGCTTCGGCGTCCACGAACGCGGCGGCGGACCGGTGCGTCACCGCGACGCCCTTCGGCTTGCCGGTCGAACCGGAGGTGAAGATGATCCACGCGTCGTCGCCGGGCTCCGGCGGCGCGGGAGCCCGGTCACGGGCGCCGGTCACCGTGAGCTCGCCGGTAATGACCGCGTCCACGCCGGCCTCGGCGAACACGGTCTCCGCGCGCTCGGCCGGGTCGTCGGCGTCGACGGGCACGTAGGCGGCGCCCGCGGCGAGCACGGCGAGGATGGACACGTACAGCTCGGCGGTCCCCGACGTGACGCGCACGCCGACCCGGGCGCCGCGGCCCACTCCGGCCGCGCCGAGCCGGGCGACCAGCCGGTCCACCTCGGCGCGCAGCGAACGGTAGTCGAGAAGTACGGTGCCGTCGTCGATCGCCGGCGCCTGCGGGTGGCGGCGCGTGGTCTCGTCGAGGACGTCGATCAGGGTACGGGGCGCCGGCGCCAGCACGCCCGCGGGATAGATCGCGGTCGCGGGCCTCAGGCTTAAATCGGCAGGATGGCTGGGCAATCGGTGCTCCCTTGATGGACAACGGGTGACATGCCAGAGTACGCGCCCCGTGTCGCGAACCGGAAAGCCCGGGGGTGGGGGAAAGTTTCACGGCCGCGCGCCGTCGAATCCTCGAAATTTTTCGGATGACCGCCCGCCATGGCGCCGGCCGCCCTTTTGCCCCGGGTCGTGCAATGACCAGCGAAAAACGCCGGAAGCGCGGTCTTCACCGGATGTCAATGGCGCTGAAAACGACGGTTCGGCCAGGTGCCGCAGCGGGATAGCCCGTTTGTTTCATGGATTGACGTAATCGGAAACGCGGTCGTAACCTCAGCGCACTGACGCGGAGGGCGGCGATTTAGTGAAGCGCGCTGATTCGTCCGATGCGGAGATTCATCTCGACCTTCGAGGATGTCATCAATGAATCTGCTCTCAACCATCAAAGGCCGCACCCGATCGATCAGCCTCTCTGCGGCTGCCGTCCTGGTCAGCGCCACCGCGCTGGTGGGGCCCGCCGGACCGGCACAGGCGGCGGCACCGGCAGACGGCGGCGTGTACACGCTGGCTTCGGGTTCGAGCGGTAAGTGCATCGATGTGACGGGTTCGTCGGCCGACAACGGCGCTCTGCTGGTTCAGGTCGCCTGTGTGGCTTCGGCCGCTGATCAGCAGTTCAGGGCGGTGGCGCGGGGGAGTGTCTTCAATCTGGTCAACGGCGGTAGCGGCCGGTGTGTCGACGTTCCAGGCGCGTCCACGGTCTCCGGTATGCAGTTGCAGCAGTGGGGCTGCGGTGACGGCAGTAAGACCAATCAGCAGTGGACGTTCACGCCGTCCTCTGCGGCGTCGGGCAAATACCTGGTGAAGAGCGTGGCCACCGGTCTGTGCGTGAGCAACAGGGACGGTTCCACCGCGGGCGGCAACCCCATCGTGCAGGAGACCTGCTCCGACGTCGCCCGCATGCAGTGGACCTTCGCCTCCCCCTCGGCCGGGGGCCCGGTCTGGTCGAACAACGCCGACGGGTTCGCCGCCACCAGCGGCAACGGCCTGCCGACCACCACCGGAGGCGCGGCCGGCGCCACGGTCACCGTGACCACCTACGCCGACCTGGTCAAATACGCCACCGCCGCCGATCCGTACGTCATCAAGGTCAACGGCGCCATCACCGCCACGCCGTACGGCACCGAGCTCAAGGTCGCCTCCAACAAGACCATCGTCGGCGTCGGCACCAGGGGCCACATCGTCAACGGCGGCTTCTTCCTCGGCTCCGGTGTGAGCAACGTCATCATCCGCAACCTGACCATCCGCGACACCCGCATGGCCGACGACGACCCGGACGACAAGCTCTACGACTACGACGGCATCCAGATGGACACCGCCCACCACATCTGGATCGACCACAACACGATCACCCGCATGAACGACGGGCTGATCGACAGCCGCAAGGACACCAGCTACCTCACCGTGTCCTGGAACGTCCTGTCGGAGAACAACAAGGCGTTCGGCATCGGCTGGACCGACAACGTTACGGCGCGGATGACGATCCACCACAACTGGATCCACGACAACAACCAGCGCAACCCCAGCACCGACAACGTCGCCTACGCCCACCTGTACAACAACTACCTGCAGAACATCACCTCGTACGGCAACTACTCGCGCGGCGCCACCAAGATGGTGATCGAGAACAGCTACTACGACAACGTCAAGGACCCCTACTACAGGGACGACGCCGCGGAGCTCCGTCAGAGCGGCAGCATCGTGGTCAACTCGACGGGCCAGCAGGAGACCGGCGGCTCCGCCTTCACGCCGTCCTCCTTCTACTCCTACAAGCTGGACCCGGCCGCGCAGGTCCCAGCGCTCCTGCGCACCTACGCGGGCCCGCAGGCCAACATCGGCGGGTGACCGACACCTCGGGGCCGGCCGATCCCCGGCCGGCCCCGAGAGCGCATCCCCCCTCAGGAAAGGACTGACCATGCGCCACGGCATCCCGGCACCGTCACGCTCCGCGAAGATCGCGGTCGTCCTGGCGATGCCCGTCACCGTCTTGACCATCGCCACCGGAGTCAGCTCGGCCGCCGCGACCCCGGCCGACGGCGGCGTGTACACGCTGGCTTCGGGTTCGAGCGGTAAGTGCGTCGATGTGACGGGTTCGTCGGCCGACAACGGCGCTCTGCTGGTTCAGGTCGCCTGTGTGGCTTCGGCCGCTGATCAGCAGTTCAGGGCGGTGGCGCGGGGGAGTGTCTTCAATCTGGTCAACGGCGGTAGCGGTCGGTGTGTCGACGTTCCAGGCGCGTCCTCGGTCTCGGGTACGCAGTTGCAGCAGTGGGGCTGTGGTGACGGCAGTAAGGCCAATCAGCAGTGGACGTTCACGCCGTCCTCTGCGGCGTCGGGCAAATACCTGGTGAAGAGTGTGGCCACCGGTCTGTGCGTGAGCAACAGGGACGGTTCCACCGCGGGGGGCAACCCCATCGTCCAGGAGACCTGCTCCGACGTCGCCCGCATGCAGTGGAGCTTCAACCCGATCTCCGGATCGGCCACTCCGACGGTGGCGGCCGACGGCACCGGCCTCTACCGGACGGTGCAGGCGGCCATCGACGCGGTGCCCTCCAGCAATGGCAGCCGCGTGGTGATCACCATCAAGCCGGGCAACTACCGGGAGATCGTCACCGTCAACAAGCCCTACGTGACGCTGCAGGGCCTGGGGGCGTCCCCGTCGGACACCGTCATCGTGAACAACCGCTCGGCCTACACCCACGGCACGTCCGGCAGCTACACCGCGCTGATCTCGGCACGTGACGCCGCCGCCACCAACCTGACGATCTCCAACGACCTCGACGAGAGCACCATCCCCAGCGGCCAGCAGGCCGTCGCGCTGCGGCTGGACGGCGACCGCACCACGCTGACGAACGTCCGCATCCTGGGCGACCAGGACACGTTCCTCGTCAACGACTCGGCCCGCGCGTACGTCAAGAACTCCTACGTCGAGGGCACCGTCGACTTCGTCTTCGGCGGCGGCACGATCGTCTTCCACAGTTGCGACATCTACGAGAAGCGCAGCACGGGCGGTCCCGTCACGGCGGCCAGCACGGCGGCGGCCAAGACGTACGGCTTCCTGTTCTACAAGTCGCGCATCACCGGCGCCTCGAACAACGTGACCACCCTCGGGCGGCCGTGGCGCCCCGACGCGCAGGTGCTGTACCGGGAGTCGACGCTGAGCGCGACGATCGCCACCGCGCAGCCGTGGACGGACATGTCATCGAACTCCTGGAAGAACGCCCGCTTCCTCGAATACCGCAACAACGGCGCCGGTGCGACCACCAACGCCAACCGGCCGCAGCTCAGCGACGCGCAGGCGGCGAACTACACCCCCCAGAAGTACCTGGCAGGCAGCGACGGCTGGAACCCCGCCGGCTAGCCCGGCCGTCGTGGGACGCGGACCGGCCGGTGCCGAGCCACCGGCCGGTCCCTCCGCTGTGAAAGAGCCTCCGCGGGAAGCCCCGGATTGACCGAGAGGAAGAACCGGGTCACGTGCACGTCAATCGAGGTGAGCGGCCGTGGACGCCAGTTCCAGGACGGCCAGCTCGCCCTGCAGGACGAGCACGGCCCCGCCAATCGCGGCCGCGTCCGAGCCGCTGACCGAGGTGACCACCCGCACCGGATGCGCGCGCCGGGCGAAGGTGCGCCGCCGTACCTCCTCCTGGACGACCGACTGGTAGATCGGGCCGGCCGCGGCGAGGCTCGGCCCGGCGAGCACGATCGTGTCGAGGTCGAACAGGCTCGTCATGGTGACGGCGGCGGTGCCCAGGTGGCGGGCGGAGCGCTCGATGAGGCCACGCGCCTCCGGGTCCCCGGCCTGCGCCGCGGTCGCGATGCGGCCGAACGCGGCCATGACGTCGGTGTCGGCGGGGTCGAGCCCCAGCCGCCGGCCGAGGCGCGATGCCTCCAGCGCCTGCCTGATCACCGCGGTAGGGTCCGCGTAGTTGCCGAGGCAGCCGTAGTTGCCGCAGCCGCACGGACCCCCGTCGAGGTCGACGGTGATGTGGCCGATCTCGACGCCGTTGGAGGAGCTGCCCCGGTACAGCCTGCCGTCGACGACGACGCCCCCGCCGATTCCGCTGGCCATGTAGACGCACCCGAACGCGGGTGTCTCCACCGCTCCCAGCCAGTACTCCCCGATCGCCGCGGCCGCCGCGTCGTTGTCGAGCAGCACCGGCAGGCCCAGGATCTCCGACAGGCGCGGCGCGACCGGGTATCCGAACCATTCGGCGGTCGGCTGGTGGGTCAGCAGCACGCCCGCCCGCCGGTCCTGTGGTCCGTACGTCGCCAGCCCCACCCCGAGCACCTTCCCGCGATCGACCCCGGAGGTGTCGAGCAGGGCGTTCACGCGCGAGGCCACCAGCATGAGGCCCTGCCCGGGAGGCAGCAGCGCCGTGCCGGGGAACGAGGTCCGCGCGACCGGCCGGCCCGTCAGGTCGACGAGGACGACGACGCAGGTGTTGCGTTCGAACAGGACGCCCACCGCGTACCGGGCCCGCGGGTTGAGCTGCAGCAGCGTCCGGGGCTTGCCGCCGGTGGACGCCCCGCGTCCGACCTCGATGACCAGCCCGTGGTCCATGAGCTCGCGGACGACCTGGGTGATGGTCGCCGGTGTGACCCCGGACTCGGCGGCGAGCTCGATCCGGCTGATGGTGCGCGCCGCCCGGATGCGGTTGAGCACGATCCCGCGGGTTCTCGGCCTCCCGGCCACTCGGTCTCCCTTACTTCGGGTGCCAAAGAAAGCCGGGCCCGGGCCGGTGAGTCCGGCCCGGGCCGTTGTCCCGTCTAGCTGGCGGCGCAGGACAGCGTGGGGACGCTGTTGCCGCCGTTCCACGAGCCCAGGAACCCGAAGGTCGTACTGGCTCCGGCGCCGAGGCTGCCGTTGTAGCTCATGTTGCGGGCGGTCACGTTGGAGCCGCTGCCGCTGACCGTCGCGTTCCAGGCGTTGGTGACGGTCTGGCCGTTGGCGAAGGTCCACGTCACCGTCCAGCCGCTGATCGCCGAGCTGCCCGCGGTGACCCGGACCTCGGCCTGGAAGCCGCCGCCCCACTGGCCGGTCACCTGGTAGGTGGCCGAGCAGGCGCCGGAAGGAGGCGTGGGGGTGGGTGTGGGTGTGGGGGTGGGGGTGGGCGTGGGGGTGCCGGGCGAGCCGCCGTAGATCGTGGCCTCCTTGGCGGTCGCCTTGATGCCGTTGGCGCCGTTGAAGATCCGCTGGCCCCAGGTGGTGAGCTGGCTCGGGTTGAAGCCGGTCGCCATGTCGAGGATCGGGTCGGTGTTGCCGCTCCAGGACCAGCCCAGGTAGCCGAGGCCGCGCGACTGCGCCTCGGCCAGGATCGTCTCGTGGTCGACCTCGCTGGAGCTGAAGCGCCAGCCGAACTCGCCGATGACCAGCGGCCACCCGTTCGCCTGGAACCGGTTGAGGTAGTCGACGATGCTGCCGGCGGTGTTGAAGACGGCGTACATGTGGATCGACAGCACGGTGTTGTGCTGGGTGTCGGCGTTCAGGATCGTCTGGGCGTTGTCGCGCATGACGTACTGCCAGTCCTGACCCCAGTTGGGGGCGTCGACCATGAGCAGGTGCTCGAAGCCGTTGCTGCGCATCTTCTTGATCGCGTTAGAGGTGGCGGCGGTCCACTGGGCGGCGTTGGTGTTGCCGATGGGCTCGTTGCCGATGTTGATGACGACGTAGTTCTCCTGGCCGACGAGCGCGCTCTTCTGGCTGATCCAGTAGTCGGCCGCCTCGTCGAGCGAGGCGGCGGCGCCCTCCTCGCCGTACCCGGTCGTGTCGTGCACCTCCAGCACGCAGATCAGCTTGTTCTGCTTGCACAGGGAGATGACGTTGGCGACGTCGGTGGACGGGCCCCACCGCTTGCCGCTGCCGAGCACGACGCGCACGGTGTTGGCGCCGAGCGCTTTGACGTTGGCGAACGAGCTGGTCTGGTTGGTGTACCAGACGTGGGGGTGGTTGACGCCCCGCATGATGAATTCCCGGCCGTTGGCCTCGACGATCTTCGTACCGCTGACGTGCAGGCCCGCGGCCGCGGACGCGGACTGGACGTACACCAAAACCGACGCGACGGCCGCGAGCACGGCGGCGCAGAGGGCGAGAAGCCTTCTTCTCATGACCTACCTCGTGGTCGGGCCCCGGCCATCCGGGGCGGGAAGCGCCCCACACGCTATAGAGCCGCCGAAGGCCGGAGAAGCATGAGAGATCACGCCTGCCCCCGCGCGAAGTGCCGATCCATGCCCTGCCTGCGACGACCGGCCCGAGGGAGGTGAGGGATCACCTGAAAGTTTCAGTTGTTAAATAAGTCGGGGTGACCGCGGGCCCAAGGCCGCCGCCCCCGCGCTGCGGGCCCGCTGGAGCCCGCAAACCACAGGGATAGCGGTCACTCCAGGGCGAGGCGTACCGGGCCGCCCGCGGGGTCGGCGTCCGCCACGAGGGAGAACGGGACGCGGAAGACCCGGCCGGGGGCCGCCGGCCACGGCACCCGGGCACGGCCGAGGACGCGTCCGTCCTGGGTGGCGGTGACCCGCGGAAACGTCCGGAAGGCGTCCGTCCACAGCAGGAGCCTGCCGCGGGCGGGCGGCGGTGCGCCCGGACGGACGAGCTGCGGCGCGACCCAGCGCAGGGGCGCCTCGGCTACCAGCGGCACCCCGCCGGCGGGGGCGGGGGCGCCGTCCAGGTGCCGCAGGACGGCCGCGGCCACGTGGCGGCCGTCCAGCGCGGCGACGTCGGCGGTGTCGACCGGGTGCAGGAGGTTCCCGGCCGCGAACACCCCCGGGAGGCTCGTCGCCAGGGAGGTGTCCACGCGTGGCCCGAGCGTGGCCGGGTCCAGCTCCAGGCCGCCCGTACGGGCCAGCTCGTGGTCGGGGATCCAGTCGCCGGTGGTGATCACCGTGTCGCACGGGACGCGGCGGCGCCGCCCGGTGGCGAGGTCCTCGATGTCGACCGAGGTCACGCGGCCCTTGCCGTTGACGGCGACGACCCGGGTCCGGGCCCGGACGGGCACGCCGAAGGCCAGCCGTCCCGGGACGCGGAAGGCCGCGTAGGCTTCGGGACGTTCGTACTCGCTGGTCATCAGCACCGTGCGGCAGCCCGCCTCGCGCAGGGTCAGGACCGCCGACCAGCTGACCAGCTCGGCGCCGACGACCACGGCGCGCCGCCCGACCTCGCGGTGGTGCAGGTGGACGAGGTTCTGCAGCTGGCCGGTGGTGTAGACGCCGTCGGGACGGTCGCCGGCGATGAGCCGGGCCGGGCGGGGCCGCTCCCGGGCGCCGGTCGCCAGGACCACCGCGTCGGCCTCGACGAGGCGGCGGCCGCGCGGCGAGGTCACCTCCAGGGTTCGCGGTCCGGCCCAGCCGGTGACCATGGCCTCGGTCTCCAGCCGGGCTCCGGCGTCGCGGGCGTGGCGGGTCAGCGTGCGCGCGTAGGCGGGTCCGGAGATGAATCTGCGCAGGTCGCGGAGGCCGTAGCCGGGATGGTCGCTGTGCCGGGGGATGCCGCCGGTCTCCGGCTCGCGCTCCAGGACCAGGACCTCGCCGTCCACGGCCGGGGCGAGCGCGGCGGCCGCGGTGAGCCCGGCCGGGCCCGCGCCGATCACGGCCACCCTTACCCGCTCGCTCATGCCTTTCCCCCTTCGAAGATCTCGCGTACCCGGGCTCCGCAGTAGAAGCCCTGGCAGCGTCCGTTCATGGCTCTGGTACGGCGGCGCAGGCCGTCCAGCCCGGCGGGCGGGATCACCGACGCCAGAGCGTCGCGGATCTCCCCCTTCGTCACCCGCTCGCAGAAGCACACGACCCTGCCGTACTCGGGGTCGGCGGCGATCGCGGCGGCGTCCTGGTAGGGGCGCGGGAAGGACTCGCCGAGGTTGGGCATGCGCGGTGGCGCGGGCAGGCCGGGCCGCGGGGTGAGGTCGAGGTGGCCCTTGAGCAGGCCCGCGACGTGCTCGGCGATCGCCATGCCGGCGGTCAGGCCGGTGGAGCGGATGCCGCCGACCAGGAGGTAGCGCTGCCCGGCGTCGAGGTCGACGAGGTAGTCGTCGCGTCCGATCGAGGCGCGCAGGCCCGCGTACGTCGCGGTGACCTCCTCCGCCATCAGCCCGGGCATGAGCTCCGCGCCCTTCTCGCGCAGGAACTCCAGTCCCGCCTCGGAGGTGCCGGTGGCGGTGCGGTCGGTCAGGTCCTCCGCGGTCGGGCCGACCATGACGTTGCCGTAGATGGTGGGGCTGACGAGCACGCCCTTGCCGGCGGACGACGGCACCGGCAGCACGATGCAGGGCGCCAGCGGCCGGGCGAGCTTGTCGAAGACCAGCAGCTCGCCGCGGCGCGGCGTGACGGTGAAACGGTCGTGGCCGAAGAGGGCGTCGAGCGCGTCGGCGCCGAGCCCGGCGGCGTTGACCACCCACCGGGCGCCGACCTCGCCCACCGTGGTCTCCAGCCGCGTGGCGTCCGCTCCGGCGTGGACGGCGGTGACGCGGTGGCCGCGCAGCAGCGTCACGCCCCGGTTGACGGCGTCGGTGGCCAGGGCGAGGTTCGTGGTCCAGGTGCAGATGATGGACTCGCCGGGCACGGTCAGCCCGCCGAGCGCGCCCGGGCCGAGGGCGGGCACCCTGCGGTAGACCTCGGCGGCGTCGACGATCTCGCAGGCGGTGTAGCCGTTGCGCCCGGCCTTGGCCCGCAGTTCCGGCAGGGCGTCGAGCTGTTCCGGCGTCCAGGCGACCAGCAGCGCTCCGGTGCGCTCGACCGGGATGCCGGTGGTCTCGGCGTACCGGCCGAGCAGGTCGTAGCCGCGGGCGACCAGGCGGGACTCCAGGGTGCCCGGTTTGGCGTCGAAGCCGGTGTGCAGGATGGCGGTGTTGGCCTTGCTGGTGCCGTCGCCCACGTCGTCGCGCGCCTCCAGCAGCGCCACCGACAGCGCGGTGCCGCCCAGCAGGCGCGCAATGGCTGCGCCGACGATGCCGCCGCCGATCACGGCCACGTCGTACGTGTTCACGAGCTCTCCTTCGACGACAGGGCCGCCCGGGCGGCGGCCTGCCACCGCTCCAGGTGCGCGGCGGCCCGGTCCGCGGGCCAGGCGGGCTCGTAGACGGCCGACGGCCGCCAGCCGCCGACCGCCGCGGCGGCGTCCAGAGCCGGATCGAGGGCCATCAGCGCGCAGGCGGCGGCGCCGAGCGGGGTCGCGTGCGGCGACGGGTAGACCTCCACGGGAACCTGGGCGAGGTCGGCCTGCGCCTGCATGAGGACGCGCGAGCGGGTCAGGCCGCCGTCCACGCGCAGCCGGGACAGCGGCGCGCCGAGATCCGCCCCGACCAGCGCGGCCAGCCCGGCGACCTGCGCGGCGACCCCCTCCAGCAGCGCCCGTACGAGGTGCCCGCGGCCGGTGCTGAGCGTCATCCCGGTGAACGAGGCGGTGGCGCCGGCGTCCCACCACGGCGCCGCCAGCCCGGCGAGCGCCGGCACGCACAGCACGCCCTCGCTGGAGGGCGCCGCGACGGCGTCGAGCTGGTCCGCGCCGGAGACGAGGCCGAGGTCGGCGAGCCAGCGCACGGCCGAGGCCGCGGTGTAGACCTGGCCGTCCACGCAGTAGCGCGTCTCGCCGCGCAGCCGCCAGGCGATCGACGTGGCCAGACCCGACGCCGAGCGCGCCGGGGAGGTCCCGAGCTGGGCGAGCAGGAAGGCGCCCGTGCCGTACGTGCACTTGGCGGTGCCCGCCTCCAGGCACGCCTCGGCCAGCAGCGCGGCCTGCTGGTCGACGATCAGCCCGGTCACCGGAACCTCCGGGCCGAACGCGCTCGTCGTGCCGACGACGGCGTCGCAGGCGACGATCTCGGGGAGCCGCTCGTAGCCGAGCCCGAACACCTCCAGCAGCTCCCCGTTCCACTCCGCGTCCTCCAGCCCGAGCAGGAGAGAGCGGCTGGCAGTGGTGGCGTCGGTGACGAAAGCCCCGCACAGCCGGTGCACCAGCCAGGTGTCGGTGGTCGTCACGACGCCCTCGGTGGTCAGCTCCTCGCGGATCCAGCGCATCTTCGGCGCCGAGAAGTACGGGTCGAGCACGAGGCCGGTCAGCTCGGCCACCCGGCCGGCGTGCGCGGCCCGCGCGGCGCACAGCGGCTCGGCACGGCGGTCCTGCCAGACGATGGCCGGGGTGAGCGGTTCACCGGTGACGGGATCCCAGGCCAGCACGGTCTCGCCCTGGTTGGCCAGGGCGACCGCGTCCAGCGGCACGCCCGCCGCGGCGGCGGCGCGCCGCCCGGCGGTCAGCACGGAGTCGAGCAGGGCGTGCGGGTCCTGCTCGACCCCGCCGCCCTCCAGGTAGCGCGGGCGCAGGGCCTCCTCGGCGATCGCCAGGACGGCGCCGCCGGCGTCCACGACGATGGCCTTGGTCCCGGAGGTGCCCTGGTCGATCGCGAGGATGTGCATCGTCAGCTCTGCTCCTTCTGCGCGAAAGCGCCGTCGATCGAGTGCATGTCGGGCATGTCCAGCGCCCGGCGGCCACGGGTCGCCAGCAGCGTCACGAGGTACGCGGCGCCGATCACGACCATCACCAGAACTTGAAGTGCTCTCCTCCGTGAACGGAGGAGATTCCCTCCTACCTTGCGGTGGCGGGCTTGACGCGGCCAGCGCGCCTGACGACTGCCCTCCCGGCCGCCGGGACGAGCGCAAGGCCCATCCGATACAGATGCAAGGTGTTGCGGGCGGCGTTGTGGTCGGCGTTGCCGGACCAGCCGCAGCCCGGGTTCTTGCACACGAACACAGCCTGGCTCTCCCGGCTGCCCGGGGTGGTGAACCCGCAGGCCGAGCAGCGCCCAGAGGTGCCCGGAGCGGGAACCTTGTGCAGCGCGCCGCCGTAGCGTGCGGCCTTGTACGTCAGCATCGTCACGGTGCGACCCCAGGCCTCCTGGCTGATGGAGCGGT